>DATAOY010000086.1:0-84472 GCA_036265495.1 Nocardioides sp. | reverse complement strand
CCCTCACCGCAGCCGAAGCAGTGCCATCCGCGATCGGGCCGGACGTTGAACGACGGGGACTTCTCGTCGTGGAAGGGGCACAGGCCCTTGAGCGAGCCCCCGCCCGCCGGCCGGAGCGTGACGTACTCGGAGATGACCTCGTCGATCCTGGCCTTCTCACGCACCTCCGCGATGTCCTCCTCGCGAATCCGTCCGGCCACGCCGGGAGTCTACGGCGGAGGCCCGACGGGCTCGGAGGGTTACCACCCCGCGGGTGGGGTACGAGTCATCACATGGCTACGTCGACCTCGGACCGGACCGTGACGAGCGAGAGACGTCGCGCTGCCCCGCGCAACACCCGGCGGTACGCCGTACGGATGGCGGTCCGGGAGTTCGGGGTCGACCAGTGCACGGACCTGGCCGCCGCCCTCACCTACTACGCGATCCTCTCGATCTTCCCCGCCGCGATCGCACTGGTGTCCGTGCTCGGCGTGGTCGGCCAGGCGAACAGCTCGGTGAACACCGTGATCGACGTCCTGCGCCCCCTGGTCTCGGCCGACACGCTCGACAGCGTGCGGACGGCGCTCGAGGGCGTGGCCACCTCCCCCGGGGCCGGCATCGGGCTCGTCGTCGGCGTCCTGGGCGCGCTGTGGTCGGCGTCCGCGTGGGTCGGCGCGTTCGGACGGGCCATGAACCGCATCTACGAGTGCGACGAGGGCCGGCCGTTCTGGAAGCTCCGGCCCTGGATGTTCCTGGTCACCCTGGTCTCGATCCTGCTGGTGGCGACGATCCTGGTGATGGTCGTGGTGTCCGGGTCGCTGGCCACCTCGCTCGGTGACCAGCTCGGGGTCGGGTCGCAGGCGCTGCTTGTGTGGCGGATCGCGAAATGGCCGGCGATGGCCCTGCTGGCCGTCGTCCTGGTGGCGTTCCTGTACTGGGCCACCCCCAACGTGCGGCCCGAGAGGTTCCGGCTGCTGTCCCCGGGCGCGGTGACCGCGCTGGTGGTCTGGGTCGCGGCGTCGGTGGGTTTCGCGTTCTACGTCGCGCACGTCGCGTCGTACGACCGGACCTACGGATCGCTGGCCGGCGTGATCGTGACGCTGCTGTTCCTGTGGATCTCACACCTCGCCCTGCTGTTCGGCGCCGAGCTCGACTCCGAGCTCGAGCGGCGCCGGGAGCTGCGCGCCGGGCTGCCGGCGGAGCAGACGCTCCAGCTCCCGCCGCGCGACACCCGCACGATCCACAAGGCACACCGCAAGCGGCGTCGGGACCTCGAGCGCGGCCGGGCGGTGCGGATGCAGGCGCTGCGCGAGCAGGCCCACGAGCGGTACGGCGCGGGACACGTGCCCTCCGGGGATGCGGGGGGAGCGGATGATGGGAGCACGACGACCGCGAGACGCGACTACGAGGAGGCACGACGATGAACAAGCTGCTGCTGCTGGCTGCGGCCGGGGTCGGCTACGTGCTCGGGGCCCGCGCGGGCCGCGAGCGCTACGACCAGATCACGGGCGCGGTGAACAAGGTCAAGAACGACCCGCGCGTGCAGGAGAAGGCGCACCAGGCCGTCGACGCGGCGAAGGAGCAGGCTCCGGTGGTGGCCGACAAGGTGACCAGCGCGGCCAGTGCCGCGGCGGCCAAGGTCACCGGCGCCCACGAGCCGGAACCCCACCACATGGCCGGCCCGCAGGGGGACCTGCCGTAGCTCGTCCGGGTCGTCCGCCCGAGGCCGTGCTCCAGCCCGGCCTCAGGCGGACGGCCCGACCAGGCGGGCGTGCCAGGAGACCGCGCTGGCGTCGGTGAGGGCTGCGACCTGGTCGATCACCGCCCGCATCCGCGCGGGGTCGTCGGTGGCCTCGGCCCAGTCGCCCGCGTAGGCCCGGTCGAGGTGGTCCGGGGCGGTCTTCGCGAGCACCTCGACCAGCTCGGCGAGCAGCTCGCGCTGCCCCGCCATCGCCCGGACGCGGTCGTCGGCCTGCATCACGTAGTGCGCGGCGACCCCCTTCAGGATCGCCATCTCGACCCGCGAGTCCTCGGGGACGACGAGCTCCGCGGCGTACCGCCCCAGCGAGCCGGGGTACGCCGAGAAGGTCGCCGCCCGGGCGTCGGCGGCGAAGCGACCGATCACGTCGCTGGTGAGGTTCTTCAGTGCGGCGAGCGCCCGCCGGCTCCCGTCGTACGGCGTGGTCGGCCACGAGCCGATCGTGCGCAGCCGGGCGAGTCCCTGGTCGAGGGCGGCCTGGTCGGTGTCGGGCAGGTACCAGTCACGCACCGCGACGCCGACCGCCTCGGCGTCGAGCCGGGTCAGCTCGATCCGGCCGGCGACGACGCCGTCCTCCACGTCGTGGACGGAGTAGGCGATGTCGTCGGCCAGGTCCATCACCTGGGCCTCGAAGCACTGCCGGCGCCCAGGAGCGCCCGCGCGGAGCCAGTCGAACACCGGCCGGTCGTCGTCGTACACGCCGAACTTGCGCACCACCCGCGGCGAGCCGTCGGCGTGCACGCCCGTCGGGACGGAGGCGTCGGCGAGGGGCCACGGGTACTTGGTGCAGGCGTCGAGCGTGGCCCGCGTCAGGTTGAGCCCGGCGGATCGCCCGTCCGGACCGAACGTCTTCGCCTCCAGCCGGGTGAGCAGCCGCAGCGTCTGGGCGTTGCCCTCGAAGCCGCCGCACGTGTCCGCCGCCTCGGCCAGCACCCGCTCGCCGTTGTGGCCGAACGGTGGATGGCCGAGGTCGTGCGCCAGGGCGGCGGTCTCGACCAGGTCGGGCTCGCAGCCGAGGGCGCGGGCCAGGTCGCGGGCGATCTGGGCGACCTCGAGGCTGTGGGTCAGCCGGTTGCGGACGAAGTCGTCGGTCTGCGGTCCGACCACCTGGGTCTTGGCCGCCAGCCGGCGGCTCGCCGCGGCATGCACCACGCGCGCCCGGTCGCGCTCGAACGGCGTGCGCTCCGGCGCGGGGACGCGCTTGGGCGGCTCGTCGACCCAGCGCTGCCGCGCGGCCTCGTCGTACTGCGTCGCATCCCCAGGCATCGAGCCGAGACTAGGGCGTGACGGCCCCGTGCGCGCAAGCCGTTCGCTCCGGCCCTCAGCACCGGTCAGTACACCGACACGTGGACGTGGTCGTAGTGGTTGGCGGTCGCCGAGCCACGGTCGGCGAAGAGCCGCCATCCCTCGGAGGCCCGCTCCGGCGTCCAGATGTGCTGGCGCCAGAGGATGTCGTAGATGTGCAGCTCCGCGGCGTGGGCCTGCAGGAAGGCCGCGATCTGGTTGCCCAGGGTCACGTCGCTGGTCATGATGTCGAGCGCCTTGCCGGAGGCGTGCTCGCCGTGGGCGTCCCAGCCGCCGTACGACGTGATCTGGGGGAAGGCGTGGCACACCGAGCGGTAGAGGTACACCGCCGCCGGCGTGAGCCGGTACTCGACCGAGCCGTCGGGGCACGGGGCCATCGACAGGCCCCCAGCCGCACCGGCCGCACCGGCCGCACCGGCCGTCGCGGCGTCGGGCCTGCTGTCGGCCAGGTACCCGGCGGTGACCCAGCGCGACCGGCCGTCGACGACCAGCTCGACGCGTCCGTCGGCCACGCGACCGGTCACGAGCACGTGCTTGCCGGCCGGCAGCAGCCCGACCTGCTCGGCCGCCTGGGAGGAGCTCGACCACAGGTTGAGGTCGACCGTCGTCCACTTCTTGAGGTGGGCCCGCTTGACCGCCCGGGCGGTCGCGACCTGGGCGGCGACACCCTCCTGGAAGTTGCGGGCTGCGGTGCGGTTGAAGGACCGCGAGACGGGGGCGCCGTCGTAACGCTGCGGGTCGAGCTGCAGCGGCTGCTGATGGGCCTGGAGACCGATCGACGCGGCCGGGGTGGCCTGGACGACTCCGAGGGCGACGGCGGGGACGGTCGCCACGGCTGCCGCGCCGATGGCGAGCTTGGCGGTTCGGACCCCGGTCTGGGAGACGAACCGGCGGGCATTGGTTTCCCGCTTGTGGCGAGGATGTGCCACAGCGCTGATTCCTTTGCAGTTGAGTTCGGGGGATTGCGGCCCGCCATGACCCCCCGTGGTCACGATTCGGACACGACACGGCAGTCAAGCACAGGAGCGGGGGCCTCCGAAATCCGGGGTCCGCGGCCGGGCGTGTCGTCCGTCACCCGCCCGTGGTCTCGGTCGCGTCCTCGGTGAGGCGCAGGGAGCTGCCGTCGGTGTCGTCGAACCAGCCCTCGGGTACGACGACGCGCTCGCGCGGCGTGCCCTGGCGACCGCGCGGCATCCCGAGCTCGGCGACGGGGAACGGCTCGTCCGGGTCGAGCTCGTCGAGCAGTACGTCGAGCGCCGCGAGCGAGTCGACCAGGGCCAGCGAGTGCCTCAGCCGGCCACCCGCTCGGAAGCCCTTGAGGTACCAGGACACGTGCTTGCGGAACTCCTTGCAGCCCCGCTCCTCCCCCATGTGCTCGCTGAGCAGCTCGGCGTGACGACGCATCATCGCGCGCACCTCGCCGAGGGCCGGGAGCTCGGGGGTCGCCTCGGCTCGCGACGGGGACGGCACGCCCCCGTCGACCGGCGGTGAGGAGAACGCGGCCGCCAGGTCGCGGAACAGCCACGGCCGTCCGAGGCACCCGCGGCCGACGACGACCCCGGCGGCCCCGGTCCGGTCGACCATCCGCAGCGCGTCGCCGGCCTCCCAGATGTCGCCGTTGCCGAGCACCGGGATGTCGACGTGGTCGACCAGCCTGGCGATCGCGTCCCAGTCGGCGACACCGCTGTAGGACTGCGCGACGGTGCGGCCGTGCAGCGCGATCGCGACGATCCCGGACTCCTGGGCGATCCGACCGGCGTCGAGGTAGGTCAGGTGGTCCTCGTCGAGGCCCTTGCGGGTCTTCATGGTCACCGGCACGCCGTACGGCTCGGCGGCGGCGACGGCCGAGCGCAGGATCTCGCCGAGGAGACCGCGCTTCCACGGCAGCGCTCCCCCACCGCCCTTGCGCGTCACCTTGGGCACCGGACAGCCGAAGTTGAGGTCGACGTGGTGCACGCCGTACTCGGCGCAGAGGATCTCGGTGGCCTTCCCGACGTACGACGGGTCGGTGCCGTACAGCTGGACCGAGCGGGTCGTCTCGAGCTCGTCGAAGACCAGCATCTTCAGGGTCGTGGTGTCACGCTCGACGAGCCCGCGCGACGTGATCATCTCGCAGACGTAGAGGCCGGCTCCCTGCTCGGCACACAGGCGGCGGTACGCCGCGTTCGTGATGCCCGCCATCGGTGCGAGCACGACCGGCACGGGCACGGTCAGCGGGCCGAGGGTCAGGGGCATGGCTCGATTGTCCGGCCCGTCGCGCCGTGCGGCCAAACTCCGGATCAGGCGCTCACTGCCCCTGCCTGCCCTTCGACGGCTTCGCGACCGGGCCCGCCCAGGTGATCGCGTCGAAGTCCTGCGACGGGCGGAAGCTGATCGCGACCAGCCTCCCGTGGTCGGGTGCGAAGTAGACCAGACAGACCGACGTCTTCTTGCGATGGGTGAACTTCGGGGGGAACGGCCGGCTGGGGCACGGCGGGTACTCCGCCTGGAACGTCGACTGCTGCAGCAGGGTGTTGCGCTGGTCGAGCAGGTAGAGGGGGACGGGCTTGCCCGACAGGTTGCTCCTGCCGAGGTTCCGCACGGTGGCGTGCACGAAGTACGGCGTGGACCTCTGGGTCGCGGGCCTGAGCCGCCAGTCGGCGAACGCGCTGATCGGCATCCTCTGGAGCCTGGTCACCCGCACCGCGATGACTCCGACGGTGTGCTGATCGGGCTTCCAGGACACCCGTGCCGTGTGGCCGAGCCTCAGCTGCGAGCCCTGGGCGGTGAGCTTCACGCCCTCCACGACCACCGGCGACGAGCTGGATCCCGATGCCGGGCCGGAGGACCCGGCCGGCGACCCGGAGTCGGTCGCGCCGCCGCCGGCAGCCGACGACCCCGACCCGCTGCCACAGCCGGCCAGCGCCAGCGCCGCGATCGCCGCGAGGGCGGGCAGCGCCGTACGTCGGGTCACGCGGCCATTGTGCACGCCGGTCAGCACCCCAGCAGGCGCTCCGCGAAGTACGCACGCGCCTGGTCGAGCGCGATCCGCTCCTGCTTCATCGAGTCGCGCTCCCGGACCGTGACGGCATGGTCGTCGAGGGTGTCGAAGTCGACGGTCACGCAGTACGGCGTGCCGATCTCGTCCTGTCGCCGGTAGCGGCGCCCGATGGCACCGGAGTCGTCGAAGTCGACGTTCCAGCCGGCGTGGCGCAGCTGGGCGGCGAGGTCGCGGGCCTTCGGGGACAGGTCCGCGTTGCGGCTGAGCGGGAGCACCGCCACCTTGACCGGCGCGAGCCTCGGGTCGAGCCGCAGGACCACGCGCTTGTCGAGGCCGCCCTTGGTGTTGGGCGCCTCGTCCTCGGTGTAGGCGTCGAGGAGGAACGCCATCATCGCGCGGTTGGGGCCGAGTGCCGGCTCGACCACGTAGGGGACGTACCGCTCGCCGCTGGCCTGGTCGAAGTACGACAGGTCCTGCCCCGAGAACTCGGAGTGCTGGGTGAGGTCGTAGTCGGTGCGGCTGGCGATGCCCTCGAGCTCCTCGAACTCGCGGCCGGAGAAGCCGAAGCGGTACTCCAGGTCGACGGTCCGCTTCGCGTAGTGACTGAGCTTCTCCTGGGGGTGCTCGTACTGGCGCAGGTTGTCCGAGCTGATCCCGAGGTCGGTGAACCAACGGGTGCGCTCGTCGATCCAGTACTGGTGCCACTCCTCGTCCTCGCCGGGCTTGACGAAGTACTCCATCTCCATCTGCTCGAACTCGCGGGTCCGGAAGATGAAGTTGCCGGGGGTGATCTCGTTGCGGAAGCTCTTGCCCATCTGGGCGATGCCGAACGGCGGCTTCATCCGCGCACTGGTCACGATGTTGGTGAAGTTGAGGAAGATGCCCTGGGCGGTCTCGGGGCGCAGGTAGTGCAGCCCGGACTCGTCCTCGATCACGCCGAGGTAGGTCTTGAGCATCATGTTGAACTGCCGGGGCTCGGTCCAGGTGTGGCGGTTGCCGCAGTTCGGGCACGGCACCGACTCGTTGATGTCGACCGTGTCGGGATCCGCGACGTCGTGACGCCCGGCGTACTCCTCCTGGAGGTGGTCCTCGCGGAAGCGCCGGTGGCAGGACTGGCACTCGACCAGCGGGTCGGTGAACGTCGCGAGGTGGCCGCTGGCCTCCCAGGTCCTGGTGGGCAGGATGATTGCCGAGTCGAGACCGACCACGTCGTCGCGCTCGGTGACCATCGACCGCCACCACTGCTTCTTGACGTTCTCCTTCAGCTCCACACCCAGCGGGCCGTAGTCCCAGGCGGAGCGCGTGCCGCCGTAGATCTCGCCGGACGGGTAGACGAAACCGCGGCGCTTGCAGAGGGAGACGACGGTGTCGAGCTTGCTGGTGGGTGGCTTGGCCACGAAGATGCTCCTGGGGTCGGCCGGCTGGCTGTCGGTCTGATCGGAAGGGTTCAGCCTAACGAGCGTGACCTCGGGTCATTGAGGGCCTCCCCCGGCTCGACCCGTTCGTAGGCGCTCGGCTCGTCGAGCGCGCGGCTCAGGGTCGGCACCGCCGTCAGCTTCACGTCGTACGCCGAGAGCGCGCGGCGGTAGGCGCCCGGACCCTCCCACTCGGTGGTCAGCACCCAGAGCTCGGGATCGTCGACGTTGCGGCCGATCCGGCCGGCGACGTACCCCCGCTGGCCCGCGAGGGTCTGGCGCGCCCGTTCGAGGTCGCCACGGAACGCGGCGTGCTCGGCCTGGGGCACCCGGAAGCGGGTCACGACGATCACGGCGGCGAGGGTATCCGGGTCCGCCAGGCGTGACGTCACATGCCGCCGCCGTGGGGGTCCTTGATCCCGGCCCGGATGCGCTCCTCGTGCTCGGCGTCCCGCTGGTGCCGGCGCCTGTCGCCGGCACGCCTCGCCTCCGCGCGCGCGACCCGCCACCGTCGCATCGCCTCGGACAGCCGCATCCGCCGGGTGCGCATCCCTCAGGCCACCGTCCGGCAGGCGCACGAGGCGGCGATCGGAACCGTTGCCTGGGCCAGCGCGGCATCGAGGTCGGCCTTGGCCGCGTCGGCCTCCTCGGAGCGGCCGAGGCGGGTCAGGCACTCGTGGTAGCCGTGCAGGCTCCACACGTTGCGCGGGTGGCGCAGGGCGCGGGGCAGCGAGTCGTCCAGGCCGAGATCGGCCCGGTAGACCGCGGCCGCCTCCTCGACGTGCCCCTGCTCGAGCAGCAGCGCGCCGTACGCATGCCGGGTCGGCTGCATCCAGCCCCACGGCTCGTCGTACGGGAGGTGGTCGTCGAGCTCGATGCTGCGGCGGAGTGAGGCGAACGCCGCGTCGTGCTCGCCGCGGCGGTAGAGCAGCTCGCCGTCGAGCATCTCCGCGGCGATGGCGAGCAGGTCGGCGACGGTGTTGTTGAACAGGAGGCGGGTCTCGGGGACCCGGGCCGCGGCGGCGCGGAACAGCTCACGCTCGCGCTCGGCCTCGGCGACCCGGCCGGTCGCGCTGAAGGCGACACCGCGGCCGTAGTGGATGAACGCCGTCGTGGCGGCGTAGAGCTCGTCGTCGGCCGGCAGCGGCTCGGAGATCAGCTGCTCCCACATCCCGAAGCGGATCAGGACGTGCACCCGGACCGGGACGAACGCCTCGAGGAGGTCCGCCATCGGCGGCGACTCGACCCGCAGCAGCGACTCGGGGATCGCGGTCATCAGCCGGTCGGCCGCATCGAGCGCGGTGTCGCGGTCGCCGACGAACATCGCGCCGTACACGAGGAAATGGAGGTCGTGGCACCGGTAGAGCGTGTAGGCGTTCATCACGCCCTCGGCCGCGACGTACCGCTCGTCGGCCTCGTAGGCCGCCTGGTTGGCGTCGATCACGGCCCGGTAGTCCCCGGTGAGGACGTCGATGTGGGACGGCATGTGCCGCAGGTGGCCGGCGTCGGGCACCAGGTCGCGGAGCAGGTCACCGGCCTCGGCGGCGGCCTCGGGCGTCGGAGACATCTCCATCAGGTGCAGGTACATGTGCAGCACTCCCGGGTGCCGCCGCGCCTCGGGCGTGGCCAGCGCTCGCTCGAGCACCTCGCGCGCCTCGACGGTGTGGGCACCCTCGGCCGGCAGACCGGTCGGGAGGTCCCACATCTGCCAGGGCGTGACGTTCATCAGCGCCTCGGCGAACAGGGCCGCGACGTCGAGGTCGTCGGGGAACTGCCGGTACGCCGTGCGCATCGCCGCCGCATGGCCCTCGCACCACGACGGGTCTCCCTCCGTGGCCTCGGTCACCGGGTAGCGGGCCGACAATGTCGCGATCAGCGCCTGCTCCACCGCTGAGGCGCGGGGCGCCAGTCGCTCGGCCGCCTCGCGCGCCGCACGGGCGGTCGTCAGGGACTGGGCGAGGCTGAGCGGGTCGAAGGCGTCCCAGGCGTTGTTGTAGTTGGGACCGACCACGTAGGCGACGCCCCAGTGCGCCATCGCGCAGTCGGGGTCGGCCTCGAGCGCCCGCTCGAAGCAGGCTCTCGCCTCCTCGTGGTGGAACCCGTAGGTCCAGGCCAGGCCCCGGTCGAACCAGCTCTGCGCCTCGGTGGAGGTCGTCGTCACCGGGCGATGGTGGTCGCCGAGATCGAAGTAGGCACCCGGCGTCGACGTGGGCAGGGAGCCCGAGTCGTGGTCACAGCAGTCGGACACGGCGGGGCTCCTCTGGTCGGTCAGCTACCGGTGTAGTGCTGGTCGGCGACCTTGAGCGCCTCGTCCAGGATCCCGAGCCCCTCACGCAGCTCGTCGGCGCTGGTCGTGCACGGTGGCACGACGTGGAGCCGGTTGAAGTGGATGAACGGCCACATCCCGCGCTCCTTGCACGCCGCGGCGAGCTCGGCCATCGGCGCGGCGGCCGCGCCGGCGGCGTTGAACGGCACCAGCGGCTCGTGGGTGGCCCGGTCCGTGACCAGCTCGACGGCCCAGAACATGCCCAGGCCGCGCACCTCGCCGACCGACGGGTGGTTCGCCGCGATGGTCGCCAGCTCGGGGCCGATCACGTCGGTGCCCATCGTGCGGGCATGCTCGACGATGCCCTCCTCCTTGAAGATCTCGATCGAGGCGACCGCGCTCGCGCAGGCCAATGGGTGGCCGCTGTAGGTCAGGCCACCGGGGTAGACCCGCTCCTGGAACGTCGCGTTGACGGCGTCGTTGATGAGCACGCCGCCGATCGGCACGTAGCCGGAGTTCACGCCCTTGGCGAAGGTGATCAGATCGGGGACGACGTCCCAGTGCTGGATCGCGAACCACTCGCCGGCCCGGGCGAAGCCCGACATCACCTCGTCGGCGATCATCACGATCCCGAACTCGTCGCACAGGGCACGGACTCCCGCCAGGTAGCCGTCCGGCGGCATCAGGATGCCGTTGGTGCCGACGATCGTCTCGAGGATGACCGCCGCGATCGTGCCGGGGCCCTCGAACGTGATCAGGTCGCGCAGGTGGTCCAGCGCGCGCTCGCACTCCTCCTCCTCGGTCGTCGCGTGGAAGGCCGAGCGGTACAGGTACGGGCCGAAGTGGTGCACGACCCCGCTGACCAGCGGCTCGTTCGGCCAGCGGCGCGGGTCGCCGGTCATCGTGATCGAGCCGGCCGTGGCCCCGTGGTAGGAGCGGTAGGCCGCGAGGATCTTGTGGCGGCCGGTGTGAAGGCGGGCCATCCGCATCGCGTTCTCGGTCGCCTCGGCGCCGCCGTTGGTGAAGAACACCCGGTTCAGGTCGCCCGGGGCGACCTCCGCGATCAGCCGGGCGGCCTCCGAGCGCGCGTCGTTCGCGAACGACGGCTGGATGGTCGTCATCTGCTGGGCGTAGTCCGCGATCGCCTTGACCAGCTTGGGGTGCTGGTAGCCGATGTTGACGTTGACCAGCTGGCTGGAGAAGTCCAGGTAGCTGGTGCCGGCGTAGTCGGTGAAGCGCGACCCGGACGCACTGGCGATCGGGAGCGGGTCGATGAGCGCCTGGGCCGACCACGAGTGGAACACGTGGGCACGGTCGAGGGAGCGGACCGTCTGCTCGTCGGTGGGGATGCCCGCCAGTGGGCCGTCGTACGTCGGGGTCATGCCTGCTCCTCAGTCTGGTCGGGTCAGCGGTGCGTCGGGAAGCCGAGGTCGATCGTGGAGGTGGCCGGGTCGGGCCAGCGCGACGTGACGACCTTGCCACGCGTGTAGAACGCGACGCCCTCCGGGCCGTACATGTGGGTGTCGCCGAACAGCGAGGCCTTCCAGCCGCCGAACGAGTAGTACGACACCGGCACCGGGATCGGGACGTTGACGCCGACCATCCCGACCTCGACGTCGAACTGGAACCGCCGGGCCGCGCCGCCGTCGCGGGTGAAGATCGCGGTGCCGTTGGCGAACTGGTTGCCGTTGATGAGGGCGATCGCCTCGTCGTACGACTCCTGCCGGACCACGCAGAGCACGGGGCCGAAGATCTCGTCGGTGTAGACGGTCATCTCCGGACTGACCCGGTCGAGGAGCGTCGTCCCCAGGAAGAAGCCGTCGCCGGGGACATCGGCCTCGCGGCCGTCCACGACCGCGGTCGCGCCGGCCTCGACGCCCTGTCGGACGTAGTCGGCGACCTTGTCGCGGTGCTCCCGGGTGATCAGCGGACCCATCTCCGAGTCGGGGTCGGTGCCGTCGCCGATGCGGAGCTTGGGCAGCCGGGCCGCGATCGCGTCGACCAGCGGGTCGGCCACGTCGCCGACCGCGACGGCCACGGAGATCGCCATGCAGCGCTCGCCGGCCGCGCCGTACGCGGCCGAGACGGCCGCATCGGCGGCCATGTCGACGTCGGCGTCGGGGAGCACCAGCATGTGGTTCTTGGCGCCGCCGAGGGCCTGGACGCGCTTGCCGTTGCGGGTGCCGGTCTCGTAGATGTAGCGGGCGATCGGGGTGGACCCGACGAAGCTGACCGCCGCGATGCCGGGGTGCTCGAGGATCGCGTCGACGGCCTCCTTGTCGCCGTGCATGACGGTGAAGACGCCGTCGGGCAGCCCGGCCTTCTTCCAGAGCTCGGCCAGGAACAGCGAGGCCGACGGGTCCTTCTCGCTGGGCTTGAGGATGAACGCGTTGCCGGTGGCGATGGCGTTGGCGCACATCCACAGCGGCACCATCGCCGGGAAGTTGAAGGGCGTGATGCCGGCCACGACGCCGAGCGGCTGCCGGATCGAGTAGACGTCGACGCCCGTGCCGGCCTGCTCGGAGTACCCGCCCTTCATGTGGTCGGCCACGCCGCAGGCGTACTCGACGTTCTCGAGACCGCGCTGGATCTCGCCCTTGGCGTCACCCAGCACCTTGCCGTGCTCGGCGGTGATGATCGCGGCGAGGTCCTCGATGCCCGCGGCGAGCAGCTCACGGAACGTGAACAGCACGCCGGTCCGCGTCGCCAGGGACGCCGAGCGCCAGCTCTCTGCGGCCTCGGTGGCGCTGGTCACCGCCCGGTCGATCTCGGCGCGGCTGGCGAAGTCGACCTCGCCGGTCTGCTCGCCGGTGGCCGGGTTGTAGACGGCTCCCGAGCGGCCCGAGCCGCCGGGGGTCGCCGCGCCGTTGGTCCAGTGGGTGATGCGCGTGGTCATGCCGCGAAAATATCGACATTGCACTATCTAGAGCAATGCTTTCATTGCTATGTTACAAAACATGTGGCAGGAGCTGGTCGAGACGGTGGACGACCGCTCGGCGAAGGGCATCGCCCTCGCGCTGTCCGCAGGCATCGACCGCGGAGTCCTGCGGCCCGGCGAGCGCCTCCCCCCGATCCGCCGGGTGGCTCGCGACCTCCAGGTAGCTCCGGCCACCATCAGCGCAGCCTGGTCCCAGCTCGCCCGGGCCGGGCTCATCGAGACCGACGGCCGGCGCGGCACCCGGGTACGCGAGGCCTCGGTGGGGCCGCGCCGCTACCGGCGCGCGCTGGACTCCCGGGCCGGCTACCGGGTGGACCTCTCGACCGGGCTGCCCGATCCGCGGCTACTGCCCGATCTCCACGCCGCGATGCAGCGCGTGCCGCGCGACGAGACCGCCCACTCCTACCTCGAGGAGCCCGTCGTCCCGGCGCTGCGCGAGGTGCTCGAGGAGTCCTGGCCGAACTCGGTCGAGGCGCTCACGGTCGTCGACGGGGCCATGGACGCGCACAGCCAGTTCGTGGCCGCCCACCTGCGGTTCGGTGACCGGGTCGCGGTCGAGCAGCCGTGCTTCCCCCCGCTGCTCGACCTGCTGGAGATGGCGGGCGCCGTACCGCTGGGCGTCGGGTACGACGCAGACGGCCCCGTCGTCGCCGACGTCGTCGCCGCGCTCGAGGCGGGCGCGAAGGTGCTGTTCTTCCAGCCGTGGGGCCAGAACCCGTCGGGACAGTCGCTGGCGAAGAGCCGGGCCGCGGAGCTCGCGGCGGTGGTGGCGGACCGGGACGTGGTGGTCGTCGAGGACGACTCCGCGGGCGGTACGCCGACGGGGCCACCGGTGTCGCTCGGGGCGTTCCTGCCGGAGCACACCGTGCTGGTGCGGAGCTTCTCGAAGACGCACGGCCCCGACCTCCGGCTGGCCGCGATCGGCGGTCCGGCGACGGTGGTCGGACCGATCGTGGAGCGGCGCTACCTGGGCCAGGGCTGGAGCAGCCGCCTGGTGCAGTCGATCCTGCTGGAGCTGCTGACGGACGCGCGATCCCGGGAGTTCGTGGCCGACGCGCAGGCGACGTACGCCGCGCGTACGGCGGCCATGGCCGACGCGCTGGCCGAGCGCGGGGTCGACGTCCCCGGGCGCGACGGGATCAACGTGTGGGTGCCCGTGGCGGAGCAGGGCGCCGCGCTCCTCCACCTCGCCGCCGCCGGCGTCCGGGCGGCCAGCGGCGACCCCTTCTGGATCTCATCGCCCGGCTCCGACCACATCCGGATCACCACGTCGTCCATCGACGGTGGCTCCCAGCCCGACCAGCCCGACCTCGCGGACCTGGCCGATCTGGTCGCCCACGCCGCCCGCGCCGGAACCTGGTCCGGGCACCGCTGACCCGAGGTCGGGTCCGACCTCCTGGAGCGCTCAGCGCGTGCCGAGTCGGCGGGAGGCGACCAGCGCCAGGCCCCAGGCAACGGCGTGGCGATGCCCGAGGGAGCCGGCGACGTTCGCGCGGCCGACGACGGTGCCCGCCGGCACGAGACCGGAGACGGCGGTCAGGGCCTCGTCGTCGCCCGCCGGACCGCCGACGACGACCAGCGTGGACGGCAGCGCGAGCTCCGACTCGCGCAGGGAGCGGCCGAGGACGGCCTCCTTGAGCGCCCACCGCGCCTCCCGCCACGAGGCCGCGGGCAGCTCACCGCCGAAGCCGAGCAGTCCCGCCGGCCCGGGCACGGCGAGCCGCCCCACCGCCGACGCAGGAGCCGGTACGTCGTCGAGGTACCGCTCCCCCGTCTCGGCCACCCGCACCGTCGGTCCTTCGACCCGCACGCACGGTCCACGCTTGATCCACTCCGCGGAGCCGCGCGTCGTCCCGAGCGCCTCCGCCACCGCCAGCGTCAGCAGCGCACCGCAGCCCGCCCGCGTCTCGGCCGACGCGCCGACGACGAGGTCGGCCGTCCCGGCGCCCAGATCGAGCACGGCCGCGTCGCGATCGGCACCGGGAGTGCTGGCGGCGCCGAGGGCCGCCATCGTCGCCTCGGACTCGACGAGCCCGACCGGGAGGCCGAGCCGCTCCGTCAAGGCGTCCGAGGAGTCCACCGCCGCCTCCGCACCAGCGAGGTACGCCGCGGCCAGCCGGTGGTCGCCCGGCTGCCGCCGCCACGCGGTCTCCGTGACGTCGAGCACGGTCAGATCGGCGACCGACACGGCCGAGTCGACCAGTCGCCAGCCCTGGTCGGTCCGGACCACGGCGGACAGCCGGTCCGGGCCGGAGGCCGGTGCGGAGCGCCTCGCCTCCAGGAGCACGAGCCCGGACGTGCGGCCGCTCAGCTGCGACGCAGCGGTGGCGGCGTCCGCGCGCTCGTCGTCGACCAGCCCGAGCTCGGACGTCAGCCACAACGGGTCCACCAGCTGCGCCAGCGCGCCACCGGGCGCCGCCACCTCGACCGCGACCAGAGATGCGACCGCGAGCCGGTCGACCGGCACCTGGTCCACGACCGGCACCCGTCGCTCGAGGCGGTTGCCCACGAGCACCGCCTCGTCGTCGGCCAGGGCCACCGCCACCACCCGGGCGCGCGACGCGTTGAGCGCCTCGGCCGCGGCGGCGTACCCCGTCCCGCTCGGCACCAGCGCCACGACGGGGCCGGAGGACGTCTCGAGCTCGGAGATCCAGACCCCGCGCCCGACCGCCGCTCCGGCCCGTACCAGCGTCCGACCCTCGATCGGGACGACTCCCAGCCGGCCGGTGTCGGCGCCTGCGGCCACACCGCTCACGACGCCGGTGTGCACCGGCGTCAGCCGTGCCACCGCGCCCCGCTCCGGCGTCTCACCGAGGGCGTCCGCCATCCGTCGGACCAGCGCGGCCGCGGCCGCGACCGACGCCGCCGACCCCTTCGCGCCACGTGTCGGCGCCTGGTCGGCCGTCACCGGCGTCAGCGAGCCGTCCACGAGGCGCGCGAAGACGATCTCGGTGGTCGCGTTGCCGATGTCGATGCCGGCGACCAGCCCCGATGGTCCGGTCATGAGGAGCTCACGCCGTCAGGCCGGTCCGCTCGTACACCGTCGCCGCCTCGCGCACGAAGGCCGCGCAGATCGGCGCGCCCCGCGACTCCAGCAGGTCCGCCTTCGCGCGCAGCTCGGCACCGGTCACGCGACCGGGCCGGAGCATCTCGTAGAGCGCGAGGATCTCCCCCTCCTCGAACGCCGCGAGCTCCGCCGCCCGCTCGAAGTTCGCCGCCAGCTGCGGGTTGCCGTGTGCCCGGGCGACGTCGGCCTGGTGCCGGAGCGTGTCCGGGCTGATCCGGATGTCGTCCGGCCCGAGCTCGCCACCGACCACTTCCTCGACGCGCAGGGACGCGGCCTCGCGGCCCGACCAGGCCCTTCCGGTGACGGAGCTCATCGCTCGCCCTTCCACTGCAGCTCCTCCGGTACGCCGCCGGTGGCCAGCGCACGCTCGATCGCGACCAGCGCCACCACCCGCGTGTGGTACCGCGCCTCGATCGCCTCGTCGGAGTAGGGGTTCCGGGCGGGGTCGGGCGTCGCGCCCTTGGCGTGGCGCCCGGCGTTGACCCCCAGCAGCCGGTAGTCGGCGCGGCCGATCGTCGGAGCCACGCTGTACAGCTCGAGGTTGGCCAGCGGCGGCAGGTCCCGGCGGTGGATCAGGGCGGTGCCCTTCGCCTGCAGGCCGATCCCGATCCCGGACCCCGCCAGCCGGGCCGCCTTCAGGCCGATCGAGCCCAGGTCGATCGAGTCGTTCACCCGCACCAGCCGCGCGCTGCAGCCCTCCTCCTCGAGGCCCGCCAGCACCTCGGCCAGCGCCTCCGACACGGTCAGCCCGGAGAGGGTCCGGCTGATCGCGCGGCCCACGGCCGGCGAGAGGCCGATCACGACCTCGCCGGCCGCCGACCCGACCGAGGCCTCGCCCACGACGGAGAACCGGGCGAACTCCTGCGGGTCGTCCTGGGCACGCCGCAGGTCCTCGACCGAGCGCTGTTGGCGGATCGCGTCGATCTCGGCCTGCCGGCCGGGAGCCGGGTCGTAGCCGGTGCCCGGGCCGAGGTAGTCGTTCGGGTCGGTCACCAGCGAGAGCACGTTCATCTGCTCGTCGAAGATCGCGGCGGTCTGCAGGTAGTCGCCGGTGACGCGCGCGGCGAGCATGTCGAGCAGCCGCTGCGCCTCCTCGGGATAGCCGCACTGCTGGAGCGCGGAGACCACGTCGAGGCCGGTCATCCCCGACGTCTTGATCGTGTGCGCGGCGTTGAGCACGGCCAAGGTGTCGGTCTCCCCGAGGTCCTTCGAGCCCGCGGCGTCGACCGCGAGCTCGACCTGGTCGTCGGTGAAGTCCGCCAGCCCGAACCATGCGTAGACGTCGCGCGCCACCTGGGCAGCCCGACGCCTGACGTGCTCGAGCTCTCCCGTGTCGGCTGTCCGCAGTCCGCCATCGACGCCCCAGTCGCGCTGGATCGCCAGGAAGTCGTCGATGTCCTCGGCGTTGAGGTTGCTGGGGCCGAACATGTTGTCGAACCGCTGGATCGAGCCGAAGCCCGAGCAGATGAAGTCCGACCCGGCCAGCAACGTCGGCAGCGTCCGCGCGGTCCGCCGCATCTCCGACTCGCTCATCAGGGCGTCGTTGCCCGAGCACGACTCGAGGTTGCGCAGCATCACCATCAGGTTCTCCGCGGCCAGCGAGCGCACCCCCTTCGGCACCGACGCCGCGACGGACGCCGAGTCGATGCCGCCGTTCTGCACGCCCTGCGCCCCGATGGCGCGAGCCAGGGCCACGCAGCGCGCCTCGAGGTAGAACATCGACATGCCCTGCGCTCCACCCATGAGCGCCTCGGCGCCGCCCCCCGACGTGACCCGCATCTTCACCCCGCGGGAGGCATAGGCCGACGCCAGCAGCGCCTTCGACCACGGGGTGTCGTCGCCGTCGACGAACACCTCGTGGGTGCCGTACAGCGAGACCGTCTCGGCGTACGACACGAAGCCGCGCATGCCGAGCTCGAGCTCCAGCGCCTCCTCCACCGAGCATTGCACGAGCACCCCGGCCGCCCCCACGACGGACCCGAGCGTGACCGCCAGCGCGTTGGACGGCGCGTCGTTGAGCACCGGCACCGTGGTCTCGAGCTCGCGGAAGCCGAACGCCGCGGCCGTCGCCGCGTCGGCGGCGAGCAGCAGAGGGTCGTCCAGGCGGTTGGTCACGTGCGCCTGGTTGCTGGGCGTACGACGGGCACGGACCTTGGTCATCGCGATCATCAGCTCGGCCGGTCGAAGCATGCTCAGGGGGGCGGCCAGCTTGGCCGGTGTCATCCCGGCGGCCAGCCGCACCAGCTCAGCGCGCGGCACGGACGGGTCGACCAGCATCCGCGCGTAGGCCAGGTCGTCGACCGCCATCGCCTCACCGGCGACGTCGAGGTCCAGGCCGTGCCGGGCGATGAACTCGTCGATGCTGTCGAAGTCCGCCTCGCTCTTGCCGTCCATCTCGACGACGCGGCCCTCGCGGACCGTCAGCGAGGGTGCCGGGTCGCTCGGCGAGCTGTACGCCACCATGCCCAGTCCGGCGTCCTCGGTGGCGAAGCCGTCGAGGTTCACCCGTTGGGCGTCCATGAAGCGCACCCGGCCGATCGGTCGTCCCGCGTCGGCGTCAGCCATCGAGCGCCCCTCCCGCCTCGGCCCACAGCGCGGCGCCCGCGGAGGCGAAGGCATGGTCCTGCTCCCCGCTCGCGCCACTGACCCCGACCGCACCGATCACGAGCCCGTCGTACCACAACGGCACGCCTCCGCCGAACGCGATGAACCGACCACCCGACGCCGCGTAGTAGCCGGCGAGGTCCCCACCGGGCGCGACCTGGTCCCGCAGGTCCACGGTCGCGATCCGGTTGCCCGCGGCCGTGTACGCCTTGTCCACGGCGACGGTGGCCCCGGCGAACTCCGCACCGTCCATCCGCCGGAACGCCACCAGGTGGCCGCCCGCGTCCACGACGGCGGCCGAGACCAGGCACCCCGCCCCGGCGGCGGCGGCGCAGGCGGCATGCGTCATCCGCTCGGCCAGGTCGAGGTCGAGCCTCATGCCGGCCCCAGGTGGGTCGCCTGGTCACGCAGCCGCCCGTGGATGCCGCCGTACGTCGAGACGCCGGGCAGGTACTGCTTGGCGACCTTCGCGGTCATCGTGTACACGGTGTCGACGACGTTGGCCACCGGGGACTCCGCGATCTGGGTGACCAGCTGGTAGGCGTCCATGGGTGACAGCCCGAGCTCGGCGCCGACCCAGGCGGTCAGGTCGGCGTGCGCGATCCGGAACGCGTCCTCGAGCGGCTTGGTCGACCCGGTCGAGACCAGGTGGGTGTCCGACTCGATCCGCGGCCAGCCGGTGTAGACGCCCTTGACGACGTCGACGATCACCACCGTGTCCATCGCGGTCTCGACCGCCACGCCGCAGGTCTCCCCCTCGCCCTGCCGGGCGTGGCCGTCGCCGAGGCTGAACATCGCGCCCTCGACGTTCACCCCGAGGTAGCAGGTGACCCCCGCCCGCATCTCCGGGGTGTCCATGTTCCCGCCCCAGGACCCCGGCGCGAGCGAGGAGCGTGCCTCGCCCAGCGGCGGCGCCACCCCGACGGTGCCATGCATGGGGTCAAGCGGCAGATCGAGGGTGAACGCCGAGTCGAGCGCGGCGTACCGGACGAGGCGCTGGTCCAGGTCGAGCTCGTAGTACCAGGTGCGCTCGTCCAGCGGCGCGTGCAGCATCGCGGTGGTCGGTGTCGCCACCAGCGACCCGAACAGGGGGATGTTCGCCGAGACGCCCCACGCGTACCGCGGCTCGATGGACACGAAGTGCACGGCCAGCGTGTCCCCCGGCTCGGCTCCCTCGATGAAGAACGGGCCGGTCTGCGGGTTCAGGTACGCCGGGTCACAGACCTCGGAGACGACGTCCGATGCCGACCGCACCCGGCCCCCGAAGCAGTCGAGCGTCCACGTCGAGAGCGCGGAGCCGGGCGCGAGGGACGCGACCGGCTCCACGCCGCCGAACGTGTAGGTCAACCGGGCCGGATCCGCCTCCGGATCGGGCTCGTACGACGTGGGCGCTGCCCCGGGAGCAGGGGTCACCCGTCATACCCGCTCGTGGGCGTCCTCCAGCACGGTGCGGCCGATCCGCTGGTACAGCGCGGGGTCGCGCGACTTGATGTAGAGGCAGCCGAGCAGACCGATCAGGGCCGTCGCGCCCACGATGTAGGGGATCAGCTTGTAGAGCAGCGAGCCCGACGCCGCGCCCCCGGCGAAGGAGAGGTTGCTGAACAGCAGATAGCACACGTAGAGCATGCCGATCGCACCGAGCGCCGGGATGATGCCCGTGGTCACGATGTTGCCCGGATGCACCTTCTTGACCTGGAAGTACCAGATCACCGCGATCGAGCAGAGGGCCTGGACCAGCAGGATCGCCATCGTGCCGAGCACGGCGAGCACGCCGTACTCGTAGATGTACGCCGCCTGCACGACGTCGTTGCCCATCTTGGCCCAGAACAGGATCGTGATCACGAGCGTGATCAGGGACTGCGTCGCCGAGGCGACGTGCGGCGACGCGTGCACCTTGTGCGTCGCACCCAGGTTGTTCTGGAACGCCGGCAGCTCGCGGCCGAGCGCGTAGATGTACCGCGAGGCGGCATTGTGGAACGCCAGCGCACAGGCGAACGAGCCGGTCACGATCAGGAAGTCGAAGGCGTACGTCGAGGGGTGCCCGAGGTACTGGTCGAAGGTGCCCTTCATCAGGTCGACCGGGTTGCTGCCGGCCGAGGTCTCGATGGACTGCTTGGCGCCCGTGCCGGACACCGCCATCCACGAGACGAACGTGTAGAAGATGCCGAGCCCGACGACCGCGATCATCGTGGCGGGAGGAACGATCCGCTTCGGGTCGCGCGACTCCTCGCCGTAGACCGCGGTGGTCTCGAACCCGACCCACGACCAGAAGGCGAAGAACACGCCGATCGCCGCGGAGCCGGCGGCGACCGCCGTGCCGTCGATCGAGGCCCCGAGCGACGCCGACGAGCCCGGCATGTTGCCGCCCGCGGCGAGGTCCTTGAACGCGTTGACCGGGTTGATCGCCCCGGCGATCAGGCCGTCGTCGCCACCGCCGTGGAAGAGCACGGTGAACGCCATCGCGGCCAGGAGGAGCACCTCGGCGACGAGGCAGACGCCCAGGAACGCGGCCGCGATGTTGATGTCGTAGTGCCCGAAGAGCGCGATCAGCACGATGCCGATCACCGCGAGCAGGAACCAGTTCGGCTTGATGCCCCACCACGAGTCCAGCGTCGACTGGGTGAAGTAGCTGAACACGCCGATCAGCGAGCCCTCGAACACGACGTACGCCAACGTCGCGACGAGACCCGCGGCCATGCCCCACACCTGCCCGAGGCCCTGGGAGATGAACCCGTAGAAGGCACCCGTCGTGGTGACGTGGCGAGCCATCGCCACGAAGCCGACCGCGAACAGGGTCAGCACGATCGTGGCGAACAGGAAGCCGCCCGGAGCGGCCAGACCGTTGCCGTAGCCGACCGCGATCGGCGTGTTGGCGCTCATCGCCGTGATGGGGGCGGCGTTCGCGGTCGCCATGAAGAGCACCGCGACCAGGCCGATGGCCCCGGTCTTGAGCTTGTGGCCGGAATCGACCGGCACCTCTGTGAACTCGTTGCCCGTGACGTCTTGGCTCGTCATCGAGAGGTCCGCCTTCACTCTGGAACGCACCGCACCCGGATCCGTGGAGCGAGTGCCGGGGCGCGTCGAATGGATGTGTCCTGGATCACCCCGAGCGGCACGAGAGTGGCACCGGCGACCGAGCCGACACAAGGTCCCGAGCCGGAATTGTTTGTTTCAGGTTTGTTCGCGAACACACCATTGACACCACCTGGTCTAAAGGTATGCACTTCTGGTTGAACCAATTCCGGGTGTGCGAAGGGACCGTGGTGACCGACTACGGCGCGTTCTCCTTCGAGGACAAGCAGGAGGTCCTCGACAAGGCGAAGGAGTTCTGGAACCCGGGCAAGACCCAGTTCTGGATCGACTCCGGTACGCCGTTGGTGATCGACCGCCGCGAGGGTTACCTGCTCTGGGACATGACCGGGCGGCGGCTCATCGACGCGCACCTGAACGGCGGGACCTACAACGTCGGCCACCGCAACCGCGAGGTCGTGGCGGCCGTCGCCCAGGCCATGCACCGCTTCGACATCGGCAACCACCACTTCCCGTCCCTCGCGCGGACGGCGCTCGCCGAGGCCCTGGTCTCGACCGCGCCGCCGGGGCTGACCAAGGTCATCTACGCCAGCGGCGGTGGCGAGGCGATCGACATCGCGATCAAGACCGCGCGGCACGCCACGGGCAAGCGCCGGATCGTCTCGATCGCGAAGGCCTACCACGGCCACACGGGCCTGGCCGTCACCGCCGGCGACGAGCGCTTCGCCAAGCTGTTCCTGGCCGATCGCCCGGACGAGGTCTCCCAGGTCCCGTTCAACGACCTCGCGGCGATGGAGGAGGCGCTGCGCGGG
This sequence comes from Nocardioides sp., assembly GCA_036265495.1. Lineage (GTDB taxonomy): Bacteria > Actinomycetota > Actinomycetes > Propionibacteriales > Nocardioidaceae > Nocardioides. The sequence goes on along the minus strand of DATAOY010000086.1, from coordinate 62,317 downwards.
CGGGACGTCGCGGCGGTGCTGATGGAGTCGATCCCCGCGACGTACGGCTTCCCGCTCCCCGAGCCGGGCTACCTCGAGACCGTCAAGCAGCTCTGCGAGCGGTACGACGTGCTGTACGTCGCCGACGAGGTGCAGACCGGCTTGATGCGGACCGGTGAGCTGTGGTGCATCACCAAGCACGGCTTCGCGCCCGACATCCTGGTCACCGGCAAGGGCCTCTCCGGCGGCATGTACCCGATCGCCGCGGTGCTGGTCAGCGAGCGGTGCGCCGGGTGGCTGACCGAGGACGGGTTCGCGCACATGTCGACGTTCGGCGGAGCCGAGGTGGGCTGCATCGCGGCGATGAAGACCCTGGAGATCTGCGGCCGCCCCGAGACCCGGTCGATGGTGCACTACCTCGCGGAGCTCCTGCGCGAGGGCCTGGCGCAGATCCGCGAGGACAACCCCGACTGGTTCGTCGGCATCCGCCAGGACGGCCTCGTGATCGGCCTCGAGTTCGACCACCCGCAGGGCGCGATGATCGTCAGCCGGCACCTGTACGAGCACGGCGTGTGGGCGATCTTCTCCACGCTCGACCCGCGCGTGCTGCAGTTCAAGCCGGGGCTGCTGCTGACGCCCGACCTGGCGGAGGAGCTCCTCGACCGGGTCGCCGTCGCCGTCGCGAGCGCCCGGACCGACTCGGGCACGCGAGGTGCGGCATGAGTGAGACGACGGTCCTCGGGACGCCCGGTCCGACGTGGGCCGAGCTCGAGCCGGAGCCGACCGACGTCCCCCAGGCGCGGGCGATGCTGGAGCGGGCGGAGTGGGCCGCGCGCGCCTTCCGCACGCTCGACAAGCCCACCGTCGATGGCATCCTCGAGGCGGTCGTCGCCGCGGCGATGCAGCACGCACAGGAGTACGCCGAGCGCGCGGTCGCCGAGACCGGCTTCGGCGTCGTGGAGCACAAGCGCCTCAAGAACGAGGCCTGCTCGAGGGGCGTCCTCGACTACTACTCCGGCGCCGACTTCGTGACCCCTCGTGTCGACGAGGCCACCAAGATCGTCGAGGTCCCCCGCCCGGCCGGCGTCGTGCTCGCGCTGACGCCGTCGACCAACCCGGTGGCGACGGTCTACTTCAAGGTCCTGCTGTCGCTGATGACCCGGAACGCGGTCGTGGTCAGCCCGCACCCGCTGGCCAAGCGGGTCTGCGCCGACGCAGCCCGCGTGCTCGGCGACGCGGCCGAGGCCGCGGGCGCGCCCGCCGGGGTCGTGCAGGTCGTCACCGAGCCGACGATCCCGCTCATCGACGCGCTGATGACCGACGAGCGCACCAGCGTGATCGTGGCGACGGGCGGCAACGCGGTCGTCCGCGCGGCGTACCGCTCGGGCAACCCGGCGCTCGGAGTGGGTCCCGGCAACGTGCCGGTCCTGGTCGACGCAACGGCGGACCTGCGCGCCGCGGCCCAGCGCATCGTCGACTCCAAGTCGTTCGACAACTCCTGCCTGTGCACCAACGAGTCGGTCGTGATCGTCGAGGAGCGGGTCGCGGACGCGTTCGCGCGCGCCCTGCGCTCCGCCGGCGCCTTCCTGCTCGACGCCGAGCAGGCCGCGCGGGTGTGCGAGCTCGTCTTCCCGAACGGCCGGTTCGCGCCGGGCGTCGTCGGCCGGCCGGCCACCTGGCTGGCCGAGCAGGCCGGTCTCCGGGTGCCCCACAGCACGAAGGTGCTGGTCGGCGAGTTCGACCAGGTCGTGCCCGAGGAGGTGCTGGCGCGCGAGAAGCTCACGCCCCTGCTCGGGCTCGTGCGCGTGCCGAGCGCCGCGGCCGGGATCAAGGCCGCGCGGGCCGTGCTGCGCATCTCCGGCGCGGGCCACTCGGCCGCCGTCCACTCGGCCGACCCCGAGACGATCCTGGCGTTCGGCGCCGCGTGCAACGTGCTGCGGGTGTCGGTGAACGTCGGCAACAGCCTGGGCAGCTCCGGCATCGAGACGCACCTGGCGCCGACGATGACCGTCGGCACCGGGTACGCCGGGCGCTCGTCGGTCGGCGAGAACCTCCGGCCCGACCACCTGGTGAACTGGGTGCGGCTCGCGTACAACGTCGACGCCGGTGTGCCGATGGGCGACTTCGCGGGGCTCTCGCCGTGGCGGACCACATCCGGGCAGGTCCCGCCGTACCCCGTGCCGTCGAACGCGCGTGGCGACGCGCCTCCTCCCGTCCGCCCGGAGCCGCCCAGCCCGACCTCCAGGGGCGAGGATGACGGGAACCTGCGTGAGGAGCTGCGCCGGATCATCATCGAGGAGCTCCACGACCTGATCGGCGGTGGTCCTCGTGGCTGAGTCGTCGATCGGGCCGGTGACCCAGCTGCGCAGCTTCATCCACCTCGACCGGCTCCAGCCGCAGACGATGTGCTACCTCGGCACCTGGATCCGCGGCACGCTGCCCCGGGCGGGTGACGCGGCCCAGATCATCGAGGTCTCCCCGGGCCTCGACATCGAGCCGCTGACCGACGTCGCCCTCAAGCACGCACGCATCGCCTCCGGGATGCTGATCGTGGAGCGTCAGTTCGGCTACCTGGAGTTCCACGGCCCCAGCGACGACGTGCGAGCCGCGGCCGGCGCGGTGCTCGAGCACCTCGACACCGACGCGGCCGCGGCCACCCCGCCGCAGGTGCTCGCCAGCACCATCATGAGCCGCATCGACGGCCAGCACGCGTTCTTGCTCAACCGGAACAAGCTCGGTTCGATGGCGCTGCCCGGGGAGTCGGTGTTCGTGCTCGAGATGCAGCCCGCGTCGTACGCGATCCTGGCCACGAACGAGGCGGAGAAGGCCGTCGGGCACGGGATCAAGATCGTCGACTACCGGATGGTCGGCGCCACCGGCCGCGTGTACCTGAGCGGTCCGGAGGCCGACGTCCGCCAGGCGGCCGAGGCGGCCGAGGCCTCACTCACCACGCTCGCCGGGGCGACGCGATGACCGACCGAGAGACGAGCGAGGCGCTGCGACGGATGGTCCGCGAGGTGCTCCTGGAGGTGCTGCCCCAGCACGCCGTGGCGCCGGCCAGCCCCGCCCTCGAGGCCGCCCCCGACGTACGCCCGGTGCGGGTGCGCGACGAGCACGACCTCACGGACCTGGTGACCCAGGTCCTCAACCTGGCCGAGGACCCCGCCCGGCTGGCGGACCTGCGAGCGGGGCGGATCCGGTTCAGCCTCACCACCGGCGAGACCCCGGCGGCCGCGGCCGCACCGACACCCATCGACGTCGACCGCGGCGCCGTGACCGAGCGGCTCATCCAACGGGCGGCGCGCGAGCAGCGTCCGCTCCGGCTCGGTCCGCGCGCGGTCGTCACCCCCCTCGCCCGGGATCGGGCCCGGGCGCTGGGGGTTCCCCTCGACCGCAGCACCCCGTCCGACCCGTCATCCACCCAGCGAAGGGAGACGCGATGATCCGCGCCACCGTGACCGGCACCGTCTGGGCCAGCCGCCGGTTGAAGGAGATCCCGAACGGTGCGTTCCTCGAGGTCGAAGCCACCGGGTCGCGCGCCACCTTCGTCGCGTTCGACGTCCTCGGCAGCGGGATCGGCGAGGAGGTGCTGGTCGTCCAGGGCAGCGTCGCGTCGGCGTGGTTCGGGGAGAGCCATCCACCGGTCGACGCGCTGATCATCGGCTCGGTCGACCCGCAGACCGGCACCGGCAGCAGCGCCGGCGACAGCACGACGTTCGGCGCGTTCAGCACGCCCGGAACCACAGGTACCGACCCGGCGCAGCCGGGCCAGGAGAGGTAAGGAGAGAACCGTGGCCAACAACGCCATCGGCATGATCGAGACCAAGGGGTACGTCGCCGCGCTCGCGGCCGCGGACGCCATGGTCAAGGCCGCCAACGTCACCATCGTGGGCCGGGAAGAGGTCGGCGACGGACTCGTCGCGGTCACCATCCTCGGCGACGTCGGCGCGGTCAAGGCCGCGACCGAGGCCGGGTCCGAGGCCGCCGGACAGGTCGGCGAGCTGGTCTCCGTGCACGTCATCCCGCGCCCCCACGCCGAGGTCGGCAAGCACTTCACGATCACGTCCGAGTGACCGTGGCCCACGCGCAGACCGAGGAGGTCTCGACCGGGGTCGATCTCCGGGTCTACCTCCCGATCCACGACCTGCAGCCCCAGTTCGCGGCGTACCTCGGCACGCCGACGCGGGCGCGCGGCTATCCGCCGTACGCCGGTCAGCACGCGCTGATCGTCGAGGTCGCGCCCGGCCTCGCCATCGAGCGGGTCACGGACCTCGCCCTGAAGGCGGTGCCCGACGTCGACCCCGGGATCCTGTTCGTCGAGCGGCAGTTCGGGGTGCTCGAGGTGCACGCCGCCGACGCGGAGGACGTGGCACGCGCCGGCGAGGCGATCCTGGCCGGCATCGGCGCGCGGTCGGGCGACCAGCTGCGACCGCAGGTGCTGTACCGCGACGTGATCGGTGACCTGTCGGACCAGCACGCGATGATCGTCAACCGCACCCGGCAGGCGTCGATGGTGCTGCCGGGCCAGACCCTGCTGGTGTGCGAGATGACGCCCGCGCTGTTCGCCGCGGTGGCCGCGAACGAGGCCGAGAAGGCCGCCCCTGACCTCACCATCGTCGACGTCTCGATGATCGGGGCCGCCGGACGGCTCTACCTGGCCGGGGAGCCGGCGTCGATCGCCGCCGCACTCTCGGCGATCGACGAGGTGCTCGGCGCGATCGAGGGGCGATGATCCTCTCGTGACCGTGCGTGAGGCCCTGGACCGCGTCGCCCTCCAGGCGCTCGCGTCGTACGACGTGTCCGGCGGCACGACCGCCGAGCTGGTGAACCAGTCGGAGAACGCGACGTACGCCGTCCGCACGCCCGAGGGCGACGTCATCGCCGCGCTGCGGGTGCACCGGCTCGACTACCACCCCGAGGGTGCGATCCGGTCCGAGCTGTGCTGGATCGACGCGCTGCGCGCGGACGGGGTGATCACGACGCCTGAGGTGATCCGCGCGCGGGACGGCGAGCGCGAGCTCACCGTCGCCGATCCCGAGGGCGCGACCGGCCCGCGCTCGGTGGTGATGTTCGAGTGGCTGCGGGGTGCCTCGCCCGACGAGGACTCGCTCGTCGAGAGCTTCGCCGAGCTGGGCGAGCTGACCGCACGCCTCCACGAGCACGCCCGCGCCTGGCCCCGGCCTGCGGGCTTCCGCCGCTTCTCATGGGGGTACGACGAGGCGTTCGGGAGCGTCGCCCGCTGGGGTCGCTGGCAGGACGCGCCCGGCGTCGACGACACGACGCTGCCGGTGCTGGCCCGGCTGGACGAGACGCTGCGCGACCGGCTCGCGGCGTACGGACAGGGGCACGAGCGGTGGGGCCTGATCCACGCGGACCTGCGGCTCGCCAACCTGCTCGCCCGACCCGGCAGTCCCACCGCCGTGATCGACTTCGACGACTGCGGCTTCGGCTGGTTCGGCTACGACTTCGGGGCTGCGGTCAGCTTCATCGAGGACCACCCGGACGTGCCGGCCGCGACCGACCAGTGGGTCGAGGGCTACCGGCGGGTCGCGCCGTTGAGCGCGGAGGACGAGGCGGAGCTGCGGACGTTCGTGATGTTCCGCCGACTCCTGCTGCTCGCGTGGATCGGGTCGCACGGGGACGTCGACGTCGCCCAGGAGCTCGCGCCGACGTATGCCGTGGGCAGCTGCCACCTGGCGGAGGAGTATCTGTCCAGCCACACCTGACACGAGATCCAGGGAGGATCGATGTTCACATCGCTCGAGGGTCGCTCGGTGGTCGTCACCGGCGCCAGCAAGGGCATCGGCAAGGGCATCGCCGCCGGCTTCGCCCGCGCGGGAGCCAGGGTGCTGGTCGTCGGCCGCGACGGCGACGCCGCGGCCGCGGCCGCCGACGAGCTCGGGCGCGGTGCCTCCGCGTTCGCGGCCGACGTCGCCGACCCGGAGGCGTGCGCGGCGATGTCGGCCGCCGCCGTCGAGCGCCACGGCGGGATCGACGTGCTGTGCGCCAACGCCGGGATCTTCCCCGACGTGGCCCTCGCCGAGATGTCCGCGGCCGACATCGACCAGGTGCTCGGCACGAACCTCAAGGGCACCATGCTCTCGGTGATCTCGTGCCTGTCCGCGCTCGAGGCGTCGGGGCACGGCCGGGTGATCCTGACCTCGTCGATCACCGGCCCGATCACCGGCTTCCCCGGCTGGGCCCACTACGGCGCCAGCAAGGCCGGCCAGCTCGGCTTCATGCGGACCGCCGCCGTGGAGCTGGCCCGGAAGAGCATCACGGTCAACGCGGTGCTGCCGGGCAACATCCTCACCGAGGGGCTGAGGGAGCTGGGAGAGGACTACCAGAGCTCGATGGCCGCTTCGATCCCCGCCGGCAAGCTCGGCACCGTCGACGACGTCGCGCACGTCTGCCTGTTCCTGGCGACGGACGAGGCGGCCTACGTCACCGGCCAGGCGATCGCCGTCGACGGCGGCCAGGTCCTCCCCGAGTCGCTCGACGCCCTGTCCTCGTGACGGCGACCCGACGGTGACACCATGACCTGCAGAATGTCGGTGACATGACGAGCATCTCGCACGCCAAGGGACCCTTGGCGGAGTCCATCCAGCGTGAGCTGCAGGCGCAGATCGACGCCGGCCGGTGGCAGCCGGGTCAGCGGCTGGGTTCGGAGCGCAGCCTGGCGATGGAGCTCGGTGTCAGCCGGTCCTCGCTGCGCCAGGCGCTGGCGATGATGGAGCAGTCCGGAGCCGTACGTCGTGTGATCGGCCGCGGCGGCGGGACGTTCGTCAGCCACCAGAAGATCGACCGCGACCTCTCCCACATCCGGTCGGTGCCCGAGCTGCTGTCCGCCCAGGGGATCACGGCCGGCACCCGCATCCTGTCGACCGGGATGGTGCCGGCGGCGGCCGCCACCAGCGAGGCGCTGGAGATCGGGTCGGGCCAGCTCGTCTACGCGATCGTCCGGATCCGGCTGGCCGACGGCGCCCCGATCTCGCTGGAGCACGCGTGGCTACCGGTCTCGCTGTTCCCGGGGCTGCTCGACTTCCAGCTCGGCGGCTCGCTCTACGGCCTGCTGGCCGAGCACTTCTCGGTCGAGCCCCAGGAGACCACCGAGCGCATCGAGGTCGTCCGCGCCGGGGCCGACGACGCCTCGATCCTGGCCATCCAGCGCGACGACCCGCTGCTGTCGATCGCCCGGGTCACCCGCGGCGCCGACGGCACGCCGTTCGAGCACTCGCACGACCTGTTCCGCGCCGACCGTACGCGCATCGTCGTCCACACCGCGGAGCGGAAGGGCGACACCGACGCCGACCTCGCCCGCCAGTCCTTCGAGCTGATCACGCACTGACCCTGCTGGTCGCGGTTGACAATGATTCTCATTCTCAGTGAGAATCGTTCTCATGAAGCGGTGGATGGTCGCGGCGGTGACGCTGGGACTGGTCGCCACCCTGGCCACCGGGTGCCGGGGGCCCCGGTCCGGCGACCACACGGTGGTGGCGTCGTTCTATCCGCTGTACTTCATCGCCGAGCGCGTGGCCGGCCGCTACAACGACGTGATCGACCTGACCCCGCCGGGGGTCGAGCCCCACGAGTACGAGCTGACGGTCCGGCAGGTCGCCGAGATCGACCTCGCCCGGGTGGGCTTCTACGAGCACGGCGTGGCGCCGTCCATCGACCAGGCGATGGCCAACGACTCACCAGCCCACGCTCTCGACGTGGCGTCGGTGGTCGACCTCGCCGGCCCCGTGACCGGCTCGGGAGTGGAGTCCACCAGCGACGACAAGGACCCCCACTTCTGGCAGGACCCCACGCTGATGGCCGAGGCAACCCGCGCCTTCGCGGACACCATGGCCGGTGCGGACCCCGCGCACGCGTCGTACTACCGGAACCAGGGCGCCCGGCTGGTGCATGACCTGAACCGGCTGGACGCGGCGTACTCCCGGACGCTCGCCTCCTGTCGCATCAGGACCGTGGTCGTCAGCCATGACGCCTTCGAGTACCTCGCCCGCCGCTACCAGGTGGACGTCGTCCCCATTGCCGGCCTCGAACCCGACGCCGAGCCCTCGCTCCAGCGACTCCACGACCTCTCGAACCTGATCCGCGACCGCGGCGTCACCACCGTGTTCTTCGAGACGCTGGCCAGCCCCGACCTGGCCCGGTCACTGGCGGGCGACGTCGGCATCGAGAGCGCCGTGCTGGACCCGATCGAGGGGCTCACCTCGACCGACCCCCACGCCACCTACCTCACCCTGATGCGGCAGAACCTGGCCGCCCTCGCGAAAGCAGGCGAGTGCACATGACACAGCCCTTGCCTCTTGCCCTCACGGAGGTCGGGGTCTCCCTTGACGGCAGACCGATCGTCCGCGACGTCAGCTTCGGGGTGGCGCCGGGACAGGTGGTCGCGATCCTCGGCGCCAACGGGTCCGGCAAGTCGACCCTGCTCAAGGCGCTGGTCGGCCTCAACCCGGTCGCCCACGGCTCCGTCCTCCTGTTCGGTACGCCGCAGTCTCGCTTCCGGGACTGGGGCCGGGTCGGCTACGTCCCACAGCGCTCGCACCTGGGGACCGGCGTCCCCGCGACCGTCCGCGAGGTCGTCGCCAGCGGGCGTATCGCGCGCCGCCGACCGCTCTGGCCGATGTCCCGGCACGAGCACGACCTCGTCGACGCGGCCATCGACTTCGTCGGACTCGGTGGTCGTGCCGGGCACCCGGTCTCGACCCTGTCCGGCGGGCAGCAGCAGCGGGTGCTCGTGGCACGCACCCTCGCCGGCGAGCCCGACCTGCTGCTCCTCGACGAGCCGAACGCCGGCGTCGACCACGCCAGCCAGCTCGCCATCGCGGAGACTCTCGGAGGACGCGCCGACGCCGGGGCCAGCATCGTCGTGGTGCTGCACGAGCTCGGCCCGTTCGCCCCCCTGATCGACCGCGTGATCGCCCTCCGCGAGGGACGAGTGACCTACGACGGGCCTCCCGACCAGCTCGCGGATGGCGCCGCCCACACCCACCATCACCTCTTCCACGACGACTCGGGTCCACTCCCACCGCTGCAGGCACCGTTGGAAGGAGGCCGCTGATGTGGGACCTGCTGCTCGCGCCGTTCATGATCCGAGCCGTGATCGCGGCGGTCGTCACCGGCCTGGCCGCGCCGGGCATCGGCACCTACCTCGTCCAGCGCCGGCTGTCCCTGCTGGGTGACGGCATCGGCCACATCTGCGTCACCGGCGTCGCCCTCGGCCTCCTGACCGGCACCTCCCCGACGTACACCGCCGTGGTGGTCGCCGTGATCGGCGCGCTCGTGATCGAGCTGATCCGCACGTCCGGCAAGGCCACCGGCGACCTCGCCCTCGCCCTGCTCTTCTACGGCGGGATCGCGGGCGGGCTGGTGCTGGTACAGATGGCCGGGAACGGCGCCTTCGCGCTGCAGGCCTACCTGTTCGGGTCGATCACCACGATCTCGCGCGACGACGTCGTCGTCGCGGTGGTGCTGGCCGGGATCGTGGTCACGACCGCGCTGGCGCTGATGCCCCAGCTCTTCGCCGTCTCGCACGATGAGGACTTCGCGCGGGCCAGCGGCGTACCGGTGGCCTTCTACAACACCTTGGCCTCGGTCCTGGCCGCGGTGACGGTGAGCGTCGCGATGCGGACCGTCGGGCTCCTCCTGGTGAGCGCGCTGATGATCATCCCGGTCGCGACGTCGCAGCAGTTCGCGCGCAGCTTCCGGTCGACGATGCTCTTCGCCATGGGCGCCGGGCTGCTCGCGTCGCTGGGCGGCGTGGTCCTCTCGGCCTTCCTCAACCTGCCACCCGGCGCCACGATCGTGCTCGTCTCACTGGCCGGCTTCGTCGCCACGGCGCCGGTCGGCATGGTCCTCGAACGCCGTCGCCGCGCTCGGGTGCCGTACGCGGCGGACGCGTTGCCGCTCCACGAGGAGACCGGTGAGCGGCACCAGCACGTCCACGGTGCCGGCTGCGGCCACCTGGCGATCGAGCACGGCGACCACGTCGACTACGTCCACGACGGTCACCGGCACGCCGTTCACGTCACCGGGGAGGGGCAGCACTATGACGAGCACTGAGCCGTCGGGCGGACTGCGCCCGACTCCCCAGCGACAGGCGGTCCTCGACGCGTTGTCGGGCGTGGACGACTTCCGGTCGGCGCAGGAGGTGCACGAGCTGCTCGCGGGCGAAGGCTCCGGCGTGGGCCTGGCCACCGTGTACCGCGCCCTGGCCCTGTATGCCGACCACGGGCTCGTCGACGTGCTCCGTCGCGAGGACGGCGAGGCGATCTACCGGCGCTGCTCCGAGACCCATCACCATCACCTGGTCTGTCGCACGTGCGGCGCGACGGTCGAGGTCGAGGGGCCCGCGGTGGAGAAGTGGACCTCCGCGATCGCGGCCGAGCACGGGTTCTCCGACCTCTCCCACACGCTGGAGATCGTCGGCACCTGCGCCGACTGCCAGGGGCGCTGAGTGCAGGGCTGTCAGCGCACCGTGAGCGGTGCCGCGGTCGGCGCCTCGGCCTCGACCGTGGCGGCCGTCCGCGACCTGCGCAGCACCAACCCGGTGATCACGATGGCGAAGATCGTGGCCAGCAGCATCAGCGTCGCCAGGGCGTTGACGGCCGGGGTGATGCCGAAGCGAACGGCGGAGTAGAGCACGATCGGCCAGGTGTTGGTGGTGCCGTTGGTGAAGGCCGGGAGCACGTAGTCGTCGAAGGAGAACGTGAACGAGAGCAGCGCCGCGGCGATGATCGCCGGGAACAGGCGTGGCAGCGTGATCTGCCGGAACGTCTCGATCCGGCCCGAGCCGAGGTCGTAGCCAGCCTCCTCCAGGGAGTCGCCCATGCCGACGAAGCGCGCTCTGATGACCAGCATCGCCAGCGACGCACCGAACACGACCTGCCCGAAGAAGATCGTCCAGGCACCCAGCTGCGGGAAGAACGGGACGTAGTTCCGGATCTGGACGAAGAAGATCAGCGAAGCCACCGCGATCACGATCTCCGGGACGACCAGGGTCAGATAGACCAGCGAGTCGAACGGCGCCCGCAGGAACTTGTTCATCCGCGCCAGCGCCAGCGCCGCGGCGAGCCCGAGCAGGGTGGACACGATGGCGGCCGCCGCGGCGATCTTCGCACTCGTCAGGATCGCCGGGATGTACGTCGGGTCGTGCAGCCCGGCATCGAACCAGCACGTCGTGAACCCGTTCCACACCGTGACGTTGCCGACCTGGCTCGGCGGCAGGTCGCAGACGTTCGACCCGGTGAACCCCTCGAGCGCGGCGGCCGAGGGTTTGTTGAAGGCGAACAGCACCATCACCGCGATCGGGAGGTACAGGAAGCCGAACACCACCACGGCCCAGGCGGTGAACGCCCGCTTGGCCGTGACGACCCTGCGCGTTCTAGGCACCGAACCGCTCCTCCTTCGTCGCGAAGAGGATGTAGAGCGCGACGAACCCGGACAGCGCGATCATCAGGCTGATCGACATCGCGGACCCGAACGGCTGGTTCTGGGCCGACGCGAACTGGTCGCCGATCACGTTGCCGACGAACTCGTAGTTACCGCCGCTGAGGATGTTCGGGATGATGTACTCGCCCGACATCGGGATGAACACCAGCAGCGCCCCGGTCACGACCCCCGGCATCGTGAGCCGGAGCGTGATCTGGCGGAACGCGCTGAACGGCTTCGCCCCGAGGTCGGTCGCGGCCTCCACGAGCGACCAGTCCATCCGCTCCAGCGAGGCGAACACCGGGATGATGAACAGAGGCAGGTAGTTGTAGACCAGGCCGACCCCGACGGCGTACTTGGTGAACATGATGTCGATCCCGAGGTTCTGCGCCAGGTAGCCGTTGGGGTCGAGGATGATCTTCAGCGCGTAGGTGCGGATCAGGAACGACGTCCAGAACGGCACCAGGATGAGCAGCAGCGCCAGCAGCTTGTACGTCGACAGATAGCGCGCCATCCAGTATGCGATGGGGTATCCCACCAGGATCGTCAAGATCGAGCCGCTCGCCGCCATGAGCAGGGTGCGATAGAAGATCTTGAGGTACAGCGGATCGAACACCAGGTGGTACTGGCTGGTGTCGAAGCCGTAGCTGATCGAGTCGAACCCGGTCTGGGTGGCCAGCGAGAACGCCACCAGGATGGCCAGCGGACCGAGGAAGAAGATCGCGTAGTAGACCAGCGACGGCGAGGTCAGCCAAGCCGGGTAGCGCGGGCTGAACGACCGGCGCCGACGACGCTCACCGGTCGCGACGGTCTCCTCGGTCTCCTGCAGGTCTACGGCCATCAGCCTGCCTTGAACTGGGTGTAGATCTTGGTCCGGTCCTGCACCACCTGCGGGCTCACGTTGAGGACGTACTGGTAGTTGTCGGTGTAGCTGGTCGGGACGTTGAACAGCGGGTCCTTGCTCAGCTCGGGCGGCAGCTGGGACACCGCCGCCGGGATCGGGATCGGGTAGTTGTGGTACTCCATCTCGGTCACGGCCGTCGACGGGGTCAGCAACCAGTTGATCCAGGCATGCGCCGCGACCGGGTCGGGAGCCGTCTCGGGGATGCACCAGTTGTCGGACCAGATCTCCGACTTCTCCTTGCACAGCACCGCGGTGATGTCGCCCTGCTTCTTGCGGCCCTGCACGATCCGGCGTACGTCGCCGTTCCAGCCCTGGCCCAGGATGATCTTGCCGGCGATCGCGTCGTCGATGTAGCCCGCCGAGGCGATCGTGGTGACACCCTTGCGGATGGACATCAGGAAGTCCGTCACCTTGCTGAAGTCGCTCTGGGAGTCGGTGTTGGCGTCCATGCCGTTGGCCATCAGGGCGAGTGGCACGACCTCCTCCGCGCCGTCGAGGATGTTCGTCCGGCCCTTGCTGACGTACTTGTTGAGCAGGTTGTAGAAGTCCAGCATCGTCTGGGGCTTCTCGGTGATGATCGTGTTGTTGTAGAAGAACATCGTGATCCCGTAGTCCTTGATCACGTGGTACTCCCCCGTGGGGTCGTACGACGCCTTGAGGAACTTGGGGTCGAGGTTCTTCTTGTTGGGGATCAGCGCGTCGTCCATCTTCATGAGCTTGTTCGTCTCGATGAGCTGGGCCACCGCGTTCTGGCTCGGCGCGATGATGTCGTACTTCGTGCCCCCCGCGTTGAGCTTGGCCAGGAGCTCGTCGTTCGACGAGTAGTAGGTCTCGTTGATCTTCAGCCCGGCCTTGGACACGTCGGGAAGAGCCATGAACTTCTTGTACGTCGACGGGTCGTCGTACTGGGACCAGTTGTAGATCTCGAGATGGTCCTCGATCGGCTTGCCGGCCAGCGCGTCCGCGCTCGCCGTGCTGCCAGCGGTGTCGTTGTTGCCGGTCGACGTGCTGCCGCACGCGCTCAGCAGCATCAGGCCGCCGAGCCCGAGCGCGGAGCGCCGCGAGAGCGGATGACCGACCGCGCGCACGACGTCGCGGTACAGCTGGTCGAGCTTCGGCTTGGTCTCCAGCGGCGCCAGGATGTTCAGGTGGTCGCGGTCGTCAGTCATGGTTCCTCAGTCCTCGTCGTGCATCGGGGTCCTGCATCGGGTCCTGCATCGGGTCCTGCATCGGGTCCTGCGCCGGCGCTTCGGCCAGCAGGACCGGTGCGGTGCGGTCCCACTGGAGCATGATGGGGTCTCCCGGACGGATCGCGTCGTGCGACTCGTCGGCGCCGACGCGCTGCTCCCGGATGACCATCTGTGTGCCGCCGTCGAGCGTCGCGACGACCTGCACCTCGTCCCCGAGATACATCTTCGTGTCTACCACTGCGTGGGCGGCGTTGATGGACCCCTCGACCGGGCTGGACGCGATGCGCACCCGGCCGGGCCGGATACCGACTCTGGCCGCCTGCCCTCGGGTTGCCTCGCCACGGGCCCGTACGACGACCCCGGCGCCGGTGTCGAGATCGAACTCGCCGTCGTTCGTCTCCGTGATCCGGCCGTCCAGGAAGTTCATCTCGCCGATGAAGTCGGCCACGAACGCCGTCACCGGCCGATCGTAGATCGCGGCCGGGGTGTCCAGCTGCTCGATGACGCCGTCGGACATCACCGCGATGCGATCGGACATCGAGAGCGCCTCCCCCTGGTCGTGGGTGACGTAGATGAACGTGATCCCGACCTGCTGCTGGATGCGGGTGAGCTCGATCTGCATCTCCTTGCGGAGCTTGAGGTCGAGCGCGCCCAGCGGCTCGTCCAGGAGCAGCACCCGTGGTCGGTTGACCAGTGCGCGGGCCAGCGCGACCCGCTGCTGCTGGCCACCTGACAGCATCGACGGGCGGTGCTTGTCCCGGCCGGTGAGGCGTACCAGCTCGAGCGCCTCGCGTGCCCGCGCGTAGCGCTCGGACTTCGCGACGCGCTGCTGCTTCATGCCGTAGGCGACGTTGTCCAGGATCGTCATGTGCGGGAACAGCGCGTACTGCTGGAAGACCGTGTTGACGTCGCGCTTGTACGGCGGCGTGCCGACGGCGTCCACGCCGCCGATCAGGATCTCGCCCTCGTCCGGCTGCTCGAACCCGGCGATCATCCGCAACGACGTCGTCTTGCCGCAGCCGGAGGGGCCCAGCAGGGAGAGGAACTCCCCCTTCCGGACCTGGAAGGAGACGGCGTTCACCGCGGTCAGGTCGCCGAACCGCTTGGTGACCGAGCGGAACTCGACGTCGTACGCCGATCCGTGTTCGCCGGAGCTCACGTGCTCTGCCTCCCCAGGCGAGGGCGACCCCGGGTCGCCCGGCTGTTCGAAGAGCGACCGCCACCAAGCCCCGACCACGGGGACGGTCAACCGTTGTTCCGGCAACGTAACCTCAGCAAAATCGCAGGTCAATGCCCGCGATCCGTGGCGAGACACGTTCTTTCATGCGAAATCCGCAGAGATGGGCCCCTCATTCGTCCGCCTCGGCCTCGTCCGTGGCGGCGCCGCGGGCGGTGAGGTGTCGGTTGATCCGCCACCCGGCCCAGGCGAGGGCCCCGAGCGGTATCGGCATCCAGAAGGCGATCAGTCGGTAGAGCAGGGTCGCCACGACGGCCTGGTCCGCGGTCACGCCGATCAGGACCAGCAGCGTGGTCAGCCCGGACTCGACGAAGCCGAGGCCGCCCGGGGTGATCGGGATCAGCGCCAGCGCCTGGGCCACGGCGTACGCCATCATCACCTCGGACGGGCGGACGTGTGCGCCGAGTGCGGCCAGCGCGGCCACCAGGGCGGCGTAGTCGAACATCCGGTTGCCGGCGGCGGCGAGGACGGCCCGCGTCCGGCGGCCCGTGAACGAGGCCGCGACCCGGTCACGCGCCGTGACCAGTGCCGCGGAGGCGGAGTCGGCGGTGAGGTCGTGCTTGACCAGGTGGAGGAGGCGACCCGCGAGCCGTCCGATCGCCACCACGAACGGCGTCCACACGAGGATCGCGATGCTCAGGGCCACCATCACGACCGCGACGACCACCGACACGACCAGGCCGTACTCCAGCTTCCGGGCGGGTGGCGGACCGATCAGCAGCGCCGGGATCGTGAGGATCGGCAGCATCAGCAGGATGCCCGTGGTGAGCAGGCCCATCGCGGTGATGGCAGACGCCACCGCCGCGGCGGGCTGGCCGGACTGGATCAGCAGCCTCGCCTGGACGACTCCCGCGGTGGCCGGCCCGCCCGGGACGATCTTTCCGGCGGCGTTGCCGGCCAGGTGAGCGGACGCGGCGGTTCCCCAGCTCACGGTCGACCAGGTGCCGTGGGGGCCCGTGCGGCTCCGGAGCGCGAGCCGGGTCAGCCACCACAGCGACGCCATGCTGCCGATGACCAGCGCCACCACCACCACGAACCACCACAGCGTGATCTCACGCAGCCGTGGCCAGGAGCCGAACAGCGTGAGCAGCCCCGGGAAGACGACGTACAGCCCGATGGCGGTGAGCACCAGGCCGACGGCTCGGGCACCCCAACGCCGCACCAGACGAGAGATCACGGTCGTCATCGGCGGATTCGACCTCGCGTCATGTCCCGTCCCGTCGTCTGCCGATGCGTCGTGCTCAGGCCCTGCCGAACCGCCGGTCTCGCCGGGCGTAGATCTCGATCGCCCTCCACAATGCCAGCCGGTCGACGTCGGGCCAGAGGATGTCGGTGAACACCAGCTCGGCATAGGCCGCCTGCCAGAGCATGAAGTTGGACAGCCGGTTCTCCCCCGACGTCCGCCACAGCATGTCGGCCTCGGCCAGGTCGGGTACGTAGAGGTGACGCCCGAACGTCTTCTCGTCGACCTTCTCGGGGTCGAGCCGGCCGGCGGCGACAGCCCGGGCGATCGCTCTGGCGGTGTCTGCGACCTCGGCGCGGCCGCCGTAGTTCACGCACATGTTGAGCGTCAGGACGTCGTTGGCGCGGGTGAGCTCCTCGGCGACCTGCAGCTCCTTGATCACCGACTTCCACAACCTCGGAGCGCGACCGGACCAGGTCACCCGCACACCCATCTCGTGCATCTCGTCGCGTCGCCGACGGATGACGTCGCGGTTGAAGCCCATCAGGAACCGGACCTCCTCGGGCGAGCGGGTCCAGTTCTCGGTCGAGAAGGCGTACGCCGAGATCGCCTTCACACCGATCTCGATGGCACCCTCGACCACGTCGAAGAGCGCCGCCTCGCCCATCTCGTGACCCTTGGTGCGGGGCAGCCCCCGCGCCCTCGCCCAGCGCCCGTTGCCGTCCATGGTGATCGCCACGTGTCCGGGCACCAGCGCCTTCGGGATGTCGGGTGGTCGGGCACCCGACGGGTGCGGGTTCGGCGGGCGTACGGCGCGCCGGCGGCTCTGGCGACTCACCTCTCGACGTACTCCAGCGACCGCAGCCCGCGCTCGAGGTGCCAGTGCAGGAACGCCGCGACCATCCCCGAGGCCTCGCGCAGGTGCCGCTGGTCGGCGCCGGCGACGATCGTCCAGTCACCGGCCAGCAGCGCGCCCATCACCTCCAGCGTGCCCGTGGACGGCGACGCGGCGCCGGGCACGCGGCAGTCCGCGCACAGGGCCCCGCCCGCCGAGGGCGAGAACCACCGGTGCGGTCCGGGATCGCCGCACCGGGCGCAGTGGGTGAACGACGGGGCGTAGCCGGCCACGGCCAGCGACCGCAGCAGGTAGGAGTCGAGCACCTGGGCCGGCGCCCGCTCCCCCGAGGTCATCGCGCGCAGCCCGCCCACGAGCAGCAGGAACTGCTGGAGCGCCGGCTGCTTCTCCTCGGTGACGAGCCGGTCGGCGGTCTCGAGCATCACGGTCCCGGCCGTATAGCGGTCGTAGTGGTCCCCGAGCCGCGACGGGAACGCGTCGAGCGTGTCGGCCTGGGTGATCACGTCGAGGTTGCGACCCTCGGCCAGCTGCAGGTCGACGTGGGTGAACGGCTCGAGCCGGGAGCCCCACCGCGAGGTCGTCTTCCGGACCCCCTTGGCCACCGCACGCACCCGCCCGTGCTGGCGGGTCAGCAGGGTGATGATGCGGTCGGCCTCACCCAGCTTGTGGGTGCGCAGGACGATCGCCTCGTCGCGGTAGAGGGGCACCGGTCCATTCTGCGCCTCGCGGCGGCGCCGCCCCAGGACCCGGCCCGGCGCGTACGCCACGAGGTCTGCCGGCCGGCGGCTCCGCGGGGTGCTCGGTGACCCTGCGCCCGGAAATCCGGTCGCCGGATCACGGACACCTTGCGACGCTGGGGTGGTGGGCCTGGACGAGATCGAGACGTACTACGACACGGTGCCGCGAGCCGCTGCCACCACCGAGGAGGTCGGGCCGTTCACCCTGTTCCTCGCCGAGGTGGGCGTCGGCTGGCAGTTCTACGCCCGGCCACGCCTGGGCGGCGACGACGTGTTCACCGCGGACGACGTACGCCGGGTGCTCGCGCGCCAGGACGAGCTCGGCGTCCCGCGGGCGATCGAGTGGGTCGACCAGATCACGCCGTCGCTGCTGCCGGCGGTCTCGGCCGCCGGCCGGGCGGCCGGGTGCTATCCGCTGTTGGCGCTACCCCCGGACACCGAGGTCGCCGCACCTGAGCGCACGCGGACCCTCGCCGCCGACGACGCCGACCTGGGATTGGCCGTGGGCGCCGTCCACGCGGCGTTCGGCGGCGAGGACGAGATCGTCGCTCTGGACGTGGGGAAGCGACCCGAGCTGATCGCGGAGGGACGCCTGATCGAGGTCGCGGCGTACGACGCCCACGGGCGGCTGGTCGGCGGCGGGTCGGCCGCGCCCCGCGCCGGCACGGCGGAGCTGATGGGCATCGGTGTCCCCCCGGCGCACCGCACCGCGGGCGTGGGGACCGCGATCACCCAGGCGCTCGTCCACGCCTGCCGCGAAGCCGGCGTCGGCACGGTCTTCCTGAGTGCCTACAACGACGCCGCCGCGAGCATCTACCGGCGGATCGGGTTCCTCGACATCGGCACCGCGTGCATCCTCGGGGACGACGATGAGTGAGCTGCGCCGCCTCGGGCCCGACGACTGGGAGACGTACCGCGAGATCCGGCTCGCCGCGCTCGCCGACTCCCCCGACGCGTTCGGGTCGACCCTCGAGCGGGAGCGGGAGCTCGGTGAGGACGACTGGCGCCGGCGCCTGACCGGTCCGGTGTACGTCGTGGAGGACCCCCGCCCGGTCGCCGTCGGTGGCATCTTCGACAACGCCGGTACCCCCCACGTCTGGGGCATGTGGACCCATCCCGAGCACCGCGGCCGCGGCCACGCCCGGCGCATCCTGGACGCCCTCATCCCGCCGGGGACCCCGGCCCAGCTGGACGTGAACATCACCAACGGCGGCGCACGCGTCGCCTACGAGCGCTACGGGTTCGTCGGCACCGGCGAGGTCGAGCCGTTGCGGCCGGGGTCCGACCAGCAGATCGAGCTGATGGTCCTGCGCCGCGGCTGACCGACCACATCCCGTGGCCCACGGGCCGATCCTTTCCACCTCGCCGAGAACCTCAAGGCGATCGTGCGGGCCGGAGGGAGTCGGCAGCAGCGGCAACTGCCCGGGCACACGGAAGTCGCCGCAGGCACCTACCCGACGCGGTTGACCGCACTGATCACCGCCTTGAGTGACGCGGTGACGATGTTGGCGTCGAGGCCGACCCCCCAGAGGACCTCGGTCTCGCCGCCACCTCCCGTCACCG
The DNA here is from genome assembly GCA_036265495.1 of Nocardioides sp. GTDB lineage: Bacteria > Actinomycetota > Actinomycetes > Propionibacteriales > Nocardioidaceae > Nocardioides. The sequence goes on along the minus strand of DATAOY010000086.1, from coordinate 43,226 downwards.
CGCACTCGACGTACGCCGCGGCGATGGCGTCCCCGCCGGCACTGAGGGCGTGCTCGGCGTAGTCGAGCACCCGGACGTCGAACGACCCGCGCGGCCGCTCGACCCCGTTGATCGCATCGACGAACGCCGCGATCGGGCCGTTGCCCTCGCCGGTGAGCTCGTGCAGCTCGCCGTCGACGTACACGTTGACGTCGAGCCGGTCCTTCTCGCCGGCCGCCGAGGACGTGTGCACGGAGTTGAGCTTCAGCGGCGCCTCGCGTGAGAGGTACTCCTCGGTGAACGCCTCCCAGATCTCGGCCGGGCTGATCTCGCCGCCCTCGGCGTCGGTGCGCTCCTGGATCACCCGGGAGAACTCGATCTGCGCGCGTCGTGGGAGGTCCAGCTTGTGCTCGGCCTTGAGCACGTAGGCGACCCCGCCCTTGCCGGACTGGCTGTTGACCCGGATCACGGCCTCGTACGACCGGCCGACGTCCTTCGGGTCGATCGGCAGGTACGGCGCCTCCCAGGTCATCTCGCCGACCGGGCGACCGGACTCGGCCGCCTGGCGCTCCAGCTCCTCCAGGCCCTTCTTGATCGCGTCCTGGTGCGAGCCCGAGAACGCCGTGTAGACCAGGTCGCCGGCGTACGGGTGCCGCGGGTGCACCGGCAGCTGGGTGCACCACTCGACCGTGCGCCGGATCTCGTCGATGTCGGAGAAGTCGATCTTCGGGTCGATCCCCTGGCTGAACAGGTTCATGCCCAGCGTCACCAGACAGACGTTGCCGGTGCGCTCGCCGTGCCCGAACAGGCAGCCCTCCACCCGGTCGGCGCCGGCCATCATCGCCAGCTCGGTGGCGGCCACGGCGGTGCCGCGGTCGTTGTGCGGGTGCAGCGAGATGGTCGTGAACTCGCGTCGGGTCAGCTGCCGGGAGAACCACTCGATCTGGTCGGCGTACACGTTCGGCGTCGCCATCTCGACGGTCGCCGGCAGGTTGAGGATGATCTCGCGACCGTCGTCCGGCTGCCAGACGTCGCTGACCGCCTCGCACACCTCGACGCTGAACGGCAGCTCGGTGCCGGTGAAGATCTCCGGGCTGTACTCGTAGCCGATGATCGTCTGGCCGAGCACGTTCTCGGCGTGCTTCATCACGACCTCGGTGCCGCGGACCGCGATGTCCTTGACCTCGTCCGGGCTGGCGCGGAAGACCACGCGCCGGAACAGCGGGGCCAGTGCGTTGTAGAGGTGGATGTTCGCGTGGTGGACGCCGACCAGCGAGTGGACGGTGCGCTCGATCAGGTCCTCGCGCGCCTGGGTCAGCACCGAGATCGTGACGTCCTCGGGCACCCGGTCCTGCTCGATCAGCTGCCGGACGAACGCGAAGTCGGTCTCGCTCGCCGACGGGAAGCCGACCTCGATCTCCTTGTAGCCCATCTGCACGAGCAGCTCGAACATCCGCAGCTTCCGGGCGGGGCTCATCGGGTCGATCAGCGCCTGGTTGCCGTCCCGGAGGTCGGTGGACAGCCAGCGCGGCGCCTCGGTGATCCGCCGGGTGGGCCACGTGCGGTCCGGCAGGTCGATGGGCTCGAAGGCGCGATAGCGCCCGAACGGCATCGGGCTCGGCTGCTGGGTGTTGGTGAAGCCTGAGTGCTGGAGAGTCATGATCCGGTCCTGCTCGCAAGTGGGCGGGTGGCCGGCGCGCAGGCGATCACTCCGCAGCGAGGAGGTCCGGCCTTTCAGACCTCGCTGCGGCAGCGAAGGAGCAGCTGGCGCGTCATGACCCGGCCACGGTAGCAGCAGCGAATCGGGTCGCGCTCGATGGCGCCGTACGCCGAGACTGGGGCGTGATGCCGTCCTTCACCCCGCTCCATCGCGATCTGACCTTCCTCGCGCCGCTCTCCGAGGCCCGTGCGACCCGGCTCGTGGCCTTCCTCGCCGAGGAACCACCGTCCACGGTGCTCGACGTCGGCTGTGGCTGGGCGGAGCTGCTGCTGCGGGTCCTCCAGGCCGCCCCGGGCGCGCGCGGGCTGGGGCTCGACCTGGACGAGGAGTCGCTCGGCGGCGCCCGCGAGCACGCCGTACGTCGCGGCCTCGCCGACCGGGTGGGCTTCGAGGCACGCGACGCCCGCACCGTGGCCGGCCGCTACGACGCGGTGACCTGCATCGGCGCCTCGCAGATCTGGGGACCCGACGCGAGGGAGGCACAGCCCCTCGACTACGCGGCAGCGCTCACCGCGCTCCGCGCCCTGCTGCCGCACGGCGGACGCCTGGTGTACGGCGAAGGCATCTGGTCGGCGCCGCCCAGCCCGGCGGCCACGGCGCCACTCTCAGGTCGGGATGACGAGTACGTCGCGATGGGAGCGCTGGTCGACCTGGCCGAGGCGCACGGCTTCGCGGTCGTGGCCGCCCACGAGGCCGACCGGGACGAGTGGGACGCGTTCGAGTCGGGGTTCACCGCCCGCTACGCCCGGTGGCTGACCGAGCACGAGCCGGACCATCCCGACGCCGATGAGGTGCGCGGGCTCGCGGCGCGTCAGCACGCGGCGTACTTCGGCGGGTACCGCGGCATCCTCGGTCTGGCCTACCTCCAGCTGGTCGCGGTGTGAGCGCCGAGCTGACGCGCGTCGACGTCGCCGACCTCGATCTCGCCACGGCCGGCGAGCTGGCGGCCATCGACAACGCCGCACTCGACGGCGTGCCGCTCCGCCACCACACCGCGGAGACGTTCCTGCTCCAGTGCCGCGACCGCAACGGCGAGGGCCCCGACGCCGGCTTCTGGCTCGCGCACGAGGGCGGTCGGCTGGTCGGCTACGCGGCGCTCACCCTGAACGTCTTCGAGAACCTCGACGGCGCCAAGATCGTGGGCGCGGTCCACCCCGACCACCGTCGTCGCGGCCTCGGCCGGGCGCTGATGGAGGCGGCCGAGGAGGCCACGGACCGCCCGCGACTGCGAGCACCTGCCTGGGCGGACACGGCCGGGGAGAGGGCCGTCCCGCACCTCGGTTACACCCGGCAGGGCTCGCACGAGGTGCGCCGCCTCGACCTCCGCGCGCCGCCGCGGCCGGAGCTGGTCACGCTCGCCGAGCAGGCGAGCCGGGACTACGAGCTGGAGCGGCTCGTCGGACCCTGCCCGGACGACCTGCTGGGTGACCTGCAGGTGCTCCGCGAGGCGATCAACGACGAGCCCGGAGGAGGGGAGTTCGAGGTCTACTCGCCGGAGCGGATCCGCGGCTACGAGGACACGCTCGCCCGGCAGCACCAGACGGCGTACACGATCGTGGCACGACACCGGTCCACGGGTGACCCGGCGGGCATCACCATGCTCTGCGTCCACGAGCTCCGCCCCGCGATCGCCGCACAGGAGGACACGTCCGTCCTGGCACCGCACCGCGGCCATCGGCTCGGCCTGAGGATGAAGCTGGCGATGCTCGCCCGGCTCCGCGAGGAGCGTCCCGACGTCGAGTCCGTCGACACCTGGAACGCCCCGGGGAACGCGCCGATGATCGCGATCAACGACGCGCTCGGGTGCCGGAAGATCGCCGAGACGATCGCCTTCCGCAAGGTGCGCTGACCTCAGCTCATCACCGAGACCTCGTCGCCCGGCGGCGCGACCGGGGTCGTTTCGCTGGTGGCCGGGCGAGCCGGCGTCCGACGCCGGATGCTCAGGGAGAGCAGCGCGGCGATCACACAGAGCCCCGAGGCGAGGTAGAACGCCGGGCTGTAGGAGCCGGTGTGGTCGCGGATCGCACCCGCACCGAACGCCATCGCCGAGGCGCCGATCTGGTGTGACGCGAAGACCCAGCCGAACACGATGGAGCCTTCCTCGGGCCCGAACCACTCGCGGCACAGCATCACCGTCGGCGGCACCGTGGCGACCCAGTCGAGGCCGTAGAAGATCACGAACACCCAGGTGCCCGGCGTCGTGTGCGGAGCGAGCAGTGCCGGCAGCACGGCCAGCCCGACGCCGCGCAGCGTGTAGTAGGTGAGCAGCAGGTAGCGGGGGTCGAGGCGGTCGGTGAACCAGCCCGAGGCGATCGTGCCGCCCACGTCGAACAGGCCGACCAGGGCGAGCAGGCTGGCCGCGGTGGTGGGTGGCATGCCGTGGTCCATCGCCGCCGGGATGAAGTGCGTGGCGATCAGCCCGTTCGTGGTGGCACCGCAGATCGCGAAGCCGCCCGCCAGCAGCCAGAACGCCGGCGTGCGGGTGGCGCTGACCAGCACCCGGACGGCGCGACCGGCCGAGGACCCGCTCGCCTGGTGCGGTGGCGGACCGGGGTCCTCGGGCGTCGCGCCGTACGCCGTCAGGCCCATGTCGGCCGGGTGGTTGCGCATCAGGAGGAGGACCAGCGGGACCACGGCGAGCGCCGCCGCGGCCGTGGTCAGGGCGGCCGTGCGCCAGCCGTGGTGGGTGGTGATCCAGGCGACCAGCGGCAGGAACACCAGCTGTCCGGTGGCGTTGCCGGCGGTGAGGATCCCGCTGACGAGCCCGCGGCGTGCCACGAACCAGCGGTTCACCACGGTCGCCACGAACGCCATCGACATCGAGCCGGCGCCCACACCGACGAGCACGCCCCAGCACAGGACCAGCTGCCAGGCCGCGGTCATGAAGACGGTGAGTCCGCTGCCGAGGGCGATCATCAGCAGCGCGGCGGTCACCACGGGTCGGATCCCGAACCGGTCCATCAGGGCGGCGGCGAACGGCGAGATGAGCCCGAAGAGCACCATGTTCACCGACACGGCCAGGCCGATCGTGGCGTGCGACCAGCCGAACTCCATGTGGAGCGGGTCCATCAGCACCCCGGGCACGCTCCGGAACGCCGCCGACCCGACCAGGGTCACGAAGGTCACGGGAGCGACCACCCACGCCCAGTGGAGGGACGTCCCGCCGGCTCGATCGGGGGCGAGACGACTCATGGGTCAATCGTCTCGGAACCGAGGGCGCCCGGACCAGTGGCAGAATTGCCACAATATGCAAGAATCCTGCCATGACTCGCAGCCGTGCGCACCGTGTCGTGGTCCTGCTCCTCGAGCCCGCGATCGGCTATGACGCGGTGATCCCGGTGCAGCTGCTCGGCGAGGCGGTCGACGCGGCCGGCCGCCCGCTGTACGACGTGACGATGGCGAGCCTGGACGGGCGGCCGGTGCGCACCTCGTCCGGCTACGCGATCGCCCCACAGGACGACGCCTCCGCGCTGGCCCTGGCCGACACGGTGATCGTCCCGGGGACCCAGCTCCCGGGCCCGCGGCAGGACGGCACCCTGCCGCGCGACGTGGCCGAAGCGCTCGCCGGCATCCGACCCGGCGCCCGGGTCGTCTCCATCTGCACCGGTGCGTTCGTGCTCGCGGCCGACGGTCGACTCTCCGGCCGCCCCGCCACGACCCACTGGAAGCACGCCGACGACCTGGCCGCGCTCCACCCCGACGTCCTGCTCGACCCGGGCGTGCTGTTCACCGACGACGGCGACGTGCTCACCAGTGCCGGGCTCAGTGCGGGCGTCGACCTGTGTCTGCACCTGATCCGGCGCGACCACGGAGCCGAGGTCGCCAACCACGTGGCGCGCTACTGCGTCGTACCGCCCTGGCGTGACGGTGGGCAGTCACAGTACATCGAGCGCCACGTGCCCGCCCGGCCCGACGGGTCGACGGCGCCCACCCGCGCCTGGGCGCAGGAGCACCTCGAGGCCGACGTGCCGACCCTGGCCAGGCGGGCCGGGATGAGCCTGCGGACCTTCGCCCGCCGGTTCCGCGAGGAGACCGGGCAGTCACCCGGCGCGTGGCTGATCCAGCAGCGCGTGCGGCACGCCCAGCATCTGCTCGAGGCGACCGACCTCGGGGTCGACGAGGTCGCCGAGCGCTCGGGGATGGGGACCTCCGCTTCGCTCCGCGCCCACCTGCGCACCCACGTCGGCGTCTCCCCCGCGGCGTACCGCCGGACCTTCCGCGGCAGCCTGGTCGAGGCTCAGCCGGCGCGCCACATCGGCCAGAGCTCCGGACCGTCGGGCAGCCGCAGCGAGTCGCGCAGCTCGAAGCCGAGTCGCTCGTAGAGCGGGATGTTCTCCCGCTTGCTGCTCTCGAGGTACGCCGGACCGCGCACGCGGTCGAGTCGGTGGCGCAGCAGGGCCGTCCCGATCCCCTCCCCACGTCGTACGGCGCCGACCCCGGCCAGGTACCAGAACTCCTCGTGCGGCCGTGCCCGGTGCATGACGTTCTCGAGGGCGACACCGCGCACCAGGTTGCGGCGCAGCGCCCGGGCGTAGAAGGGAAGCGACGCGAGCTGACGCCAGGCCGGCACCCGATGGCCGGGTGGATCCCAGAACGCTGCCCCCACCGGCTCCCCGTCGAGCAGGGCGAGATCGGTCGAGCCGCTGGCGGCGTGCGCCCAGCGCGCATGCGTCGCGAACAGCGGGCTCAGGGAGCGCCCGTCCGGGACCAGCCACCGGGCCACCGGGTCGTCGTCGAAGGCGGTGGCCATCACCCGGACGACGTCGCGCCGGTCGGTGGCGGTGGCGGTGCGCACCTCGAGCACGCGGCGATGCTAGGGCACCCCGGCACCGCGTCGGTCAGTCCTCGAAGGTGTCGTACGTCGCAGGGGCGACCTCGTCGAGCGTGCGGCCCGCCCAGTCGCCGCCCGGCCACCGCGACCACATCCGCTCCCCCGCCTCCTGCACCCGACGGGTCGCGGCCCGCGTGTCGGCACCGAGGACGACTCCGTCCTGGACGATCTGTCGGCCGTCCACGAGCACGTCGGAGAGGTCCGACGCCTGGGCGTAGTAGACGAGGTTGCGGATCGGGTCACGCATCGGGGTCATCGTGAACCCGTCCGCCCGCCAGAACAGGAGGTCCGCCTTGGCACCGGGTGCGATCCGGCCGAGGTCGTCGCGTCCGAGCAGCCGGGCGGCGTTCACGGTGGCGGCGTCGAAGACCTGCCGTGCCGTGGACACATCGGTGCGGCGCGACGCGACCTTGCCGGCGATGGCGGTCCAGCGCAGCGACTCGATCATCGACTGCGGAGCGGTGTCGGTGCCCAGGCACAGGTTCACGCCGGCCGCGACGTACTCCGGGAACGACTCCATCACGAGTCCGCGGCGGATGAAGCACCAGGCGTTGTACGAGACGGACGTACCGGACGACGCCAGCAGCCCGAGGTCGTCGCCGGCGAAGTTCACCCACGAGTTGCCGCTGATGAAGATCGCGTGACCGAGCACGGTCCTGGGGCCGAGGAACCCGATGTCCGAGAGCCACTCCACGGGGGTGCGGCCGTGACGGCGGGTCATCTCCTGGAACTCCCACACCCCCTGCGAGGCGTGCAGGGACAGCGGGACGTCGAGGTCGTCGGCGGCATCGCGGGAGTCGCGGAGCAGGGCCTCGCTGCAGGTGTCGACCTGGGCCGGTGCCAGGAAGCCCTGCAACCGCCCGTCCGCACGGCCGCGCAGTCGCTCCACGAACGCGGTCGCCCTCTCGAAGCCCGGCCGGCCGTCGTCCGCGTCCCAGGCGTAGTCGACCCGTCGGCCGTCCGGCGTGAACCACCGGCCGGACCGGTACATCGGCGCGACGTACCCGCGCAGCCCGCTCGCCTCGATCGCGTCCGCGGCGTACTCCTCGATGCCACCCATCTGCAGCACCGTCGTGGTGCCGGTGCGCGCGAGCTCGATCAGCGAGTAGTCGAGGCAGGCCCGTGCGCCCTCGTCATCGAGCCCGGCCATCTCGGCCGGGAGGATCTCGATCAGTCCGGTCAGCCAGAACTGGCGGTTCCCGACGTCCTCCTGCACGGACTTGTCGATCGGCGACTCGTCGAGGTGCGCATGGGTGTTGATGAAGCCCGGCGTGACGATCCGGTCGGGCACGTCGACAACGCTGTCCACGCCTCCGTCGTACGACGACCCCACGAACGCGATCCGGTCGTCCTCGACGACCAGGCATCCGTCGCGCAGGATCCGATGCTCCCCGTCCTGGAACGCGACGATCCATCCGGCCCGGTACAGCGTCGTCGTCACGCAGCCGATGATGGCAGCCCGGACCGGGTCTCGGCTCGGGCCGCCCGCCGCTGGAGCGTCCCCTCGGGTCGCGCACGCGGCTGGGGCGTCTCGCACCACCCTCCGGCGCTGGTGCGCACAGCCCCCGCAGGGTGGGTCCGACGCTTGGGTAGGCTCGCGGGGTTTCTGGTCCCGACCGGTGGGGGTTCTCCACGATGCCGCACGCCTGGCGTGTCGTCGTCCCCCTCGTCGTGCTCGCGGTGGGCATGACCGGATGCTTCGGCAGCGGCCGAGACGCCCGGCCTCCCGGCGACATGTCGGCACCCGACCCGGAGGCGTGCCGGGTGCTCTCCCCCGATGACGTGTCGAAGCCGAGCAACTCCACGGCCTCGGTCTCGTGCGACCAGCCCCACACCGCACAGACGTACGCGGTCGGCGCGCTGCCCCCCATGTTCTCGCACGCGTCGTACGACGACGTCGAGGTCGCGGCGTACGCCTACCGGACCTGCGCGCAGAGGTTCATCAGCTTCACCGGCGCCGACGAGAGCCTCGCGATGCGCTCGATCCTGAGCTGGGCGTGGTTCCGGCCGAGCCGACCGGCCTGGGACGCCGGGGCCCGGTGGTACCGCTGCGACGTGATCGGCGGCGGCGACCAGACCCGCACCTACGTCCACCTCCCGGCCCAGACCAAGGGGCTGCTGCTCGGCCGCCCCAAGGACGAGTGGATGGTGTGCGCCCAGGGCACCACCGTCAGCGGCGCCGTGAAAGTGCCCTGCACCGAGAAGCACGACTGGCGGGCCGTGACCACGATCGTCCTCGGCTCGGCGGACGACCCGTATCCGGGCGACCGGGCCGTGCAGGCCCGCACCCGGGACTTCTGCTCCACCTCGGTGGGCGCGTGGCTCGACTACCCGGTCGACTACGACTACGGCTACTCGTGGTTCCACGAGGCCGAGTGGAACGCCGGCAACCGGCGTTCCGTGTGCTGGGCGAGGACCGCGACATGAGGCCCGTCGGGCCGGCCCTCGTCGTCGCGGCCGCCCTCCTCCTCGCCTCGTGCTCCGGCGCCGGGAGCTCCACACCCGGCGCGGATGGAACGCCGGTGGCACACTCCCCCACCCCGACCCCGACCGAGACGATCCCGCCGAAGCCGCCGAAGCCACCGCCCGCCGACGCCTGCTACCGGCTGGGGTACGACGAGGTGCTGGCGCCGACCAGCGACAAGAAGCCGGCGCCGTGCTCGGGCATCCACACCGCGGTCACGTTCTACGTCGGGTCCTACGACAAGCACCTCGCCGTCGACGGGAGCGAGGTGCACCGGCTCGAGGCGACCGTCTGTCCCCGCCGCTTCGCGATGTTCGTCGGCGGCACTCCCGACGGTCGCCGCCTGAGCATGCTGCGCGCGGTGTGGTTCACGCCCACGGTCGCCCAGGCCGCCAAGGGCGGTCACTGGTTCGTGTGCGCGGCGATCGCCCTGCGCGGCGACCAGCACCTGGCGCTGCTGCGCGGACCGCTGAACGGTGTCCTCGGCCGGCCCGAGGGACGCGACCACTACGGGCTGTGCGGCACCGCCCAACCCGGGACCGCCGGCTTCGAGCAACGCATCTGCGCCGCCCCGCACAGCTGGAAGGCACTACGCACGGTGGACTTCCCGGCGGGGCGCTACCCGGGCGACGACAGGGTCCGCTCCGCCGGACAGCAGCCCTGTCAGGACGCCGGCCGGGCCGTCGCCGGCGACCCGCTCGACTACCGGTGGTCCTACCAGTGGCCGACCCGGGACCAGTGGCGCGACGGTCAGACGTACGGCGTCTGCTGGGCGCCGAGCTGATCGCCGGCCCGGAGATCACCCGGCGTTTCGGGCGAAGCGACCGCCTCACACGCTCAGGAGGAGATGACGTGGCCGATCGCGAGCAGCAGCGCGCCGAAGGATCCGACCGCGAGGAAGAACCAGCCCTGGGCGGTCCTCAGGTAGTACAGGTAGCGGTCCGGCGCCACCGCGTGCTCGACCCTGTCGAGCATCGTGAAGAACCTGAGCAGGTGGTGCAGCTCCTCGCTGGACGTGCGCGGAAGGAACTCGGCCGACTTGTCGGCCTCCGCAACCGAGTCCCACATCCGCAGCACCGTGCCCACGAACACGAACGCCGGGGACGCGATCACGATCAGATCGCGTATCACGGGGCTGCGCGAGGTCGGGCCAGCATGACGAGGGTCTCCAGCGAGGCGAAGATCCTCTGAAGATACGCGGCATGCGTGCGTGCGTGCGACCGCGAGGGCCGGCGGCCTCAGGGGTGGGACGACTGCTGTGCCTGGAAGACGATCGCGTCGTTGCGCGGCACGGGCTCGAAGTCACGTCGGAGGAGGGTCCGCACGGTCGGGGCCGCGACCCACAGCCCGAGAAGGAGAGCGCCGCCCAGGATCCACGACATGGCGGCCTCCTCTGGCGACGTTGTCCTCAGCATACGCCCATCGGACGTGCTCGGCGGTAACTCCGGGCGCCCTCCGGCGGGGCTCAGAAGCCCAGCTTGCGCAGCTGCTTGGGATCGCGCTGCCAGTCCTTGGCGATCTTGACGTGCAGGTCGAGATAGACCGGCGTTCCCAGCAGCGCCTCGATCTGGGCTCGGGCGACGGTCCCGACCTGCCGGAGCCGAGAGCCCCGGTGCCCGATCACGATGCCCTTCTGCGACGAGCGCTCGACGTACAGGTTGGCGCTGATGTCGAGGAGCGGCTTGTCGTCGGGGCGGTCCTCGCGCATCCCCATCTCCTCGACGACGACCGCGATCGAGTGCGGCAGCTCATCGCGTACGCCGTCGAGGGCGGCCTCGCGGATCAGCTCGGCGACGAGGATCTCCTCGGGGGCGTCGGTGAGGTCCCCGTCCGGGTAGAGCTGAGGTCCCTCGGGCATCAGCCCGACCAGCAGGTCTGCGAGCAGCCCCACCTGGTCGCCGGAGACGGCGGAGACCGGCACGATCTCCTGCCACTCGGTGGCCGTGTCGCGACCGAGCTCGGCGATGTCCAGCAGGTGCTGCCCGATCTGCGTGGGGTTCGCCAGGTCTGTCTTCGTCGCCACCGCGACCTTGGGCGTACGGCGTACCTTGGCCAGCTCGCTGACGATGAACCGGTCGCCCGGACCGATCTTCTCGTTCGCGGGGAAGCACACGGCGACGACGTCGACCTCGGACCAGGTCCCCCGCACCAGGTCGTTGAGCCGCTCACCGAGGAGCGTGCGCGGGCGATGCAGGCCCGGGGTGTCGACCAGGATCAGCTGCGCGTCGTCGCGGTGGACGATGCCGCGCACGACGGTTCGGGTGGTCTGCGGCTTGTCGGAGGTGATCACGATCTTCTGCCCGACCAGCGCGTTGGTCAGGGTCGACTTCCCGGCGTTCGGCCGGCCGACGAACGAGGCGAACCCGCTCCGGTAGCCCTCAACCACCGCGCGCCTCGTCGTACTCGGCCCAGATCTGCTCGTCGCTCTTCCCTGCCGCCTTGCCGGCCCGCCAGATCGGGCCCGGATCCACCGCACGCGGCTGCCGCGAGGTGACCGCGCGCCAGTAGCCCATCACGTCGTACGCCGCGTTCGGCAGGCGCCGGTCGCGCATGAGGTGCTTGCGGATCGCACGCATCTGAGCCGACTCGCCCGCCATCCAGAAGTAGCCGTCGCCCGCTGGCCAGTCGATGCCCTCGACCACCTCGGCGAGTCGGGACCGTCCCTCGGCGGGCGGCTCGAGCCAGGTCACCTCGGCGCCGTCGGGCAGGTAGCCGGACAGGTCGTCGGGCACCTCGGCCCACACCCGTGTCGGGACCGTCGTGGCCCGCGAGATGCGCGCGATCGCCGGCATCGCGGTGAGGTCGCCGACCAGGAGCAGCCAGGCCGCGTCCGAGGGAGGCGAGAACGAACCCTGCGCCGCGGTGATCACCGGGGAGTCGCCGACGCAGTCACCACTGGCCCACTCGGTGACGAGTCCGACGTCGTGGATCACCACGTCCAGCACCAGCTCGTCGCCGTCGAGCGCGCACACCGTGTAGTAGCGCACCTGGAACTGCCCGGGCACCACCAGGCCCACCCACTCGTCGAGGATGCCGGTGGACTCGAACCCCGGGACCGAGAGCGTCAGCCGCACCAGGTGCGGCGACACCGGGTCGCGACGCGTGACGACGGCGTCGTAGCGCTTGGTCCTGATGGTCATCGGCTCCCAGGCTAGTGGCGGTCCCGGTCCCGGCTAGCATCGCCGGGTGGCCGCGATCGACGCCCCGGAGACCGATCGGTCGAACGACCGTCCGGCCGATCTCGAGGCGCCCGCGCGCGGCGACGACCGGATGCCGTGGACCGGCTGGCCCTGGAGCCGGGTCCGCTGGGGCGCCCTGACGGCGTACCTCGTGGGGCTCGGGTGGTTCCTGGCCACGCAGGGGATCCCGACCGACCGCCTCGGCATCTACGGCGCGATCCTCGTGCTGCTGACGATCATCGTGCTCGGTCGCGGCTGGCGTGCCTGGTGGCAGATGATGGTCGACTGGCTGCCGTTCCAGGCGGTGCTGCTGGCCTACGACTACAGCCGCGGGTTGGCGTCGCCGTACTCCCCGGCCCAGGTGAAGGCCAAGGTCTTCCCGATCGTCGACGTCCACAACGACCTCGGCATCCCGCTGCACGTGTCGTTCCCGATCACCGCCGACCGCTGGCTCGGGGAGCACCTGGGCATGGGTCCGGAGATGCCCACGACGTGGGTGCAGGAGCACTTCCACCCGGGCGCGTCGATCCCCTGGTACAGCGTGCCGCTCAGCCTGGTCTACTGCAGCCACTTCCTGGTGATGCCGATCGTCGCGATCGTGCTCTGGATCCGGAACCGGCGCCGCTTCCGCGTCTGGATGAACCTGGTGGTCGTGCTGGCCGTGGCCGGCGTGGCGACCTACTTCCTCTACCCGATGGCGCCGCCCTGGCTCGCCAACGACGGCGGGGTCTTCCCCGGGCCGTACGTCGGGCGCTACACCTCCGAGGGCTTCGACCTGATCGGCCTGCACATGGTCGGAGGCATCGTGAACCAGGGGCAGTACCTGGTGAACCCGGTGGCCGCGATGCCGTCGCTGCACACGGCGTATGCCACGCTGGCCGCCGGGTTCTTCTGGATCGGCAAGCGCTGGTGGCAGAAGGCGCTGCTCGCCTGCTACCCGCTCGCCATGGGGTTCGCCCTGCTCTACGGCGGCGAGCACTACCTGATCGACGAGATCGCCGGCGCGGCCTACGCGCTGGTGGTCATCGCCGGCTGGCAGGCGAGCAGCCGTGCCCGAGGGAGGACGGCAGGGCGCCCTGAGCGCCGGTCGAGTGAGCCCACGGCTGAGCCTGCGAAGTCGTGACGGGCGACTCGAGACCCGGTGCCTGCGACCTCGGGCCAGGTCGCCGGGGTCTCCTGACGCGCGCAGAGCGCCTCACCCAGTGACCTCGTAGCTCGCGTCCATCGGGAACGTCGGGCGCCACGGGAAGTCGTCTCGGCCCTGCTCGTCGGTCCTCACCGCGAGCACGTGGTGCAGCTGGATCTCGTTGCGCTCGAACGCGAGCCGCGAGCCGGCCATGTACAGGCCCCAGACCCGGGCCGTGCCCTCGCCGACCTCGTCGACGCAGGCGTCCCAGTTGTCCCGGAGGTTCTGGCACCAGCCGGCCAGGGTGCGCGCGTAGTGGAGCCGGAAGTTCTCCTCGTGCATCACCTCGAGGCCGACGTTCTGCGCCTCGGTGATGATCCGGCCCGATCCGGTCAGCTCGCCGTCGGGGAAGACGTAGCGGTCGATGAACGCGCCGGTCTCCTGGTGCTTGTTGTGCGGCCGGGTGATGCAGTGGTTGAGCAGCCGGCCCCGCGGACGCAGCCGGTCGCGCAGGAACGTGAAGTACGACTTGTAGTTGCGCACGCCGATGTGCTCGGTCAGGCCGATCGAGCTGACGGCGTCGAAGCCGTCCTCGGTGACCTCGCGGTAGTCGCCGTGCCGCACCTCGGCCAGGTGGTCGAGGCCCATCTTCTTGATCCGCTCCTGCGCCCACGTCGCCTGCTCACGCGACAAGGTGACGCCCAGTGCCTTCACGCCGTAGTGCTCGGCGGCGTGCCGGACCATGCCGCCCCAGCCGCACCCGACGTCGAGCAGCCGCATGCCCGGCTGGAGGCCGAGCTTCTGCGCGACCAGGTCGTACTTGTAGTACTGCGCCTGCTCCAGGGTCGCGTCCTCGGTGGGGAACACCGCGCAGGTGTAGGTCATCGACGGTCCGAGGATGTACTCGTAGAACGTGTTGGAGACGTCGTAGTGGTGGTGGATGGCCTCCCGGTCGCGGGTGCGCGAGTGACGCACGCCCTCGACGACCCGGCGCCAGCGCGGAAGCGTCTCCTCCTTCGGCGGGGTCGGCGGCTTCAGGTGGGAGATCCCGAGTCCGGCGAGGATCTTCACCAGCTCGGCGGGCGAGGGGCGGCGCAGCTTGAGTCCCTTCTGCAGCGCCTTGAGCCCGTCGTACGGGTCGCCCGGGTGGACACCGGTCACGACGAGGTCGCCGGTGACGTAGGCGCGGCCGAGCCCGAGGTCACCCGGCGCGGTCATCAGGTAGGACAGACCACGCTCGTTCTTCAGCTCGAACCCGAACGGGGCGTCCTCCGGTCCGCTCGCGCTGCCGTCGTACGCCGTGAAGCGCAGGGGCAGGGGCCCCTGGATCAGCTGTTCGAAAGCGTCGGCGATCCTCATGGTCATCGTCTCTTCACCGCCTTGTCGTAGAGGCTGGTCAGTCGGTGGTCCGGGTCGTAGCGGTCCTTCACCCGCGCCAGGTTGGCGCCGTCGTACAGCTGGTCGAAGGTCTCGCGGTCGTAGAACGCCTCGGAGTAGAGCGACTTGTGCCCGTGGAGCTCGTGCACCTTCGCCTCGATCGCGCGGTTGCGGGGTGCGTTCGCCGCCTCGGGGCCGACGGCGACGTTGCCCCAGAAGCCGACGTTGACGTAGATCTCGCGCGGCTGAAGCGGGTAGGTGGGCCACTTCTTGCCCGCGAAGAGCGGGCACAGCCACACCGGCCGCATGCCCACCTCGGCGTCGAACCAGTCGAGGAACTCCCCGAGCCGCTCGACCGGGATCTCGACGTCCTGCACGACGCGCTCGCCCTCGGGGTTGCCCCTGCGACGGTCGAGCCAGGCGCCGACGTGGAAGCGGTGGTCGAGGGCGACCATCCGGTAGTAGACGTCGGAGCGCTTGTAGCGGCGTGGCCAGAGCCGGCGCGCCAGCGGGTGCTGGGCGCCGAACGCGCGCGAGCACCAGAACCAGTCGGTGTCCCAGCGCCACAGGTAGTCGTAGATCGTCAGCAGGTCGCGGTCGCGCTCCTGGATCGAGCGGTAGTAGATCTGCCGCCCCGTGTAGTCGCTGGGGGACGTCGGCGCTCGGTCGGTCCACTCGGCGAGGGTCAGGTAGTACTCCCCCGGCCGGAACGCCGTGCCGTCCACGCCGTCGACGAGGACGCCGTCGTACTCCTTGGTCTCCATGATCTGGGCGATCGTCTTCGAGAGCAGGCCCGCGTCGTCGAAGCGGACGTGCCGTAGGGAGACGTACGACGGCACCTTCTCGAGCGCGATCCGCAGCCGGGTCGCGTAGCCGAGCGAGCCGTAGGAGTTGGGGAACGTGTCGAAGAGGTCGTCGCCGGGCTTCGTGGTCACGACGTCGCCGGCCCCGGTGAAGACGTCCATCTCGGACACCGACTCGTGCGGCAGGCCGCTGCGGAAGCTGGTCGACTCGATGCCGAGGCCGCTGACGGCTCCGCCGAGGGTGATCGTGCGCAGCTGCGGTACGACGTAGGGGATCAGGCCGTGGGGCAGGGTCGCGTCGACCAGGGCCTCATAGGTGCACATCCCCTGTACGTCGGCGGTCCGCGCCTCGACATCGATCGAGATCACGCCGCCGAGACCGGACACGTCGAGCCCGGGCGCGTCGCTCGCGGCGCGCGGCCGGAACAGGTTGGAGGTCTTCTTGGCCAGGCGCACGGTCAGGCCGGCCGGGATGGCGTCGTACGACGCCTTCAGGCGCGCGACCGCGGCCTCGTGGGCTGCCTGTCCGGTGAGCACGGGCGAAAACTTACTCCGCCCCGGCCGGGAACGGAGGAAGGGTCCGGTTGGTCACCCGAGCGGCAGTGTCGCGAGTGCCGCCAGGTCGTCGCCGGTCAGCTGCAGGGCCGCGGCCGCGACGTTCTGCTCGAGGTGCCCGAGGTCCCCCGTGCCCGGGATCGCGAGCACGTGCCCGCCGAGGTACAGGGTCCACGCGACGCGCACCTGTGCCGGGGAGGCGTCGTGCGCGTCCGCGACGACCCGCACCGCGTCGTACCGCTCCTCCGCCGTGCCCTCGCGGGAGTGTCCGCTGATCGTGAAGAACGGGACGAACGCGATGCCGTGCTCGGCACAGGCCGCGAGCAGGTCGCCCGAGTCCGAGCGCTGGTAGCCGGGCGCGTGCCGGTTCTGGACGCACACGATGTCGGTCACCCGGCGGGCACCCTCGAGAGCGTCGACGCCCACGTTCGACAGGCCGATGTGGTCGAGCAAACCCTCCTCGCGGAGCGCCGCCAGGGCCGCGACCGCGGCGGGCACGTCGTCGCGACCGTTGCTGCGGTAGTTCACGACGTGGAGCCGGTCGAGACCGAGCGTCTCCAGGTTGTGCTCGACGTGCGCACGCAACCGATCGGGCGGAACCCAGTCGCCCCAGTCACCGGTGACCAGGTCTCGACCGGGTCCGACCTTCGTCACGATCGTGAGGTCGTCGGGGTACGGCGCCAGGGCCGCGCGGATGATCTCGTTGGCGCGCCCCGACGCGGAGAAGTAGAAGCCCGCGGTGTCGACGTGGTTCACGCCGAGCTCGACGGCGCGTCGTACGACGGCGGACGAGGCGTCGGGGTCCCGGTCGTCGCCGCGCCCCATCCCGCCGGTGCCGGTCAGGCGCATCGCCCCGAAGCCGAGCCGGTTGACCGTCCGGTCGCCGAGGGTCCAGGTGCCTGCAGCCGCTGCCGTCGTCGTACCCGAGATCACCGGGTCAACCTAGTGCGGACGGACAAGCGCTCAGGTCCCGAAGATCCGTCCCCGCGCGTCGCCGAGGTGGACGACGACCTCGCCACCGGCGAAGTCGTGGACGGCGCGCAGATCGGGCGCGCCCACGTCCCCGAGCCGGACCACCGCCTCCAGCCCCGTCGACCCCGATGAGACCGCCATCGCCACGCACACCTCGAGCGCGGTCAGGGTGAGGCTGTCCAGCGCCACCGCCGCCGCGGCGTACGTCCGTCCGTCGAGGTCGCGGACCGCGGCCCCCTCGGGAGCACCGACCCGGGCCATCGTCGCCCGGGCGAGGGTCACCAGCTTCTGGTCCTCGGCCGACAGCTGCGTCATGTCCCCGAGGCTAGTTCTCGGGATCCGTCGCGCGATGAGCAGGCTCGGAGGTGTCGGGTGGCCCGGGGCGCAGAAGCTCAGCCCGCTCCGGCGTGGCTCGGCCAGACGCCGGGTCCATCCTGCCGCCATGGGACGAACGGGAGTCGTGGACCGCTCGCCCCGGTGGCTCTGGCGGGGCGTCCCTCCACCGGCGCCGGTGGTCCGGCCCAGGTGGGAGCCTCAGCTGATCGGCTCGAACAGGGACACGATGATCCCCTCCGGGCCGCGCACATAGGCCATCCGCCAGGTGTCCTCGTACTCCCCGATCCCGCCGACGAGCCCGTACCCGTCGGCGGCCAGCGCGTCGACCGCAGCCTGGAGGTCGTCGACCTCGAAGGCCACGTTCCGCAGCCCCAGCTCGTTGGCCATCGCGGCCGGTGATCCGGGCTCGTGGTCGGGCCGCTGGAAGCTCGAGAGCTCCAGTCCGGGGCCTCCATCGGACGGTCGCAGCATGACGATCTCGGTGCGGGAGTCAGGGATGCCGATGACCGTGTCCACGAACTCGCCCTCCACGAACATCCGCCCTTCGACCTCGAGTCCCAGCCCCACGAAGAACGCCGTCACCGTGTCGAGGTCCGCGACGGTGATGCCTACATGGTCGAAACGTCGGATGCGTGACATGGGTCCATCCTCCACATCAGCCGCGCTCCGCGGAGGGACGGGTCAGGTCGGCGACCCCGGGCGAAGCGTCGGCGAGGTCCTCGACGTGGGCTCGGAGGCGCAACCGGGTCGGATCGACCGCCTCACTCGCTCGCGCGCGCACCGTCGCCCACGAGCTTGGTGACCAGCACGCTCTCGATCTTGTTGCGCCGACCCGTGGCGGCCTCGGCGAAGAAGCGGAGACCGTGCGCCTCCACGTGCGAGCCCGGGATCGGGACGCGGCCGAGGTGCTTGGCCATCAGCCCGAGCACGGAGTCGACGTCGTCGTCCTCGACGTCGATGCCGAGCAGCTCGTCGAGGTCGTCGATCGGGAAGCGCGAGGAGACCCGGACCGAGCCGTCGGCCAGCGACTCGGTCTCGACCTGCTCCGCGTCGTACTCGTCGGTGATCTCGCCGACGATCTCCTCGAGCAGGTCCTCGATCGTGACCAGCCCGGCCGTGCCGCCGTACTCGTCGACCACGACCGCGATGTGCTGGCGCGAGGCCTGCATCTCGGACAGCAGGGCGTCGACGGGCTTGGACTCGGGCACGTACAGCGCCGGCCGCATCACCTCGTCGACCCGCTGCGTGAACTCCACACCGGGATCCTCGAAGTCACGGCGCACGACGTCCTTGAGATAGGCGAAGCCGACGATGTCGTCGAGGTTGTCCTGGATCACCGGCACCCTCGAGAAGCCCGAGCGCAAGAAGAGCGACAGCGTCTGCCGGAGGTTCTTGTACCGCTCGATGTATACGACGTCTCCACGCGGCACCATCACCTCCCGGGCGATGGTGTCGCCGAACTCGAAGACGGAGTGGATCATCGCCCGCTCACCCGATTCGATCACCGCCGAGGCCTCGGCGTAGTCGACCAGCTCACGCAGCTCGGTCTCGGTCGAGAACGGCCCGCTGCGGAACCCGCGGCCCGGCGTGATCGCGTTGCCGACCAGGATCAGCAGCTGGGGGATCGGGCCGAGGACACGGGTGGCGAAGGTCAGGATGACCGCCGCGACCGGTGCCACCCGGTCGGCCTGCTGGCGGCCGAGCGTTCGTGGGGCCACTCCGACGACGACGAAGAGGAGCAGGGTCATCGCGGCCACGGACGTCGCCAGCGTCGGCCAGACGGACCCGTCGTACCACCGCAACACCACGAGCGTCAGCAGCACGGCGGCACCGGTCTCGCACAGCAACCGCAGCAGGATCGCGGTGTTGAGGTACGGCGCCCGGTCGTCCAGCAGCGTCACCAGCGGCCTCGCTCCCGCCCGACCCTCGCCCACGAGCTCCTCCGCCCGGGCGCGGGAGTACGACGTGAGTGCGGCGTCGGCGGCCGAGAACACGCCGGCCAGCACGACGAGCGCGCCGGCGATGACCAGGCCCGTGGGACTCTCGGTCGGGTCGCTCACCGGTCGGTCACGACTCCGCGCGCCAGGCAGCGAGGAGCTGGTCCTGGAGCCCGAACATCTCCTTGTGCTCCTCCGGCTCGGCGTGGTCGTAGCCCAGCAGGTGCAGGATCCCGTGGACGGTCAGCAGCTCGATCTCGGCCTCGGTGCCGTGGCCGGCGCTCGCGCCCTGCTTCTCGGCGACGGCCGGGCAGAGCACCAAGTCGCCGAGGACGCCCTCCTCCGGCGCCTCGTTGACCAGGCCCGGTCGCAGCTCGTCCATCGGGAAGGCGAGCACGTCCGTGGGGCCCTCCTTCTCCATCCACTGCTCGTTGAGCGCCGCGATCGTCGGCTCGTCGACGGCCTTGATGCAGAGCTCGGCGAGCGGGTGGACGCGCATCCGGTCCATCACGAACCGGCTGAGCGCGGCCAACCGGGGGACGTCGAGCTCGATGCCCGACTCGTTGAGCACCTCGATGCTCATCGTCAGGGCCTGCTCACCGGGCGTCGTCGCCGGCCGACGCGGGCGCGTGCGCCGAGGAGCCGAGGGAGGCGCCGTCCCGACGCGCGACGCGCGGCTGCCGGGCGTCGAACTCGTCGTACGCCGCCACGATCGCCCCGACCAGCTTGTGCCGTACCACGTCATGCGCGGTCAGCCGCTGGAAGGAGACGTCGTCGAGCTCGCTGAGGATGCCCTCCACGACCCGCAGGCCGGACTTCACGCCGCCGGGCAGGTCGACCTGGGTGACGTCGCCGGTGACCACGATCTTCGACCCGAAGCCCAGCCGGGTCAGGAACATCTTCATCTGCTCCGGCGAGGTGTTCTGGGCCTCGTCGAGGATGATGAACGAGTCGTTGAGCGACCGGCCGCGCATGAAGGCGAGGGGCGCCACCTCGATCGTGCCGGCCGCCAGCAGCTTCGGGATGGAGTCGGGATCGACCATGTCGTGCAGGGCGTCGTAGAGCGGACGCAGGTAGGGGTCGATCTTCTCGCTGAGCGTGCCGGGGAGGAAGCCGAGCCGCTCCCCTGCTTCCACGGCCGGGCGGGTCAGGATGATCCGGTTGACCTGCTTGGCCTGGAGCGCCTGTACCGCCTTGGCCATCGCCAGGTAGGTCTTGCCGGTGCCGGCGGGACCGATGCCGAAGGTGATCGTGTGCTTGTCGATGGAGTCGACGTAGCGCTTCTGGTTGAGCGTCTTCGGCCGGATCGAGCGGCCGCGGTTGCTCAGGATGTTCAGCGACAGCACGTCGGCCGGCCGCTCGGTGGTCTCGGCGCGCAGCATCGCCAGCACGCGCTCCACGGTCTCGGTGGTGATCCCCTGCCCGGAGCGGATCAGGGTGACCAGCTCGTCGAGGAGCCGCTCGGCGAGGGCGACCTCGCCCTGCTCGCCCTCGAGCGTGATCCGGTTGCCGCGCACGTGCAGCCGCAGCTCGAACGACCGCTCGATCAGGGCGAGGTGGTCGTCGCCGGGCCCGAGCAGGCGGACCATGTCGATGCTGCCGGGCACCACGACGGTGTGCCGGGTGCCCTGGGTGTGATCGGTCGGTTGGGTCTCTGTCATCTCACCTCCATGCTACGGGCGGCCACCCCCGACGACCCAGCCCTTTGCCAAGGACGGGTCTGGCCCCGCTGGTCGGCGGAGAACGGCGTGCGCGTGGTCACGGATGGGTGACCGTGAGGATGCCCAGGCACATCTCGTCCCTGGTGCCCTCGCCCCACACGACGTACCGGTCGGGCTGACCGGCGAAGGCCGGGAGCTGGTCGCGCAGCCACTGCACGTGCCGGCAGGTGACCTTGACGGTCTCTCCCGCGTGGAGCGTGACCGGCTTGATCGGCTTGGCGGCCTGGTTGTCGAAGTCCCAGACCGGGATGTCGAGGATCGTCCGCGCCCGGGGCGTGCCCGGATCGACCTGGATCCTGATGGAGCGACCGAGCAGGTGCATGTGGCCGGCGACCGCACGGATCGTAGTGGTCTCGTTCAGGGTGCGGGTACAGGTGGTGACCTCGGTGTCTCGCTGCTCGCCGCACAGGACGTTGAGCCAGTTGTTGGTCTGGCCCACCGGCCCGAACCGGTGTACGACGTCGGCGATGGAGGTCGTGCGGTCGCACAGCGGGCTGGCCGTGTGGCCGGGACGGCAGGGCAGCTCCACGGGCGCGGGCAGCAGCATGGTCTCCAGCGGCGTCAGGTGCGCGGACGGCGGCGCCAGCCGGAGCAGGGTCGCCGACCGGTCGGGCCCGGGCCCGCCCAGCAGGTTGTAGTGCACCTGCATCACGATCCGGCTCCCGGCCGCGAGCGGGACGCCGTACCCCGGCGCGTCGACGGACTCCCGCGCGCCGGGTGCCCACGCGCCGAGCCAGGGTGCGTGGTCGAGGTCGGTGCTGTTCGGCAGGCCGCTGTCGCCGAAGCAGGTCCAGCCCTCGCCGGGATCCTTCGCGTCGAGTCGCTGGGCGGCGGCGACCTGGTCCGGGTCGACCCGGAAGAGGATCACGTGGTGCACGACGTTGCGGTTGTCCGGCTCGACGAAGGTGCCGGTCAGGAAGCGGTCCTGGGAGAGCTGCGGGTCGAGCAGGAAGCACCGGTAGTCGTCGTTGCCGACGCCGTTCGGTGCGGAGGGCTGGTAGGGCCGCGGCATCCGCAGCGTCATCCGGCTCTCCCCCGCCCGGAGGGGTCGGGGCTTCACCGCGGCGACCGGATGGGTCTGCACGTGCGCCGACGGGCTCGCGGGGGCGCTCGACGGTGGAACCGGTCCGGCAGCCGACCGGGCGCCGTTGCCGGAGGCGGCGACGACCGCCAGGGCCACCGCCAGTGCTCCCACGGCGGCAGCGGCACCCACGGCCGCGACCCGCGAGCTCAGCCGGGAGGCCATCCCAGCCCCCGTCCGGCCAGCACGTGCACGTGAGCGTGGAAGACCGACTGGCCGGCCTCCGTCCCGGTGTTGCAGACCAGCCGGTAGCTCTCGTGCCCGGCGTCCACCGCGACCTGGCGCGCCACCCGGACCAGCTCCGCGACGGTCGACGGGTCGGTGTCGGCCAGCTCCGCGACGTCCGTGACGTGCGTGCGCGGGACCACGAGGACGTGCAGGGGCGCCTGCGGGTTCAGGTCGCGGAAGGCGAGCGCGCCCGGGCTCTCGGCCACCACGTCGGCGGGGATCTCGCCCGCGACGATCCGGCAGAACAGGCAGTCGGCCACGGACTCATCGTGTCACGTCCCGCGTTCCGCGCGAGCGGGAGACGCGAGAAGGACGAGCCTTCGCGGAGGCACGATTCGGCGACAGTACGACGTAAACCTCGGGCAGCGGGCGGACGTGCTACTACCGTGATCGGACATGCGGAGGTCCGGCTGATGGCTCCGACCCGGAGCCAGGCGTCCGGTTGGAGCGCCGACGACGCGCTCGAGCTCCTGTACGTCGCCCACTGGCGCCGGCTGGTCCGCCTCGCGGTCCTCCTGGTCCGCGAGGTCGGGACCGCCGAGGAGATCGTGCAGGACTCCTTCATCGCCGTGCACGCCAGGTGGAACCGCCTGAAGGACCCGGACAAGGCCCTGGCCTACCTCCGGCAGAGCGTGGTCAACCGCTCCCGCTCCCACCTGCGGCACCTCTCGGTGGTCCGTCGGCACGCCGAGCACGAGGCCCCTCTGCCGCCCACTGCCGGTGCCGACCACACGGCGTACGACCACGTACGGCGCACGACCGTGCTCGACGCACTTCGCCGCCTCCCCCGTCGTCAGCGGGAGGTGCTTGCCCTGCGCTACTACCTCGACCTCTCGGAGGCCGAGATCGCGGACCTGCTGGGGATCAGCCGGGGCGCTGTGAAGAGCCACGCCTCGCGCGGCGCCGCCGCCCTGCGCGCCGACCTCGGCGCGGTGCTCGAGGAGTCCCGATGAGCGACGACGACCGGCTGCGAGGGCTGCTGTCCGACGCGGTCTCCGACATCGAGCCGGAGAACCGGCTCGACGAGCTGCGCGCCTCCGTGCACCCGAGCCCTCGGGTGGTGCCCGTGTCGCGGCCGCGTTCGTGGTACGCCGCAGCCGGCATCATCGCCACCGCCGCCGTGATCGGCGTCGTCGCGTACGTCACCTCTGTCGCCGGCGACAGGTCGACCGACCTCGGCCCCGCGACGGGCACCGGGAACGACCTACCCTCGGCAACGGCCACGGATCCGGCCGCGACGGAGGGCCCCGGCGCCTCGACCGGGCCGCACGCACGTCCGCTCGCGGTGTACTTCCTCGGTCACGGGTCCCAGGGCGACGTGCTCTATCGCGAGACGGTGCCGGTGACCTCCGAGGAGAGGCCGCTGGACGCGGCGGTGTCGTCGCTGATGGACGACCCGACCGACCCCGACTACCGCACCGGGTGGTACCCGGGCACGCTGGTCTCCGCCACGGCCAGCCACGGCGTGGTGCGCGTCGAGCTCGGCCCGATCTCGGCGGGTCGCCCGGCGACGATGTCGCAGCGCACGGCGTACGAGACGGTGCAACAGGCGGTGTACACGTTCCAGAGTGCCGTCGGGCGCCGCGAGGTCGCGGTGCAGTTCCTCCGCCATGGGAAGCCGGCCCCCGCGGTTCTCGGCGTGCCCACGGCACAGCCCGTCGGACCGGGACGGGTGGGCGAGGTGCTCTCGCACCTCACCATCGGCTCGCCGCTGGAGGAACAGCCCGTCCAGGCGGGGCGGCTCGTCGTGACCGGGACCAGCAACGGGTTCAAGGGCCGGGTCACGGTCACGCTCGTCCGCACCGGCGCCTCGGGTGACACGACCGTGCTCACCAGGTCAGGGGTCACCGACGGCTTCGGAGACCCGAACCGGCTGTACCCGTGGCGGATCGTGCTCGACACCTCGGGCCTGACGCCCGGCCCCTACACGGTCGTGGCGACCAACGACGCCCCGGGCGGCCGCGGGGCCCCGGCGACCGACACGCGTGTCGTCGTCCTGAGGTAGCCGGCGTCGACCGTCAGCGACGATCAGCCCTGCGACTCGGCTCAGGCATGCCCCGGCCGGCCCCAGCGCGGCGTGCGGGCCAGCAGCGCCGCGACGGCGGCCACCCCGGCCGTCGACGTCCGCAGCACCTCGTCGCCCAGGCGTACGGCGAGCGCACCGGCCGTCTCGAAGGCGGCCAGCTCCTCGTCGGTCAGGCCGCCCTCCGGGCCGACCACCACCACGAGCGAACCGGCCTCGGGCACGGCGACCGCGGCCAGGCCGCTCGAGGCCGTCTCGTGCAGCACGACGGCCACGTCCGCGGCGGCCAGCAGGGTCGTCACGTCGTCGGTCGTCGCCAGGTCGGCCACCTCGGGGAACCACGCGCGCCGCGACTGCTTGGCGGCCTCGCGCGCGGTGGCGCGCCAGCGGGCCAGCGACTTCGCTGCGCGCTCCCCCCGCCAGACGGCGACCGACCGGGCCGCGGCCCACGGCACCACCCGGCCGGCACCGATCTCGGTGAGGAGCTCCACCGCCAGCTCACCCCGGTCGCCCTTCGGCAGTGCCTGGACGACGGTGACCTCCGGCGTCGGCTCCGGAACCGCCTGGACGTCGTCGACGGTCACCATCAGCCGGCGCTTGCCGGTCTCGGTCACGGTCCCGGCCAGCCGGTGTCCCCGGCCGTCGGTCAGGACCACGGCCTCGCCCGGACGTATCCGACGCACGGCGACGGCGTGGTGGGCCTCGTCCCCCGTCACCTCGACCGGATCACCGCGGCGCACACCGGCCAGCGACTCGACCCAGTGGACCGGCAGCGTCATCGGGTCGGCTCAGTGCCGGTTGGGCGGACCGTTGAAGGCATCACGGATGCGCCCGAACACCGAGCCGGAGGCGCGGTTGGGTCCGAGCCGCCCGTCGGGCTTCTCCTCGCCCCGGATCGCCGCGAGCTCGCGCATGAGCTCCTCCTGTCGCGGGTCGAGGCGGCTCGGCGTCTCGACCACGACGGTCACCACGAGATCACCGCGGCCGCCGCGCAGCCCGGGAACCCCGCGTCCGCGGAACGTGAGGTCGCTCCCCGACTGCGTGCCCGGCTTGATGTCCAGCTCGAACGTGGTCTCCACGCCGCTGTCGGACTCCGAGTCCGCCTCGAGCGTGGGCAGCGTCAGCGTGGTGCCGAGCGCGGCCGCGGTCATGGGCACCGTCACCGCGCAGTGGAGCGTCGTGCCGTCGCGGGTGAAGACCTGGTGCGGGAGGACGTGCACCTCGACGTAGAGGTCTCCGGGCGGCCCACCGCCGGCGCCGACCTCGCCCTGGCCGGCCAGCTGTACCCGGGTGCCGGTGTCGACACCGGCCGGGATCTTGACGGTGATCGAGCGGCGCGCGCGCACGCGACCGTCGCCCGAGCACTCGCGGCACGGGTCGGGGATCAGCGTTCCGTAGCCGCGGCACGCCGAGCACGGCCGGAGCGTGCGGATCTCACCGAGGAAGGATCTCTGCACCTGCGCCACCTCGCCGGTGCCGCGACAGGTCTCGCACGGCACCGGATGGGTGCCCGGTGCGGTGCCCTCGCCGTCGCACGTCGTACAGACGACCGCCGTGTCGACCTTGAGCTCGCGCGAGACGCCGAACGCCGCCTCCGCCAGCGTCACCTCCATCCGGATCAAGGCGTCCTGACCGCGGTGCACCCGAGGTCGCGGACCCCGGCCGGCCGGCCCGGTCTGGCCACCGAAGAAGGCGTCCATGATGTCCGTGAACGAGAATCCGGCGCCGAAGCCGCCGGCGCTCGCGAACACGTCCCCGCCCCGGTCGTACGCCGCGCGCTTCTGCGGGTCGCTGAGCACCTCGTAGGCGCGCGAGACCTCCTTGAACCGCTCCTGCGTCGCCGGGTCGGGGTTGACGTCGGGGTGCAGCTGACGGGCCAGCCGCCGGTAGGCCCTCTTGATCGTGTCGGCGTCGGCGTCGCGAGGGACGCCGAGCAGCTCGTACAGATCGTGGTCGGACATGCGTAAAGGCTCCTATGCCTCGTCGAGGATGCGGGAGACGTAGCGGGCGACCGCACGCACCGCCGCCATCGTCCCCGGGTAGTCCATGCGGGTGGGGCCCACGACGCCGAGGTTGCCGACCGCCTCGTCGCCGGGTCCGTACCCGGTCGAGACGACGCTCGTGCTGGCGAACTCCTGGTAGGGCCCCTCGTGTCCGATCCGGACCGTGACCAGGCCGCCGGTCTGGGCCTCGCCGAGGAGCTTGAGCAGGACGACGTGCTCCTCGAGCGCCTCGAGCAGCGGCCGGACCGACAGCTCGAAGCTGTCACCGAACCGGGCCAGGTTGGCCGCCCCGCCCACCGCGACCCGCTCCGACGAGCGGTGGTCGGACATCGCGTCCACGAGCGTCTCGGCCACGGCTGCCTGCACGCCGCCGTCACCAGGCCCCTCCTCGAGCAGCTCGAGGGCGCTGGTGGCCTCGGCGACCGTCCGCCCGGCGACGACGGCCGAGAGCCGACCGCGCAGGGCCGCGACGTCCTCGTCGTCCATCGGCACGCTGAGATCGACCAGCCGCTGCTCCACCCGCCCCGAGCTGAGGATCAGCACCACGAGCAACCGCGCGGGAGCCAGTGCGACCAGCTCGACGTGGCGCACCGTGGAGCGGGACAGGGTGGGGTACTGCACGATCGCGACCTGATGGGTCAGCTGGGCCAGCAGGCGCACCGACCGCTGCACCACGTCGTCGAGGTCGACGGCGCCGTCGAGGATCGTGGCGATGGCCCGACGCTCGGCCGGTGTCATCGGCTTGATGGTGGTCAGCCGGTCGACGAACAGCCGGTAGCCCTTGTCGGTCGGGATGCGGCCGGCACTGGTGTGGGGCTGGGTGATCAGCCCCTCCTCCTCCAGCGCGGCCATGTCGTTGCGGACCGTGGCCGGGGAGACGCCGAGCCCGTGCCGCTCGACCAGGGCCTTGGAGCCCACCGGCTCCTGCGTCGCGACATAGTCCTCGACGATGGCCCGGAGCACGGCGAGGCGGCGCTCGTCCTGCATCGCCACCTCCTCGACCGGCCCTGTCGGACCCCGCTGGCACTCGCCGGGCGGGAGTGCCAAGCCTACTAGGGTCTGTGAGGTGACGGACTTCATGGACGTGGCCGACCGGGTGTGGGTCGCCCGCTACGAGTGGGCCGACGCCAACGTGACGGCGATCGGCAGTGAGCGCGGCCTGGTGGTGGTCGACACCCACGGCTCGACCGCGGCGGGGCGGGGCGTGCTCGCCGACCTCGACCGGCTGGGAGCCGGTCCGGTCGCCGCGGTGGTGAACACGCACTGGCACTGGGACCACTCGTTCGGCAACGCGGCCTTCCGCGAGCGCGATCCCGCGGTGCCCATCCATGCCCACGAGGACGCCGCGAAGATGCTCGCCGAGCAGGGGGAGCACATGGTGAGCCGGTTCGCGGAGTCCGACGACCCTCACCGTGACGAGGTCGCCGCGACCGAGCTGGTGATCCCCGACCACACGTTCTCGTCCACCCGCAGCCTCGACCTCGGCGACCGGGTGGTCGAGCTGGTGTTCCCGGGACGCGGGCACACCGACGGCGACCTCGTCGTCGTCGTCCCGGACGTCGGCGTGGTGCTGGGCGGCGACCTGATCGAGGAGTCGGCCAAGCCGTGGATCGGGCTCGACTCCTGGCCCCTCGAGTGGCACGCGTCGCTGGACGTCGTGCTCTCGCTGATCTCCCCCGAGACGCAGGTGGTGCCGGGTCACGGCGTACCGGTCGACCGGGAGTTCGTGGAGACCCAGCGCGACGACCTCGCTGTCATCGGGGAGACGGTGCGTCGGCTCGCCGCGGACGGCGTACCGCTGGAGCGGGCGGTGGCCGAGGGCGAGTGGCCGTGGGAGGCCGACGAGCGGATCGCCCATGCCTGCCGTCGCGGGTACGAGCACCTCCCGCCGGCCGGGCGCGCCCTGCCTCTGGTCTGAGCACGCCTCTCGTCCGAGCACGTCGTCGAAGCGCCACCCCTCGGGGTGGTGCGGCGGCCGGGAACCGCGGCCTACAACGTAGGCATGAGCGAGCAGGGCTCGGAGCAGCACGACGACCGGTCAGAGGGCTCGTTGAGCGTGTCCGACGAGGACCTGCCGGAGGACCTCCGGCCGACGGAGGAGAACCCGCTCGCGCAGCCCGCCGGCGACGACGTGCCCGAGGACGTGCTGAAGGACACCTCGGGCGGTGCCAGCAGGGGCTCGGAGGACGCCGAGAAGGGGGGAGACGACGCCGATGCGTCGTCCGGGCCGGCGTCCTCCGAGCACCACGACGACCCGCCCGGCGACGCCGACTGACCGGGCGTGGCCCGGCGCGCCTCACCGCACGCGGCGGGGCGCCTCCTAGCGTGGACCGGTGACCTCGGACCGCTACGGCTCTGACGTGCTCGCCTCCGACTGGCGAGCGCCGGCGCGCGGTCGGGCGACCGCGGCCGAGGCGACGGTCGGCCTCGTGGTCGAGGAGGTGATGACCGACTTCTGCGGAGAGATCGTCGCGGTCGACCGCGACCTGGGCACCCTGACCCTGGAGGACCGGCGCGGGCGACGGCGTGCCTTCCCACTCGGGCCCGGGTTCCTGCTCGAGGGCCGGCCGGTCGCGCTGACGGCGCCGGTGACCAGGACGGCCCCCACCGCCCCGCGGCGTACGGCGTCGGGATCGGTGGCGGTCCCTGGAGCCCGCGCGCGGATCGCCCGCGAGAGCCGGATCTTCGTCGAGGGACGGCACGACGCCGAGCTGGTCGAGAAGGTCTGGGGCGACGACCTGCGCGTCGAGGGCGTGGTCGTCGAGTACCTGGGGGGCGTCGACGACCTGGTCACGATGCTGCGCGACTTCGGACCCGGACCCGGCCGCCGCGTCGGCGTGCTGGTCGACCACCTCGTCCCGGGCTCCAAGGAGAGCCGGATCGCCGACGACGTACGCCGCTCCCCCGCCGGGGAGCACGTGCTGGTCGTGGGGCACCCCTTCGTGGACGTCTGGGCGGGCGTGAAGCCCGAGCGGCTCGGCCTGGCCGCCTGGCCCGACGTACCCCGCGACGTCGAGTGGAAGCACGGGATCTGCGCCGCGCTCGGCTGGCCGCACGCCGACCAGGCCGACCTCGCTCGCGCCTGGCAGCAGATCCTGTCCCGCGTGACGACGTACGCCGACTGCGAGCCGGCGCTGCTCGGCCGGGTCGAGGAGCTGATCGACTTCGTGACCGCGTCCTGACACGACCTACTCTCCTCCCATGCGCGCGCCCGCCTCCGTCCTCGCGCGCACCCGCTCGGCACTCCCCTGGCTGGTCCTGGCCGGCATCCTGGTCTCCCTCGTGGTCAACACCGCGCGACCGCTGACCAACACCGACACCTACTTCCACCTGCGCTTCGGGCACGAGTTCCTGCACGGCTGGTCGCTGCGCCACCCGGGCAGCGTGAGCACGTTCGCCACCGCCGACTGGGTGCCGACGCAGTGGCTCTCGGAGATCGTGATGGCCAAGACCGAGGACTGGTTCGGCCTGCCCGGCGTCGCCTGGTTGTCCGGGCTGCTCGAGGTGCTGCTCTTCCTCGGCGTGTACGTCGCGGCGCGCGTGCGTGCCGAGCCGTTGGTCGCGATGCCGGTGACCGCCATCGCCCTCTACGCGATGCAGAGCGGTCTGTCGATGCGCCCGCAGGTGATCAGCTACCTGATGACCGCGCTCGTGGTCGCCGCCTGGTTGCGCACCCTCGACGACCACCGGGTGCGCTGGTGGCTGGTGCCTCTGGTGTGGCTGTGGGCGATGCTCCACGGGATGTGGCCGGTCGCGCTGATGGTGGGGGCACTGTCGACCCTCGGCCTCGCCCTCGACCGGACACCGCGCCCGGTCGTGCTGCGGGCGGGGGCGGTCACCGCCGCCTGTGCCGTGGCCGCGGCGGCGACGCCGGTCGGCCCCACCCTGTACGGCGCGGTCGTGGCCGTCGGCTCCCGCAGCGCCTACTTCTCCGAGTGGCTCCCGCCGGACTGGACCTCGTGGCCGTCCGCCGCGTTCGCCCTGCTCCTCGCGGGCACCCTGGTCGGGTTGTGGCGACGCCGGCGGAACCCGTGGACCGAGACCCTGCTGATCGTCCTCGCCGGCGTGTTCGCGGCGTACTCCGTGCGGACCGTGCCGGTCGGAGCGGCGATGCTGGCGCCGCTGGCGGCCGGGCCGCTGCAGGCGTTGGTCGGACGTCGTACGCCGGTGGGGCGCCGCGAGGTGCGTGCGGTGGTGGCCGGCTCGGTCCTCGCCCTGGTCGCCCTCGCCGTCGCCGTGCCACGGACCTCCGACGATCCGCTTGCGGTGCCGCGCTGGGCCGACCCGGCGCTCGGCACCCTCCCGACCGGGACCAAGGTGCTCGACGACTGGAACCTGGGCGGCTACCTGATGTGGCGCTATCCCCGGCTCGACCTGGTGATGCACGGGTACGGCGACACCTTCACCACCGCCGAGCTGGACCGCAACACCGGCTTCCTGCTCGTCTCTCCGGGATGGGAGGAGGACCTGCGCGCGACCGGTGCCCGGGTCGCGCTCCTGCGGCCCGGCTCGCGCCTGGGCTACGTGCTGAGCGCCCAGGAGGGCTGGTCGGTCGTGCACCGCTCCGGGGCGCTGGAGATGCTCCGCGCGCCCGCGGACTGGCGCTCGCCGGCGCCGCCGGTCGCGCGGCTGAGCGGGTCAGTCGGCTGAGGCCGCGACCCAGCGGGTCAGCACGTCGGCGGCCGCGCCGGAGTCGACCGACTCGCCGGCTCGGGTGAAGGCCGCCGGCAGGGCGTCCTCGACCGAGGCAGCGGGCTGGTCGTAGACCGCCAGCGCCGCGGCGGCGTTGAGCAGCACGGCGTCGCGGATCGGGCCGGCCTGGCCGTCCAGGACGCGTCGTACGACGTCGGCATTGTGGTGGACGTCGCCACCGCGCAGGTCCGGCGGCGCGGCCGTCGCGATGCCGAGCAGCGACGGGTCGACGGTGGACGGCGTCACGATCCCGTCGTGGACCAGCCACACCTGCGACGTGGTCGTCGTGGTCAGCTCGTCGAGCCCGTCGTCGCCGCGGAAGACCCACGCGTCGACGCCCCGCCTCGCGAGCACGCCGGCCATCAAGGGCGCCAGGCGCGGATCCGCACACCCCACCGCCTGGGCGTCGGGCTTCACCGGGTTGGCCAGCGGGCCGAGCAGGTTGAACGTCGTCCCGATCGCGAGCTCGCGCCGCGGGACGGCGGCGTGGCGCAGCGCGGGGTGGAAGGCGGCCGCGAAGCAGAACGTGATGCCGACCTGTTCGGCCAGGCGGGCGACCCGGTCGGCCGAGAGGTCGAGCCGGATGCCGAGCGCCTCGAGCACGTCCGCCGACCCGGCCTGGCTCGAGGCCGAGCGGTTGCCGTGCTTGACGACCCGCGCCCCGGCCCCCGCGGCCACGATCGCCGCCATCGTGGAGATGTTGACGCTCATCGAGCGGTCGCCGCCGGTGCCGACCACGTCGAGCGCCCGCCCCGGGATCGTCAGGGGCGTCGCCACCTGGTACATCGCGTCCAGCAGGCCGGTGACCTCGTCGATCGTCTCGCCCTTGCTCCGCAGGGCGATCGCGAGCCCGGCGATCTGGGCGGGCGTGGCCGCGCCCGACAGGATCTCGCCCATCGCCCATGCGGCCTGCTCCCCGGTCAGGTCGTGATGCTGGACGAGGGCGCCCAGCACCTCGCCCCAGGAGTACGCCGTGGCGTCCACGAGGTCAGGTCGTCGCGGTGGTGGCGGGGACCCGCGGACGCAACAGCGCGGTGACCGCCTCGGCGAGCCGCACCGGGTCGAGCGGGTGCGGCACGGCGGCCTCGGCGCGCGACCAGGTGGCCAGCCAGGCGTCCTGGGGGCGCCCGATCAGGACCAGGATCGGGGGGCAGCGGTAGATCTCGTCCTTGAGCTGCTTGGCGATGCCCATGCCGCCCGCCGGCACAGCTTCTCCGTCGAGGATGGCCAGGTCGATGCCCCCGGCGTCCATGTTCTGCAGCACCACCGGCTCCGTCGCGACCTCGACGTACTGCAGCTCGGGGAGGTCGGGGTGGGGCCGGCGGCCGAGCGCGAGGATCACCTGCTGGCGCACGTTGGCGTCGTCGCTGTAGACGAGCACGCGCAGCCGCGGCTGGCGCTGCCCGGCGTCGTGGGAGTCGCTCACGGGCAGAAGGCTACCGTCGCGCGCCCTCGACGCCGCTCGCGGGAGGCGGGATCCGGCGGGCGCCGAGCGCCGTCACGGGGCGGCCGCAAACAACTCGAGGCCGCCAGGGGGTCGGGGTGCCTGCTCCGGAGGGCTCGGGACATAATGGCGACCGTGGCGACAGCTTCGACGACCATCCCTGCCTCACGGCTGCACGGACACCACGACCGCCCGAGCATGGTGAGTGTCGGAACCATCATCTGGCTGTCCAGCGAGCTGATGTTCTTCGCCGCCCTGTTCGCGTCGTACTTCACGATCCGCGCGGTGAGCCCCGAGCTCTGGGCGCAGAGCACGGAGAAGCTCGACGTCCCCTACGCCGCGGTCAACACCACGATCCTGGTGCTGTCCTCCGCCACGTGCCAGCTCGGCGTCTTCGCCGCCGAGCGCGGCCAGGTCGGACGCTCCGGCTCGGTGTTCTCCGTGAAGGGGTGGGGCCTGCGCGAGTGGTTCATCCTCACCTACATCATGGGTGCGGTGTTCGTGGCCGGTCAGGCCAACGAGTACGGGAACCTGGTCAAGGAGGGCATCACCATTCCCTCCTCGGGCTACGGCTCGATGTTCTACCTGACCACCGGCTTCCACGCCCTCCACGTGACGGGCGGCCTGATCGCCTTCCTGTTCGTGCTCGGCCGCACGTTCATGGCCCGGCGCTTCACCCACGAGCAGGCGGTCAGTGCCATCGTCGTGTCGTACTACTGGCACTTCGTCGACGTCGTCTGGATCGGGCTGTTCGCGACCATCTACCTCATCAAGTGACCGCAAGGGACCGACTGTGCGCCTCCTGAACCGCCCCCTCGGACGTCTCTCCCGGCACCGCCGCGGCCCGGTCGCGGGGTTGCTCGTGGTCGCGCTGGGACTGCTCCTGACGGGAGGGCTGTACGCCGCGTTCTCGCCGGCCTCGGCCCGCGAGGACGACTCCGCGACGCAGATCAAGCAGGGCCACCAGCTGTTCCTCGTCGGGTGCTCGTTCTGCCACGGCACCAACGGTCAGGGCGTGAAGACGCTGGACGGCAACCAGCTCGGTCCCCCGCTGGTCGGCGTGGGTGCCGCCGCCGTTGACTTCCAGGTCGGCACCGGCCGGATGCCGGCGGTCCAGCCCGGCCCCCAGATCCCGCAGAAGGAAGTCGTCTACACGCCCGACGAGATCGCCGCCCTGGCGGCGTACGTCGCGTCTCTCGGTCCCGGCCCGGCCATCCCCAACCCCTCCGACTACAGCCTCGACGGACTGACGGACGAGGAGCGCCAGCAGGCGATCGCGCGGGGCGGCCAGATCTTCCTGACCAACTGCACGGCGTGCCACAACTTCGAGGGGTCCGGCGGCGCGATGCCCAGGGGCGGGTACGCACCGAAGATCCGCGGCGTCTCGGCGAAGTACATCTTCGAGGCGATGCTGACCGGCCCGCAGGCGATGGACAACTTCTCCAACGGCAACCTGTCCGTCGACGAGAAGCGCGACATCATCGCCTATCTCCAGTCGCTGCAGGACAACCCCGATTACGGCGGCTTCGGCATGGGTGGCATCGGTCCGGTCAGTGAGGGCCTGTTCGCGTGGCTGGTGGGCATCGGCTCGCTGGTCGGCGTCGCGACCTGGATCGCCGCCCACACCGCGCGGACGTCCAAGCAGAAGGCGGAACAGTGAACGACAACCTCCCGGAGACCACCCACGGCGCGCCGACGCCGGTCGGGACGCAGGAGCCGATCCCCGACCCGGGCCTTCCCGAGCACGAGTGGCGACCGACCGACGTGGACCCGAAGGCGGCGCGGCGAGCCGAGCGCCAGGTCGCCGGGCTGTTCGTCCTCGCCATCCTCGGCGCCATCGGGTTCATCGCCAGCTACGTGATCTTCAAGATCGGCGACACCACCGACACGATCGGCAACCTCGGCGCGTCCAACCTGATGCTCGGGCTCTGCCTGGCGGTGACGCTCCTGGCCATGGGCGCCGGGATGATCCAGTGGGCCCGCAAGCTGATGTCGGACCACGAGATCGTCGAGATGCGCCACCCGGCGGCGTCCTCCCAGGAGGATCGCGAGGCCGCGGTCAGCATCCTGCAGACCGGGCTCGAGGAGTCCGGTCTCGGCCGGCGTCCGCTGATCCGCAACACCCTGCTCGCGGCCGGCGGGGTGCTCGGCCTGCTCCCGATCGTGATGCTGCGCGACCTCGGGCCGCTGCCGGGTGACAAGCTCGACCACACCGTCTGGGACCTCGACACCTGGACCCCCGAGATGCAGGCGTGGTGGAAGACGCAGAACCGCACCCTGCAGCGCGTGGTCCGCGACGTGGTCGGCACGCCGATCAAGGTCACCGAGCTCGAGATCGGCGACCTGGTGAACGCCGAGCCAGAGGTGCTGTTCGCGGTCGACCCCGAGACCCAGCAACCGGTGGTCGAGGGCACCCAGCTGCTCGTCGACAAGTCGAAGGCGGCGGTGATCCTGAACCGGATGCTGCCCAGCGACATCGTGTCGGAACAGACGCTGAACTGGTCGGTCGACGGCATCGTCTGCTACTCCAAGATCTGCACGCATGTCGGCTGCCCGATCTCCCTCAACGAGCGCACCACCCACCACCTGCTGTGCCCCTGCCACCAGTCGACCTTCGACCTCACCGACAGCGGCAAGGTGCTGTTCGGCCCCGCGGCCCGGGCGCTGCCTCAGCTCCAGCTGACCGTGGACGACGAGGGATACTTGGCAGCGGTGCGAGACTTCACCGAACCCGTCGGGCCGAGTTTCTGGGAGCGAGGCTGACCATGTCCCTGGACACCAGCAAGATCGCCGACACCAATCGCGGCACCGCCGCGACCGCCAAGAAGCCGAACAAGGCCGGAGCGGTCGCCGGGTGGGCCGACGACCGGCTGAAGCTCGGCACCCTGACCAAGGTCTTCGCGCGCAAGGTCTTCCCCGACCACTGGTCGTTCATGCTCGGTGAGATCGCGCTCTGGTCGTTCATCGTGCTCCTGCTCACCGGCACGTTCCTCACGCTCTGGTTCACGCCGAGCATGTCGGAGTCGGTGTACCAGGGCTCCTACACGCAGCTGCGCGGCGTACCGATGTCAGACGCCTACGCCTCGACGCTGCACATCAGCTTCGACGTCCGTGGCGGCCTGCTCATGCGGCAGATGCACCACTGGTCCGCGATGCTCTTCATCGCGGCGATGTTCGTGCACATGATGCGAACCTTCGTCACCGGGGCCTTCCGCAAGCCGCGTGAGCTGAACTGGATCATCGGCTCGCTCCTGCTCCTGCTCGGCATCCTCGAGGGCTTCGCCGGCTACTCGCTGCCCGACGACCTGCTGTCCGGCACCGGCCTGCGGATCGCGGACGGCCTGGTCAAGGCGACGCCTGTCGTCGGCACCTACATGTCGTTCTTCCTGTTCGGCGGGGAGTTCCCCGGCGACCTCATCATCCCGCGTCTGTACATCCTCCATGTGCTCTTGATCCCGGGCCTGATCCTGGCCCTGATCGGCCTGCACATGCTGCTGCTGGTGTTCCACAAGCACACCCAGTGGGCCGGTCCCGGTCGCACCGAGCAGAACGTCGTCGGGTACCCGATGCTCCCGGTCTACATGGCCAAGGCTGGCGGCTTCTTCTTCATGGTGTTCGGCGTCACGGCGCTGATGGGCGCCCTGCTCTCGATCAACCCGATCTGGAAGTACGGGCCCTACGACCCGTCCAAGGTGACGGCGGGCTCCCAGCCCGACTGGTACATGGGCATCGCCGAGGGTCTGCTGCGCATCATGCCCAACTGGGAGACCCATATCTGGGGGGTCACGATCTCCTGGAACGTGATGATCCCCGGCCAGATCATCCCGTTCGTGCTGTTCGGGATGATCATCGGCTGGCCGTTCCTCGAGCAGTGGGTGACGGGCGACAAGCGGGAGCACCACCTGCTGCAGCGACCGCGCAACGCCCCCACGCGTACGGCGTTCCTGGCGGCGATGGTCACCGTGTACGGCCTGCTCTGGGCGGCCGGCGGCAACGACATCCTGGCCACGCACTTCCACTGGAGCCTGAACTCCATCACGTACTTCATGCGCGCGGCGATCTTCATCGTGCCGCCCATCGTGTTCTACGTGACCCGGCGTTGGTGCATCGGCCTGCAACGCGGTGACAACGACCTGCTGCTCCACGGGTACGAGACCGGCATCATCATGCGGTCCGTCGAGGGCGGCTACAGCGAGCGGCACCTGCCGATCAACCCGGACCGCGCCTACACGCTCACCGCGCGGCACCGCGACCAGGTCCACGAGATCGAGTCGGCCGTCGACGAGAACGGCGTGGCCGCGCCGGGGAGCCGGATCGAGCGGATCCGCGCCAAGCTGTCGAGGGGCATGTTCGCGGACAACGTGCAGAAGCCGACCGTCGAGGAGCTCGAGGAGGCCCGCCACCACGCGGAGCACACCCACGAGCTCGAGGCGGGCCTCGACCACCCCGCCTCGGGACACGAGTTCGACGACCACGCCCTCCGCGACGCCGAGGACGTTCCCCTCCGCCAGCACTGACCCCAGCACTGACCCGGCAGCGAGCCGGCGCTGAGCGCCCCGTCGGTGCTACCTACCCACCGGCCTTCGGCCGGGGGGGCGTCAGTGGAGGGCGGAGCCGAGCCGGTACTGCGCGAACGACTCGTTCCAGTCGCCGTAGCCGTTGGTGAGCTCCATGGGCCGGTCGGTGCCGGTGTACTGCACGACGTCGCCGACGTTGGTCATGTGGTAGAGCCAGTCGGCGTTCGCGGTGCTCATGCCGGTGCAGCCGTGGGAGACGTTGGCGTGGCCCTGGTCCGCGACCGACCACGGGGCGGCGTGGATGAACTCTCCGGAGTAGGTCACCCGCATCGCCCACTGGACGCCCTTGATGTTGTAGGCGTCCGCACCCGTGATGCCCACGGTCTCGGAGTTCATGTCCTTGCTCGGGAACTTCTCGATGATCACCTTGGTGCCGGAGCGGGTCGTGTACTGCGGCTGCTGGCCGGTCGTGATCGGCAGCGTCCGCAGCAGCTTGCCGTTGCTGAAGACCTGCATCTGGTCGGTCCTGGTGTTGACCTTGTAGACGTGGGCCGCGCCGACGTGGAACTGGATGGTGCGGTCGAGCTGGCCGAAGATCCCGTTGCCGGCCGGCACGCTGTTGATGTCGGCGTTCACGGTGACCGTGCTGCCGGCCTTCCAGTACTTCGCCGGGCGCCAGTGCACCTCGGTGTTGCTGATCCAGTGCCACGAGCCCTTCTGGGCCGGTTGCGAGACGACGTGCAGGTGCTTCTCGATCGAGGCGTGATCGGTGACCGGGACGTCGAAGGTGACGATCACCGGCATCCCGACGCCCACGGTCTGGCCGCTGAGGGGCGCGATGGACGGATAGGTCTGCTGGTCGAGGGTGAGCCCCGCGGTCGTGAACCGGGTGGTCCGCTTGATCGACGTGCCGCCGTCGACCGTCGCCTGGCTGATCACGGTGTACGTCGTGCCCGGCTCGAGCAGCGTGCCGGCGGTCCAGGTCTTCCGGTCTGCCGACAGCTTTCCGGGGATCGTGCCGGACCTGGAGGTCACGGCGACGGACGTGAGCGTGCCGGAGTCGGCCGTCACCAGGATGCGCCGGTCGACCGGGACGGCGGTGGCGCCACGCTGCACGTTCGCGTGGACGGCCGGCTCGGCCACGTCGGGTTTCGCGCCCTTCGAATGGAGGACGTCCTTGACGCCGTTGCTGTCGCCGTCGGAGGTCGAGCCACCGGAGCCGCATCCCGCAGCGACCAGTGACACGGCCATCAGGGCACCGACGATCATCGGCACACGGGCGCGGGTGATGGGCATCAGACTCCCCGTAGGTAATGGACGTTCGGCCCCAATGTAACCGGTCACCCCACCGCTT
This sequence comes from Nocardioides sp., assembly GCA_036265495.1. Classification (GTDB taxonomy): domain Bacteria; phylum Actinomycetota; class Actinomycetes; order Propionibacteriales; family Nocardioidaceae; genus Nocardioides. Next base: position 4,884 of record DATAOY010000086.1, on the reverse strand, counting down.
CCCCGAATCGACGGCACCGGTGAAATCTCACGCAACCGGTGGCCCTCCGGCTGCGTCTCAGCGGGTTCTAGTGGGCGTGCTCGCCGCGGTAGTACTCGAAGACCCAGCCCGAGAGGGCGAGGGCACCGAGGCCCACGCCGATGATGAGCAGCCACCACGCGCCCAGCGCGACGGCGTACGTGATCACGGCCAGCGCGGCCCCGCACCACAGCGGCCACCAGGAGTACGGCGGGAAGAAGCCGAGCTCCCCGGCGCCGTCGGCGATCTCGGCGTCCTTCCGGTCCTCGGGCCGCGGCTCCATCTTGGAGGCGTGGAAGCCGAGGTACAGGGTGACCATGGCCATCAGCAGGGTGGTCATCACCAGGGCGGACGTGCCGGTCCAGTCGCCGGCGATCAGCCAGTACGCCGGGCTCACCACCACGAAGAACGCGGTGGAGATCGCGAAGATCCACGCCTCGATCTTCACGCGTCGTCACCGCCCATCTGGTCGCGCAGGTGCTCCTCGCGCCCGTCGACGTCCGGTGCGTCCGCGAGGCCGGAGTGCGCCATCGCGTAGTTGTCCTCCATCTCGATCGCGGCGATCTCGGGGTGGTGCAGGTCGAACGCCGGCGACTCGGAGCGGATCCGCGGGATGCTGTCGAAGTTGTGCCGCGGCGGCGGGCAGCTGGTCGCCCACTCGAGCGAGCGGCCCCAGCCCCATGGGTCGTCGACCTCGACCAGCGGCGCGTGCCGCGAGATCCAGACGTTGTAGAGGAACGGCAGGGTCGACGCCCCGAGCAGGAACGCGCCGACGGTCGACACCTGGTTGAGCGTGGTGAAGCCGTCCTGCGGCAGATAGTCGGCGTACCGACGGGGCATGCCCTCCACACCCAGCCAGTGCTGGACCAGGAACGTCGTGTGGAACCCGATGAACAGCATCCAGAAGTGGACCTTGCCCAGGCGTTCGTCGAGCATCCGCCCGGTCATCTTCGGCCACCAGAAGTAGAAGCCGGCGAACATCGCGAACACCACGGTGCCGAAGACGACGTAGTGGAAGTGCGCCACCACGAAGTAGGAGTCGGACACGTGGAAGTCGAGCGGCGGGCTGGCCAGGATCACGCCGGTCAGGCCGCCGAAGAGGAACGTGGTGAGGAAGCCGATCGACCAGAGCATGGGTGTGTCGAAGGATATGGATCCGCCCCACATCGTGCCGATCCAGTTGAAGAACTTCACCCCGGTCGGCACCGCGATCAGGAAGGTCATGCCCGAGAAGAACGGCAGGTCGACCTTGCCGGTGACGAACATGTGGTGGGCCCACACCGCGATCGAGAGGACCGCGATGCCGAGCGTGGCACCGACCAGTCCGATGTAGCCGAAGATCGGTTTGCGGCTGAAGACCGGCAGGATCTCGGTGATGATGCCGAAGAACGGCAGCGCGATGATGTAGACCTCGGGATGGCCGAAGAACCAGAACAGGTGCTGCCACAAGATCGCGCCGCCATGGGACGTGTCGAAGACGTGGGCCCCGAGTCTGCGATCGGCCTCCAGCGAGAGCAGCGCGCCGGCCAGCACCGGGAACGCGACCAGCACCAGCAGGCTGGTGACCATCGTGTTCCACACGAAGATCGGCATCCGGAACATGGTCATGCCGGGTGCCCGCATGCAGATGATCGTGGTGATGAAGTTGACCGCGCCGAGGATGGTGCCGAGGCCGGCCATCCACAGCCCCATCACCCACAGGTCCCCACCGACGTTGGGCGAGCGGACGGCGTCCGAGAGCGGCGTATAGGCGAACCAGCCGAAGTCGGCGGCCCCCGACGGGGTGATGAAGCCTGAGCCGGCGATCAGTCCGCCGAACAGGAACAGCCAGTAGCTGAACATGTTCAGGCGGGGGAAGGCCACGTCGGGAGAGCCGATCTGGAGCGGCATGATCGCGTTGCCGAACCCGAAGAACAGCGGCGTCGCGAACAGCAGCAGCATGATCGTGCCGTGCATCGTGAACAGCTGGTTGTAGACCTCGTCGTTCACGAACTGCATGCCGGGGTTCGCGAGCTCGGACCGCATGATCAGCGCCATCACGCCGGCGGCCAGGAACCAGCCGAACGAGGTGGCGAGGTACAGCTTGCCGATCACCTTGTGGTCGGTCGTGGTGATGACCTTGACGATCGCCTTGCCCAGCTCGCGGCGGGGCGGGGTGACCGTGGTGGCCGTGGACGGCGTGGTGGCGGTCATTCGGAGCCTCCATCGGGCGTCCCGAGCGGGTGCGCCAGTCCGGACTGGGTCTGTGAGGTGATGCCACCGAGCAGGGGCTGGTTCGCGACGTTGCCCTGCGCCGCGAGCGTGCGCAGGTAGGCCTGGAACTCGTCCTCGCTGACCACGCGCACGTTGAACAGCATCCGTGAGTGGTAGACCCCACAGAGCTCGTAGCACTTGCCGCGGTAGGTGCCCGGGACCGTCGGCTTCACCTGGAAGTGGTTGTCGTCCGCGGCCGGGCCCGGGATCACGTCCATCTTCTCCAGGAAGCCGGGGACGCCGAAGTCGTGGATGACGTCGGGTGAGTGGAGTTTGAACTCGACCGTCCGGTCGACCGGGATCACCAGGGTCGGTGGGTTGCCGGCCTGGCCGACGCTGTAGAGCACCTGGTCGTTGGGCGTCTGGATCTCACCGCCGGGCAGGTAGTTGAAGGTCCAGGTCCACTGCTGCCCCACGACGTAGATGGTCACGTCGGGGTTCGGGACGTCCTCGCGGATGAGGTTCTGGGTGCGCTCGGTGTGCACGAAGAACACCACGACCATCACGATCGGCGCGATGGTGTAGAAGATCTCGAGCGGCAGGTTGTAGCGCGTCTGGACGGGCACCTCATCGTCGCTGCGCCGGTGGTAGCGCCAGCAGGCGTAGAAGATCAGGCCCCAGACGACGGCACCGGTGGCCAACGCGGCGATCCAGGCCCAGCGCCAGAGCAGGAAGATGTGCTCACCCTGAGCGGTGGCCGGGTCGGGCATCGCGAGGTTGGCCCACTCGTGGCGGGTCTTGTCACTGCAGCCGGTCAGGGTGACGAGGAGGGCCAGGGAAGCGAGGACGACTCCTGCACGTCGGGCGAGACCACGGGTACGACGCGGTGTCGCGGCCGAGGCAGCGGGGACTTGCCGACCCACGAACGAGCCTTTCTGCGAAAGAGTTGTCCGACACCCCGAACACTATCCGAACCCATGGGCGCCCGGAGGGGTGGGTCGCCGGTAAGTCGGGGGCCCCGCGTCGGGTCTAGGTTGGCGGAGTGTCGAGCACCACGACGCCCGGTCGGGGCCCAGAACCGCTCCGCCGCGTCTACCTGGACTCCGCCTCCGGGGAGCCCCTGCATCCGGCGGCGAGACGGGCGCTGAGCGCCGCGCTGGACGCGGCGTACGCCGACCCGCGCCGGCTCCATCACACCGGGCGCGCCGCGCGACTCGTGCTGGACAACGCGCGTGCCGCGACGGCCGAGGCGCTCGGCGTCCGGCCGGAGGAGGTGTCGTTCACCGGCTCCGGCACCGAGGCCGTCCACCGTGGCCTGCTCGGGCTGCACCGCGGCGCCGGGCGACGCGGCACGAGCATCGTCCATTCCGCCGTCGAGCACTCGGCCGTTCTCCACGCAGCGGAGTGGGCGGGAGCCCCGACCCGGTCGGTGGCGGTCGACGCCACCGGCCGTCTGCGGCTCGACGACCTCGACGTCACCGACGCTGCCGTCGTCGCCTGCCAGGCGGCCAACCACGAGGTCGGCACGGTGCAGCCCGTCACCGAGGTGGCCGCGGCGATCGGCGACGTACCCCTCTTCGTCGACGCCTGTGCCTCCGCCGGGCGGCTCGACCTGCCGGACGGGTGGGCGGCCGCGGCAGCGTCGGCGCACAAGTGGGGAGGCCCGCCGGGCGTGGGGATCCTCGTGGTACGTCGCGGCGCGCGCTGGCGCGACCCCTTCCCCGACGACGAGCGGTCGGGCGAGCGCGACAGCGGGTTCGAGAACGTGCCGGCCATCCTGGCCGCGGCGTCGGCGCTGCAGGCGGTGGTCGCCGAGCGCGCGACCGAGAACGCGCGCACCCATGCTCTGGTCGGGTGGATCCGCCGCGTGGTCGGCGGGCTCGAGAACGTCGAGGTCGTCGGCGACCCGAGCGACCGGCTGCCCCACGTGGTGACGTTCTCCTGTCTCTACGTCGATGGTGAGGCGCTGGTGACCGAGCTCGACCGGCTCGGGTTCGACGTGGCCAGTGGCTCGGCGTGCACGGCCTCGTCCCTGGAGCCCAGCCACGTGCTGGCGGCCATGGGCGCGCTCACCCACGGCAACGTCCGCGTCTCGGTCGGCCGCGAGACGACCGAGGAGGACATCGAGCGCTTCCTCGAGGTCCTCCCCGGTGCGATCGAGCGACTGCGGGCACGGCTGTGATGCTCGAGCTGGACTGTCGTGGGCTCGTCTGCCCGTCCCCGGTCATCGAGCTCGCCCGACGCATCGGGGAGGTCGAGATCGGCGGCCTGGTCGGGGTCGTCGCCACGGATGCGGCCGCACGCGTCGACGTGCCGGCGTGGTGCCGGATGACCGGGCAGGAGTACGTCGGCGCGGAGTCGGCCGAGGACGGCGTCCCCCGCTACGTGGTACGCCGGGCCGTGTGATCCGGGATCTCGGTGAGGTGGGTGGCGACGTCGTGCGCCGCAGGCTCGCCGTATGCGGTCCGGACGCGGTCGACGAACTGGGCATGGGTGAAGGAGTACTCCTGCGTCCCCACCGTCTCCACGACGTACGCCGCCAGCACGCACCCGACCTGCGCCGCGCGCTCATGCCCGAAGCCCCACTCGAGCCCGGCGAGGAACCCGGCCCGGAACCCGTCGCCGACCCCCGTCGGCTCGACCGCGGTGACGCCCGGAGCCGCCTTGACCTCC
>DATAOY010000085.1:0-12013 GCA_036265495.1 Nocardioides sp. | reverse complement strand
GCCGCCGGCGCCTGCCCCAAGTGCGGCCGCGTCGTCAGCGCGCCGAAGACAGCGAGCGGCGTCCGGACCGTGCACATCCCCCCGCCGTTCCTGCCGATGCTCCAGAAGCACCTGCTCGAGCACACCGCTGCTGGGCCGACCGGACTCCTCTTCCCTGGCGATCGCGCCGATCACATGAGCGTGCGCTACCTGATGGACCGCTACCGGCCGGCGCGCACAGCAGCGGGACGACCGGATCTCACGATCCACCACCTCCGGCACACCGCCCTGACCATGGCCGGCCAGCACGGCGCCACCGCCGCCGAGCTCCAGGCTCGGGCCGGCCACGCATCTCAGGCGGCGATGGCGATCTACCAGCACGCGACGGCCGACCGCGACAGAACACTCGCCGAACAGATCGGACAGACGTACACGGCCTGGCTGGACGGCAGATCCCCTTGATCGGAGCGGATTCCGAGACTGCGCCACATCGGCGTAGGCCGATTCAGACGCCCGAACCCGCGTCCTGATGCTCGTCCAAGACCTCCACGTCAGGGTCGTCAACGCCGCGACCGGCGAACTGATCAGAGAGCTGTGCATCGACCCCAGACGCGACTACCAGCCCCAGAACCAAGCCCGAAATCAGAACAGCTGAACCTACGATCCGCAGGTTCAGCTGTCCGGGATGTCCTGAGACATCACATGGTCGGGCTGACAGGATTTGAACCTGCGGCCTCCTCGTCCCGAACGAGGCGCGCTACCAAACTGCGCCACAGCCCGATTGCCGCGCCGGACCGAGCTCAGCTGGGACCACGGGGGCGACAAGCACCGGCGAGCATACCCGAGCGCTTCGGCCGCTCCGAATCGCCGTCGGAGGCGTGGGACGGGCCGTTCTCAGGGGTCCGTCACTCGCTGGGGACCAGGGTCAGCAGGGTCGCTTCCGGGCGGCAGGCGGTGCGGATCGGGAAGTACGGCGAGGTGCCGAGGCCCGCCGACACGTGCAGCCAGGTCGACCCCGGATCGCCCGTGCGCGACCCGGCCGGATGGCGGTGGAGGCCCCTCGCCCGAGCCGGCTCCAGGTCGCAGTTGGTGACGAGCGCGCCGTACCGCGGCAGCGTGATCTGACCGCCGTGCGTGTGACCGGCGAAGACCGCGTCATACCCGTCCGCAGCGAACTGGTCCAGCACCCGCAGGTACGGCGCATGGGCGACCCCGACGCGCACGTCGGCATCCGCCGAGGCCGGCCCGGCGACCGCGGCCAGGTCGTCGTACTCCAGATGCGGGTCGTCCACTCCGGCCCAGGCGAAGGTCAGGTCGCGCACCCGCGTGGAGGTACGACGGTTGGTGAGGTCGGTCCAGCCGGCCGCGCTGAAGGCGTCGCACAGCTCGCGCCACGGCAGCTTCGTGGTGTGGGTGACCCGGCGGCCGTCGTCGGGCAGCAGGTAGCGCAGGGGGTTGCGCAGGAGCGGCGTGAAGTAGTCGTTCGAGCCGAGCACGAACGCCCCCGGGACGTCGAGCAGCGGGCCGAGCGCGTCGAGCAGCACCGGGAGGGCGTCGACGTGGGCCAGGTTGTCGCCGGTGTTCACCACGAGGTCGGGCTCGAGGTCGCCGAGTGACCGCAGCCACTCGCGCTTGCGCGACTGTCCGGGGGTGAGGTGCAGATCGCTCAGATGCAGAACCCGGAGCGGTCGCGCGCCCGACGGCAGCACGGGGAGCTCGACGGACCGGAGCGTGTACGCCCTGGCCTCCCAGACGGCGTACGCCGTGACTCCGGCGCCGAGGGCGACGCCGGCACCGAGGGTGCGGGCGAGGAACCGTCCGGGGGTCACCCGGCAAGGCTGCCACACGCGCTGCACAATGACCCCATGAGCGAGCTCAAGGACCGGCTGCGCAACGACCTCACCACCGCCATCAAGTCACGCGACCAGGTGCGCTCGTCGACCCTGCGGATGGTGCTGTCGGCGATCACCAACGCGGAGGTGGCCGGAAAGGAGGCCCGCGAGCTCAGCGACGACGACGTGATCGGCGTGCTCTCGACCGAGGCGAAGAAGCGGCGCGAGGCCGCCACCGCCTTCTCGGACGCCGGTCGCGGGGAGCTCGCCGACAAGGAGACGGCCGAGGCGGCGGTGATTGCGGAGTACCTTCCCGAGCAGCTCGACGCGGCCGCGATCGCCGAGCTCGTCACCGCGGCCATCCAGGAGACCGGTGCCGCCGCCGAGGGCGTCCGGGCCATGGGCAGGGTGATGGGCGTGGTCCAGCCCCAGGTGCGGGGCCGCGCCGACGGTGCCGCCGTCGCGGACGAGGTCAAGCGGCAGCTGGGCTAGGCTCCGGCGACCCATGCGTCCGTGAGCTCGCCCTCGAACCAGTCGAACCCGCTCTTGGCCGTCTGCTCCGCCTTGGCGCCCAGCGCCAGGTCGAAGGTGTTCGACACGGTGCCCAGCCCTCCGGAGATCGTCTTGGTCTTGGGGGTGTGGGAGTCGACCTGGACCGTGATCGCGTTCGCGGTCTTCGTGCACGTGATCGTGTGCAGCCTGCCATCGGCCAGCGAGTTGGCGTCCAGCTGGGCCAGGTTCGCCCGAACGCCGCTGGGTAGGACGGAGTTGAAGACGCAGCGTGCCTTGGCCTTGCCACCGGAGTTCATGATCTCGAGCTTGTAGTCGCCGCCCTTGGACCCGGCCAGCCCCTTGCGGAGGATGTCGTAGGTCTCGCCCACGGGCATCGGGGGCTCGGTCATGCTGAGCGTGACACCCCACGAGAAGTCCCCGGTCCCGGAATTGAGGGTCGGGGAGTTCGGGACGATCACGCGCGAACTCTCGCCGTTGAAGGTGTAGCCGTCGCCGTCGCCGGCCACGTTGAAGTTGGCGCCGTCGTTGTGGTTGCCCGAGGAGTCGAAGGCGGTGCCGCTGCCGATCTCGTCGAGCGTCCAATGGGCGCGGTAGCCCTGGGCCGCCTGCGCACTGGGCGCTGCCAGGATCACGGCTGCCACGACACCGACGATGACAGCGGCCGAACGTACAAACATGCGGGTCCCCCCAAACACCTCACGCGCGCCCGGACGTCGAGAGTAAAGCGGCTGGTCTCGGGGAGTGTAAGCCACGCCGTAGGACGGTTCATCGATCGTGCGGATGAATCGACCAGGACGCCGAGATGGCGGGGCATCCCGTGGCCGACACGCCCCTCGGGCCCCTGGTGGCCCTAGTGGCCCCCGTGGTTGCCGCCGTGGTTGCCGTGGTTGCCGCCGTGGTTGCCGTGGTCGCCACCGTGATGCCGGGTGACCTTGGGTGTGCCGTCGGAGCGATAGATCGTGACCGTCGTGCCGCTGCCGACCTGCGAACCCCCGGCCGGACTGGTGAAGGCCACCGTGTCCTGCGGGTTGGCCGAGTCGGTGTAGCCACCGTCGGCGACGGCGAAGCCCGCCTCGCGGATCTGCTGCGCGGCCTGCTCGAAGGGCAGGCCTCCCACGTCGGGGACGGTGGTGAGCACGCCGTTGACGTCGTTGCCGTTGGGCGGGGTGAACGTCGCGTCGGGCAGCCACTGCTGGATGACCCTCATCGCGTCGTACCACATCGGCCCGGCCGTCGTGGATCCGTGCGCGGTCGCGGTGAAGGCCCCACCCAGCACCTGGCCGTTCAGCGTGACCCAGTGCCCCAGCCGGTTCGCGCCCGCGACCATCGCGGCGGTGGCCAGGTCGGGCGTGTAGCCCATGTACCAGACCGACATGTTGTCGTCGTTGGTCCCGGTCTTGGCCGCGGACTCCTGGTTGAGCTGGAGGGCCGCGCCGAACCCGGTCGGGGACTGCACGCCGCGCAGCACGTCGTTCACCGCGTCGGCGACCGGCGCGGCGATCACCTGCTGGCACTGCTCCGGGTACGTCTTGAGCTGATGGCCGTTGGAGTCGTCGATCGACGTCACCGGGCGGGGGTCGCAGTGCAGGCCTCGGGCCGCGAACGTCGCGTACGCGTCGGCGAGCTCGAGCGGGCTGACGGACGCCACGCCGAGGGTGAACGACGGCACCATCTCGCGGGCGGGGTCGTGGAGCGGGATGCCCATCTTCTGCGCGAGGTGGTAGGGCTCACACAGGCCGGTCTGCAGCTCGAGCTTGGCGAAGAACGTGTTCACCGACTCCTGGGTGCCGGTGTAGGCGTCCATCGGGAAGCCGCCGATGGTCGAGCTGTGCACGTCCCAGGTGTCGGTACTCGCGAACGGTCGGTTGCCGCACACGCGGTACTGGCTCATCGGGATGTTCTCCTCCATCGGGGAGGGGATCTTCTGCGAGAGCGGGAAGCCCTGCTGGATCGCCGCTGCGAGCACGAACGCCTTGAACGTCGAGCCGGGCTGGAAGCCGGCGGAGTCGCCGTACTTCTGCGGGACCGTGTAGTTCAGGAAGGTCTGCCCGGCGGCGGCGTCCCGACCCATCGGACGGGACTGCGACAGCGCCTTCACGTCACCGGTGCCGGGTTGGACCATCGCCAGGGCGCCGATCGCCTGGTCCTTGGCGAAGACGTGGTGACGCACGGAGTTGTCGGCCGCCCGCTGGAAGCGCGGGTCGATCGTGGTGTGGATCGTCAGGCCGCCGGTGTAGAGGAGCTTGTGCCGCGCCGCAACCGTCTTGCCCAGCGCGGGGTCATGCTCGAGATAGCGGACCACGAAGTCGCAGAAGAACGGCGCGCTGGAGTTGATGCAGCCGTTGGGCGTCGCCACCGGGTGGAGGCCGAGCGGCTGCTTCTTGAGCTTGTCCGCCTTGTGCTGCGAGATCACGTGCAGCTGGGCCAGGCGGTCGAGCACGACGTTGCGACGCTCGAGGCCCCGGGAGGCGTTGCGCAGCGGGTCGTAGCCGCTGGGGTTCTTGACCAGGCCGGCCAGGGTCGCGCCCTGTAGCCAGGTGAGGTCCTTGGCGTTGGTGCCGAAGTAGTGCCGGGCCGCGGCCTGTACGCCGTACGCCCCGTCACCGAAGTAGGCGATGTTGAGGTAGCGCTCGAGGATCCAGTCCTTGGAGTAGTTCTGCTCGAAGGCGATCGCGTAGCGCAGCTCGGTGAGCTTGCGGGCGTAGGTGTCGGCGGTCGCGGCCTTGCGCTCCTTGGCGGTCTTCGCCTGCGCGAGCAGGGTCATCTTGACCATCTGCTGGGTGATCGACGAACCACCCTGCACGACGCCACCGGTGGACTGGTTGGTGATCAGCGCGCGCAGCGTGCCCTTCACGTCGAGGGCGCCGTGCTGGTAGTAGCGGTAGTCCTCGATCGCGACGATCGACTTGACCATCTTCCGCGAGATCTGGCTCAGCGGGACGTTGATCCGGTTCTCGTCGTACAGGGTGGCGATGGTCTGGCCGCTGGGGTCGACGATCTTCGTCTGCTGGGCCAGGGGCTGGGTGCGCAGCTGGGCCGGCAGGGACTCCACGGTGTGCGACAGGGACTTGGAGGCCAGCCCGAGCACCCCGGCGAAGGGGATCGCCAGGCCCGCCACGACCACGCCCATGACGGCCGCGACGATCGCCATCACGCCCAGATGGGAGGCGACTCGGGACGCGGGAAGCCGCTCCTCGGGGGGCAAGGTCATGCCGGAGAGACTACGTGAAGGCCCGAAGACCTGCGCATTCTCGACCCCCATGGACTAGTCCTATGGGACTACGGGGATAGAACCGTACGAGTCTGTCCCTGAGTGACAGATGTTCTTTACCTTGGAGCCTCGACTGAGCATTCGTTCGGGCGGATGGCTTCATGGGGAAGCTTCAGTCAGCTGACGATCGTGGGGACGTCATTATGTGGAATCAAGATTGGGCTGCCCAGGCTGCGTGCCGGGGCCAGCAACCCGACAAGCTGTTCGTGCGTGGTGCGGAGCAGAACAAGGCGAAGCAGGTTTGCGGTGCGTGTCCTGTGCGCACCGAGTGCCTCGCGGAGGCTCTCGACAACCAGATCGAGTGGGGCGTCTGGGGCGGGATGACCGAGCGTGAGCGCCGAGCCCTGCTGCGTCGCCGTCCGAATGCATCGTGGCGAGCCGTTCTCGAACAAGCTCGTGAGCAGCACGCCGGTGTGGTCGTCAGCGCCTGAGCCGCGCTGACGAAACCACCGACACCGTCGGGTCAACCGCGTCAGGTCGGCCGCTCCCCCGCCAAGAGCGCGCCGACCTGGCGCAACCCCGCCAGGTCGTGCACGTCGCCCGCGAGGGCCGGCACCACCGCGGTGGGCACCTGTGGGTGAGCCGCTTCGAAGCGGCGCCGCAGCAACGACTCTCTCTCGACGATCCGCACGCGGTCCGCGTGCAGCCGCAGCAGGCCCGCAGTGCGTGGGTCCGCGTCGTCCTTGCGCAACCGCTGCGCAGCGGCCATCGCCTCCTCGGCGGACACGTCGCCCATCGGCTGCGGGCTCGCCCGGTTGACGACGAGACCGGCCAGCGGCATCTCGTCCTCGCTCAGGCGCTCGACGAAGTACGCCGCTTCGCGCAGCGCATCGGGCTCCGGCGCCGCGACCACCAGGAACGCCGTCCCGTCGGCCTGCAGCAGCTCGAACGTCTTCTGCGCGCGCAGGCGGAAGCCGCCGAAGAGGGTGTCGAACGCGGCCACGAAGGTCTGCATGTCGCGCAGGACCTGGGCGCCGAGGATCTTGGCCAACGCGTTCGTCACCATGCCGAAGCCCGCGGACATCAGCCGGGCTGGGCCCTTCGCCGGCGCGAGGAGCAGCTTGATGAACCGCCCGTCCAGGAAGCTGGACAGCCGTTCAGGGGCGTCGAGGAAGTCGAGCGCCGAGCGGGACGGCGGGGTGTCGACGACGATCAGGTCGTAGGTGCCGTCGCGCTGGGCGTCGGCGTGGATCTGACCGAGCTTCTCCATCGCCATGTACTCCTGTGTGCCCGCGAAGGAGCTCGACAGCGCGACGTAGAACGGGTTCTCCAGGATCTGCCGCGCCTTCTCCGGGCTGGCCTGGCTCTCGACCACCTCGTCGAAGGTGCGCTTCATGTCCAGCATCATCGCGTCGAGACGGCCCGCACCCCCCACGCCCGGGACCGGGCGCGGGGTGTTGTCGAGCACCTCGATGCCCATCGACTGGGCCAGCCGGCGGGCGGGGTCGATGGTGAGCACGACGACCCGCCGCCCCCGCTCCGCCGCGCGCAGCGCGAGCGCCGCCGACGTCGTCGTCTTCCCCACGCCTCCCGAGCCGCAGCACACGATGATCCCGGTCCTCGGGTCGTCGAGGAGCCGGTCGACGTCCAGGGTCTTCGCGCCGGTCAGCGACTGCGGGCCCACCCGTGAGCGCGCCCTGCTCCGGCGTGGGGCGGTCATGCGAGCCCCTGCTCGCGAAGCATCCCGGCGAGCTCGTAGAGCGCCCCGAGGTCGACACCGCCGACCAGCAGCGGCAGCTCGTACGTCGGGACGTCGAGCTCGTCGACCAGCGCGCGCTGGGCATCCTCCAGCGCCCGCCGCTCGGCGTGGTCGCGAGCCTCGGCCAACAGGCCCATGACCATCTCGGCGTCGCCGCTGAGACCCGAGCGGGTGAGGGCCGCCGCGAGCTGGCGCTTCGTGACCGCGCCCGCGCGGACCGCGGCCAGGTCGTCGTCGTCGAGGTCGCGGGGACGCACCTGGTTGACCACGACCCCACCGACCGGGAGGTCGTGCTTGCGCAGCTCGGCGATGCCGTCCGTGGTCTCCTGCACCGGCATCTCCTCGAGCACGGTGACCAGGTGCACGGCGGTGCGCTTGGAATGGAACAGCGTGGTGACGGAGTCGGCCTGGGACTTGATCGGCCCCATCCGGGCCAGTCCCGCCAGCTCGTGGTTGACGCCCAGGAACTGGGCGATCCGACCGGTGGGCGGCGCATCGAGCACGACCGCGTCGTAGGTGATGGCGTTCTTGTTGCGGGCGTTGCGCTTGGTCGCCTCGTACACCTTCCCGGTGAGCAGGACGTCGCGGACGCCCGGAGCGATCGTGGTTGCGAACTCGACGACGCCGAAGCGGTCCAGGGCGCGTCCGGCGCGACCGAGCTTGTAGTACATCGAGAGGTACTCCAGCAGCGCGGACTCGGGGTCGATGTGCAGGGCGTGGACGACCCCACCCCGCTGGCCGTCGATGCCCGGGAGGCCGGTGGCGACGCGGCGCTCGGCGTACGGCAGGGGCTCGACGTCGAACATCCGGGCGATGCCCTGGCGGCCCTCCACCTCGCAGAGCAGGACGTTGGTTCCGGCCGCGGCCAGCCCGAGGGCGAGCGAGGCCGCGACGGTGGACTTCCCGGTGCCGCCCTTCCCCGTGACGATGTGCAGGCGGACCTGCGGGAAGTCGCGGCTCGACACCGGTCGAGCCTAGGGCGTGGCGGCGTGCGCGCAACCGGGGGGCGGGCGCGCCCTGGCTACGGTCGTCGCCCAAGGTGAAGGTTTTCGCAGTCCTCAGCGCGGGCGGCTCTCGGCGGCTACCGTCGTTTTCCGGGGGAAGCACCATGGACTGGACCAGATTCGCGGTCACCGGCCGGATCACGGCGTTGCAGCGGGGGCTGTGTGCCGGAGTGACGACCGAAGGCACCGTCTTCGTCGCGCACCTGCGCCTGCCGCATGCGCGCCCGACGACGTACGACGACGTGCTCGTCGACTCCTTCGGCGTGCTCGGGCTCGCGCCCGGACCCGAGCCCTGGCTCACCGGCCGCGGGGCCGACGGCCGGCTGCAGCTCTGGGCGGCGCGCGACGACGACACGACGATCGAGTCGAGCTCGCTCGACGGGATCGACGCGATGTGGGCCGCGCCCGCCATGGACGCGGGGACCGACCTGTTGCTGAGCTGCCACCTGTCCGAGGGATCGTGGCGCCTCAGGACCTACGACCGACAGGCCGCGACGGTGGGCGGCGCCCCGAAGGCCCGCGACCTGCCGCTCGCCGGCTCGCCCGACACCGCCTTCGTCCTCGGCTGCCCGGAGAAGGACCCGCTGGTCGTGGCGGGACGTCTCGGGGACTCGGGGGCGGCGACCGCCTGGGCGTTCAGCGGTGACTGGCGGCGCATCCACCTGTGCCCGGCGCCCTCCGCGCTCACCTCGGTCGCCTACGCGTGGGCTGGCCGGCACACCTGGATCGGGGGGGTGGCGGACGGCCGCGCCGCGGTGTACGAGCTGCTTCCGCTCCCGTTCCGCGGACCGCTGCGTACGTTCACCCTGCCGATGCCGCAGCTGGAGCTCGTCCACATCCCCGACGCGGGTGGGCGACCGCTGGTCCTGGTCGACGACACCACCGGTGACCAGCCGGTGTTCGTCGCCGCCACCGGGCGGGGGAACCGTCTGTGCTGGCACGACGGAGCGGAGTGGAAGGCCTTCCCGGCACCGGACGGTCCGCTGAGGGCGGCCTGTGCCTCGGGTGGTGCGGTCCACGTCCTGGTCGGCCACACCGTGTGGTCGATCGAGGACCCCACCGCCGGCTGACGCCCCGGCCGGACCGCCCTCCCGCACCGTGGCAGGATGCGCGGAGGAGGTGCGTGGATGGACAAGGTCGTGGCGAGCGCTGCCGAGGCGGTGGCCGACATCTCCGACGGGTCGACCCTGGCGGTCGGTGGGTTCGGGCTCTGCGGGGTGCCGTCCGTGCTCATCGATGCCGTGCTCGACGCCGGCGTGCGAGACCTGGAGGCGGTGTCGAACAACTGCGGCGTCGACGAGTGGGGGCTGGGCCGGCTGCTCATGGAGAAGCGGCTGCGTCGGATGATCTCGTCGTACGTCGGGGAGAACAAGGAGTTCGCCCGGCAGTACCTCTCCGGCGAGCTCGAGGTCGAGCTCACCCCGCAGGGCACCCTGGCCGAGCGCATGCGCGCCGGCGGCTCCGGCATCCCCGCGTTCTTCACCGCGACGGGCGGCGGCACCCAGGTGGCAGAGGGTGGCCTGCCCTGGCGGTACGACGCCGAGGGCAACGTCGTCGTCAGCTCGCCGCCGAAGGAGACCCGCGACTTCGTGACCAACGGTGAGAGCCGCGAGTACGTCCTCGAGGAGGCGATCGTCGCCGACTTCGGGCTGGTGCGTGCCTGGATGGGCGACCGGCACGGCAACCTCGTGTACCGCGAGTCCGCGCGCAACTTCAACCCGCTCGCCGCGATGTGCGGCCGGGTGACCATCGCCGAGGTCGAGCACCTCGTCGAGCCGGGGGAGATCAAGCCCGAGGACGTCCACACGCCGGGCGTCTACGTGCAGCGGGTGGTCGCGCTGACCGAGGAGCAGGCAGCCGACAAGAAGATCGAGAAGCGGACCACGCGGCCGCGCCCGGTGGGGGCCTGACATGGCCCAGTCGCACGGATGGACCCGCGAGGAGATGGCCGCGCGCGCCGCCTCGGAGCTGACCGACGGTTCCTACGTGAACCTCGGCATCGGGCTGCCGACCCTGGTGCCCAACTACGTCGCCGACGATGTCGAGCTGGTGCTGCAGAGCGAGAACGGCATCCTCGGCGTCGGCGCCTATCCCTACGAGGGCGACGAGGATCCCGACCTGATCAACGCCGGCAAGGAGACCGTCACCCTGCGCAAGGGAGCGTCGTTCTTCGACTCGGCCACGTCCTTCGGGATGATCCGCGGCGGCAAGATCGACGCCGCGATCCTCGGCGCCATGCAGGTCTCGGCCAAGGGGGACATCTCCAACTGGATGATCCCGGGGAAGATGGTCAAGGGCATGGGCGGCGCGATGGATCTGGTCCACGGCGCCAAGCGGGTGATCGTGCTCATGGAGCACGTCGCCAAGGACGGCTCGAAGAAGATCCTCAACGAATGCGACCTGCCCTACACCGGCCGTGGCGTCGTGCAGCGGATCATCACCGACCTGTGCGTCCTCGACGTGACCGCGGACGGACTGCGGCTGGTCGAGCTGGCACCGGGCGTCTCCCTCGACGAGGTGCGCGAGAAGACCGAGCCCGAGATCGTCACATGATCGGGGGGACCCGGATCCGGCCCGGCTCGGCGGTACGCGGAGCCGGGGTCGCGCTCGCCTGTCTGACGCCGCGGCTCCCGGGCCGCGCCCGCGCCGTGCTCGCGTCGTACGTCGCCGGCTGGCCGCTGAGCCGGCCGGGCCTGCAGGTCTTCGTCGTCGTGCCCGACGAGGACGCCGAGCCGTGGCGGCGAGCGATCGTCCCGCTCGCCACGTCCGGTGCGTCATGGACGGCGGTGATGCTCGTCGCCGCCTCCGCCGTACGCCGCAGCGCGCTGCCGGCGCCGGTCGCCGCCGTACTGCTCGGCGGCCTGGTCGCGGTCGGAGACTCGCTCCTCGCCGACCTCGGTGCGCAGCTGAAGGCCAGGACCACCGACGCGGCTGCCGCCCCCGATGGTGAGGGGTCGGGCGGTGTCGGATTCACCGCCTAAGCGGTGAATCCGACGCATCTCGAGGTTTGCTTGCCCCAATAAGCGTCGGTTTCACCGCGTAAGCGGTGAAACCGTCACCCGCCCCATCCACCCACCCCGCTCGCTCCGAATCCGATGTGGCGCGCCTCACAACGGGGCACGTCCATCAAGGAGGGCTCTGATGAGCGACACCACCAGAAGGAAGCTCCTCGCCGCCACGGGGGCGGGCGTGGCCACGGGCACCGTGGGACTGACCATGGGACCCGCCCAGGCCGGCGAGGCGCGACGCTCGGCGTCGAGCGCGCGTGAGTCGGTCGTGGCCTACGTCCACGATCACCGTTCCAGCGAGGTCCGGCTCATGGTCGGGGAGCGCGAGATCGTGGTGCACGACCGCGACCTGGCGACCCGGATCCTGAACGCGGCGGGAGGTCGATGACATGTCCTCGCACCGTGAAGCACCCGAGATGGCCAAGGACCCGGTGGCCGACAGCACCGACGTCTACGCCTTCGTCAGCCCCGACCGTCCCAACACGGTCACGCTGATCGCCAACTACATCCCGTTCCAGGCTCCGGACGGCGGCCCGAACTTCAACGAGTTCGGCGACGACGTGGCTTACGACATCAACATCTCCAACAAGGGCAAGGCGGAGGCGGACATCACCTACCGCTTCCACTTCACGACCCGGGTGCGTGACCCGAAGACCTTCCTCTACAACACCGGCCCGATCTCGAACATCCGCGACACCACGTGGAAC
>DATAOY010000084.1:0-8346 GCA_036265495.1 Nocardioides sp. | reverse complement strand
CCGGGCCTCGCGGTCCTCGTGCGTACGCCGGGAACCCATCGCACCGATGTAGGCCACCTCCGGCAGCCGGAGGGCGACCTCCAGCAGCGGGACGTCGAACTTCGGGTCGTGCGTGAGTACGGCGATCACGGTGCGACCGTCCAGGGCGCCGGCGTCGCGCTGCTTCTCCAGGAACCGGTGCGGCCATTCCACGACGACCTCGTCCGCCTCGGGGAAGCGGGTGTTGGTCGCGAAGACCGGACGGGCGTCGCAGACGGTCACGTGGTAGCCGAGGAAGCTGCCCACGCGCGCCACCGCGGCGGCGAAGTCGATCGCCCCGAACACCAGCATCCGCGGCTTGGGTGCGAACGCCCAGACGAAGACCCGCATCCCCTCGCCGCGTCGTTCGCCGTCGGGACCGTAGGACAAGGTGGCGTTGGTGCCGCTGGCGAGCAGCCCCAGTGCGTCGTCGCGCACGGCGTCGTCGGCGCGCGACGACCCGATCGAGCCGGTCACGTGGTCGGCGTCCGGATGGACGATCACGCGCCGTCCGAGCCACTCCGGGTCGGGGTGCTCGATCACGGTCGCGACCGCGACCGGCCGCCCGGCCTCGAGGTCGGCGGCGAGGTCCTCCAGCTCGGGGAACGTCTCGCGGGACACCTTCTCGACGTACACGTCGAGGATGCCGCCGCAGGTCAGGCCGACGGCGAACGCGTCGTCGTCGGAGATGCCGTAGCGCTGCAGCACCGGGACCCCCGACTCGACGACCTCACGGCTCAGCTCGTAGACGGCGCCCTCCACGCAGCCGCCCGACACCGAGCCCACAGCGGTCTCGTCGGGACCGACCAGCATGCTCGCGCCCGGGGGACGAGGTGCCGACTGGAACGTCGCCACCACGGTGCCGACGCCGATCTCCTCGCCGGCGCGCCACCACGCGAGCAGCTCGGGGAGCACTTCACGCATCGGCCAGCACCTCCACCAGGTCGGCGTACGTCGCCAGCGAGTGGCCGGCGACGAAATGGTCGCAGAAGGGAAGCACGGCGAGGACGCCGGTCTGGACGGCCTCGTAGCCGTCCTTCCCGCGGTGGGGGTTCACCCACACCACGCGGTGCGCGATCCGGCGCAACCGGCCCATCTGCTCTGCCAGCACGGCGGCGTCACCTCGTTCCCATCCGTCGCTGAACACAACGACGACGGCCCCCCGCGCCATTCCGCGCTGGCCCCAGCGGTCCAGGAAGAACCGGAGCGTCTCACCCAGCCGGGTGCCGCCGGACCAGTCCGGCACGGTGTCGCCGGCGGCGACGAGCGCGCGCTCCGCGTCGCGGGTCCGCATCGCCCGGGTCACGTGGGTCACTCGGGTCCCGATGGTGAACGTCTCGACGCTGCCGATGCCCTGGGTGAGTCGGTGCGCGAGACGCAGCAGGGCGTCGGCGTACGACGACATCGAGCCGCTGACGTCGACCAGGAGCACGACGCGACGCGGCTTCTGCGCGCGTCGGCGCCACGCGATCTCGGCCGGCTCGCCCATCCGACGCAGGCTCTCCCGCAGGGTGCGCGAGGCGTCGACCTGGCCCCGGTGCCAGCGCTGGTGGCGCGCCGTACGACGCAGCGGCGGGCGCGGGTCGAGGGTCGCGAACATCGTGGCCAGTCGCTGCTTCTCCGCCGCAGTCAGCGACGCGACGTCACGATGGCGCAGCACCTCCGTCGGACTGGCCGCCGCCCGGATCACGTCGTCCGCCTCGTCCGCCTGCTCGCCCTCGTTGTCGTCGATCGGGAGCTGCTCCGCGGACGACTCCGGGCGCACCACGGGTCGCGGCCGGGGCGGCCCGTGCCGCGCGTTGAAGAACGCCTCGAAGACCTGGTCGAAGCGGGCCAGGTCGTCGGGCGCGGCGCAGAGGGTCGAGCGCCCGGCGGCGCGCACTGCGGTCGGGTCGTCGGCGCCGAGCAGGGCGGCCGCAGCCAGGAAGTCGTGCGTCCGGTCCTGCGTCACCGGCACCCCACCTGCCCGCAGGGCACGCGTGAAGGCGAGCAGGATCTCGTCACCGCCACGGACCTCCTCGGCGGTCGAGGCGTTCGACGTCCTCATGTGCGCAGCAGCTGGTCCAGCGCCTGTTTCACGCGGTCCGAGTCCTCGCGGTACTTCACCAGCGCACCCAGCGTGGTCGCCGCCGACTCGAGGTCGAGGTCGGCGGTCCCGAGGTGGTGCAGGGCCCGGGCCCAGTCGAGGGTCTCGGCGACCCCGGGCGGCTTGGTCAGGTCGCGGGTGCGCAGGTCCTGCACGACCCCGACCACCTGACGGCCCAGCGCCTCGGAGACCTCGGGAGCGCGCGAGCGGACGATCTGCAGCTCTCGCTCGAGACCCGGGTGCTCGATCCAGTGGTAGAGGCAGCGCCGCTTGAGCGCGTCGTGGAGCTCGCGGGTGCGGTTGGAGGTCAGCACCACGATCGGCGGCGTCGCGGCCTTCACGGTGCCGAGCTCGGGGATGGAGACCTGCCACGTCGAGAGCACCTCGAGCAGGAACGCCTCGAACTCGTCGTCCGCCCGGTCGACCTCGTCGACCAGCAGGATGGCCGGGCTCTGCTGGAGAGCTGCCAGCACCGGCCGGGCGAGCAGGAAGCGCTCGTCGTACAGGCTCTTCTCGGCCTCCTCGGCGCCGGCTCCTCCGCTCGCCTCGAGCGCGCGGAGGTGGAGGATCTGCCGCGGGAAGTCCCAGTCGTACAGCGCCTGGCTGGCATCGATGCCCTCGTAGCACTGCAGCCGGACCAGCGGCAGGTCGAGAGCCTCGGCGAGGCCCTCGGCCAATGCGGTCTTGCCGGTGCCGGGCTCGCCCTCCAGCAGCAGGGGGCGCTGCATGGCCAGGGCCAGGTAGGTGACCGTCGCCAGCTCGTCGTCGCACAGGTAGCCCGTGCGCCCGAGCAGTCCCGCCACCTCGGCGGGAGAGGTCACCTCCATGCCTCCAGGCTACTTGGCGGTGCGTTGGCCGCCGGTTGGATCGGTGCCGTCGATCTCGGCGGCGAGAGCGACGTCGGCGGGCTGCTCGGCTATCGAGCATCCACGTCCCGGCCGGAGGCGAGGTCGGCGCACTCCACGAGGATGACCTCACGGGCACCGAGATAGGCGCGGGCGCCCCGGTCGCCGACGGCCGTCTCGATCACCCCTGCCCAGTGGTCGCGACCGAGCAGCACGGGGTGCCCCGGCCTCCCGTCGTACGACGCGCGCACCAACGCGGCCGACCCGTGCGTACCCGAGGCATCAGCGGCGACGATCAGCCGGTCCACCACCTCGGGCACCAGGTCGGGCAGGTCGACGAGCGACACCACGACCCCGCTGTCGGCCGAGCCGCCCAGCGACCGCAGCCCGGCCCGGAGCGAGGCGCCCATCCCCTGGGCCCAGTCCTCGGCCACCACCACGCTCACGTCGAGCCCGTCCATGAGGGCTCGCGCCCGCTCGGCCTCGGCGCCGAGCACGACCGTGACGCGGGAGCATCCTCCGTCGCGGAGGGTCACGACCCCGCGCTGCAGCCACGAGCCGGAATCGTCGGACACGAGCGCCTTCGGCATCCCCATGCGGCGGCCGGCCCCGGCGGCGAGCAGCAGTCCTTCCACGCCCGCCAGCCTGTCAGACCGGCCGCCTGTGGGGGTCAGCCGAACGCCTGGTCGTACAACGTCTGCAGGTGCCCGCCGGCGGGACGGGTGAAGCCGCAGGCGAGAACCGTGCCGCCACCCGCGGCGACGAGGTAGCGGCCGCCGATCCTCAGGTCGGCCGCCTGCACGAGCGTGGCGAGCTGCGGCGGGGTCGCGGAGATCCTGGCGGTGTCGGTGGGACCGCCTCGGTACCAGCGGGTCACCTCGAACGTCGCGGTCCCGTCGACGACCGAGACCAGAGTCCCCTGGAACGCGACCGTCTGCTGCTTCAGGACGCCGACGTTCGGCAGCTGGCAGCGGCCCCGCGGTGGGTCGAACCCGAGCTGCGTGACGCTGCCCTGAGCGACAGGGGACGACCCGTGGTCGCGCTGGGTCATCCCGAAGATCCCCGCGGCCGCGATCAGGACCACCGCAGCGGCCGCCACCAGCCAGGTCAGCGGACTGCGGTCGCGGGTGCCCGTCGCGCGGGACTCGGTGGCGCGCGTCGCGGTGTCGGACATGGCCGCCTCCAGGAGCTGGGCGAGCCGGTCGGGATCGGCCGACGGGAGGGAGGAGGCGGGATCGGCCGCACGAAGCCGCGCCAGCAGCTCCGCGTCCGGTTCGTGCTCGGTCACCGTCTCCCCCCTTCCGTCGTCCCCTCATGTCCGTCAGCGGCGTCCACCTTTCGCAGCGCGGTGCGCAGCTTGTCCTTGGCCCGATGCAGGCGGATGCTCGCGGCGTTGGCGGTGACGTCGAGCACCGCCGCGATCTCCCCGGCCCCCAGCTGCTCCCAGGCCCACAGCCGAAGCACCTCCGCGTCGTCGGGCGACAGCTCGTTCATCGCCTCGGCCAGGCGGTCGTCCCCGACGGGGTCCGGCACCTCGCGCGGCGGGTCGAGCGCCGCGATCTTCCCGGCCACCCGCCGCTGCCGCCGCGCGCCGCGCTCGGCGTTCGCGAGGCAGAGCCGGGCCACGCCGTACGCGAACGGCAGCGGCTCCTCCGGCAGCTCGTCGTACCTCCGCCAGCAGACCAGCAACGTGTCGGCGAGGACGTCGTCCGCCGTCGCGGGATCCGTACGGCGGGCGAGGTAGCGCCGGAGCGGCTCGACGATCCGGTGGACGGTCTGCTCGAACCGGACGCGAGCCTCGACATCACCGTTCTCCGGCCGGGTGTCAGCACGGTCCACGGACTCCACGTTGGCACATGTCCGGCCAGGTCCCCCTTCTTTCACCGGCCCGTCGCTCGTCGGTCGTCTCGCGCCGGTCAGCCGACGGCGATCAGGCCGATCCCCACCAGCACGACGACCGCGCCGACCAGCCTCCGCGCGGGCCGCGGCTCACGCAGCACCAGCCAGCCGAAGACGGCGCCGACCACGATGCTCGACTCGCGGGCAGCGGCGACGAGGGCGACCGGGGCGAGCTGCATCGCCCGCAGGACGAGCAGGTAGGCCAGCGGCGAGAGCAACGCCACGGTGAGGGCCGCGGTGCGGGCGGAGGTCCACACCTCGCGCACTGGGGTCGGGTCACGGCGACGTACGAGCAGCACGGCCAGGAAGGGCAGCTGGAGCACGAGGTTGAGCACGAAGTAGGGCACCGGCGGCAGGTCGAGGCCGTTCACGGAGTGGTTGTCCCACAGGGTGTACGCCGCGATGGTCGCGCCGGTGGCGAGCCCCCAGATCACGCCGGCCCGGTCGGCCCTCAGCCGGCCCGCGCGAGCTCCTAGCGAGATGAGGAGGACACCGCTGACGATGGCGAGGACGCCGAGCACCTCCTCGGGACCGGGGTGCTGGTCGAGCACGGTCACCGCGAACAGGAACGTCAGCATCGGCCCGGCCCCGCGAGCCAGCGGATAGACCAGGTTCAGGTCGCCTTCGGCGTAACCACGCTGCAGCGCCAGCTGGTACACGACGTGCAGGACGGCCGAGACCAGCGGTGCCCCCAGCCACCACCAGGTGGGGCTCTCGCCGGTGACGAGGACCCAGACCGCTCCGATCGGCGTCCAGATGGCGGAGCACAGGAGGATGTACAGCCAGACGAACGCCACCCGGTCCTCGCCACCGGCGCCCTTGATCGCGAGATTCCACGTGGCATGGAGCAGCGCCGCGGTGAGGACGAGCGCGAGGGCGGTGCCGCTCACCCGACCCTCACGAGGCGTCGTACCCGCGGGCCATCCGGATCTCGACCGCGCCGGTCTCCGGCTCGGGCTTGCGGCCGCCCTCGTCGGTGAAGCCGTGCTTCCGGTAGAACGCCGCCGCACGCTCGTTGCCCTCGAGCACCCAGAGGTACGCCGCACGGTCTCCGATCGCGTGCCGCATCAGATCCTCGGCGAGTCCGGTGCCGTGGGCCCGGCGCAGGACGTTGATCGCGTACAGCTCGAGCGGGGCGGGCGGGTCGTCGTCGCGGGGAGGTCCAGCGGTCGTCAGGCCGACGATCCCCTCCTCGTCGCGGGCCAGCCACCAGCCGACCTCGGGAGAGGTGCCGAAGCGCTCCCGCCAGCGGGTCGGCCCGAACGACGGGTCGAGCGCGGCCAGGTAGTCGTCGGGCAAGAGCCCGGCGTACGCCTCCCGCCACACCTGCACGTGCACGCGCCCCATCTCGTCGAGGTCGTCGAGCGTCGGCCGGGCGATGGTCCAGGGCCACGAGGGTCACGTTCTCACAGCCGGCTCGCGGGTCAGCGGCAGTACCCGAGCATCTGGTCGAGCGCGGTCTTCTCGGACGGGTCGACGGCCAGCGCGTAGCGGGCCTTGATCGCGATCCAGCGGCGCGCGTACGCGCACTGGTAGCCCTTGCGCGGGCGCCAGGACGCGGGGTCCCCGTCTCCCTTGCTCATGTTGGTGGGACCGTCGACGGCGAGCAGCTCGCCCAGGTCGTTGGCGAACGCCTCGCGACCGGCCCGGCTCCAGTGCCGGGCGCCGGAGACCCAAGCCTCGGCGAGCGGCACGACATGGTCGATCTGGATCGCCTCGGCCTGCCGGAGGTCCTTGAGGTCGATGAACGTCAGGGTGCGGCCCGTGTACGGGTCGTGCCAGGTGCCGGCCAGCACGTCGTGGTCGCAGGAGCCCTGCTGCTGCACCCGCGTCGTACCCGGGACCGCGTCGCGCAGGAGGACGTCGTCGCGCTGGTTGCAGCCGTCGTGGTCGGTGTCCACCCAGTCGACACCGAACGCGTCACGCAGGTACCCCTCGGTGCCCCGAGGTCGTGGGCGAACGACGAGCCGGTCGAGCTCCGCACGGGCCTGTCCGGCATCCGCCGGCAGTGCGACCGGTGGGCCGCCCGGCGGCGTGGGTCTCGTCGTGTCGTGCGTGGCATGACCGGCGTGAGCCGGTGAGCGCTGCCGATGTGCGTGTGCCCGCGGAGTCGTGCTCGACCCGCACCCGCCCAGCAGGGCTGCGACGACGACCAGCGCGGCCAGGCTTCCCGGGACGCGATGCGGAACGGTCGTCATGGCGAGCACAACGTATGTCGTCCCGGGCGATCGCGGACGGAAATGCAGCAAGGCCCCGGGGACACCCGGGGCCCTGCTGATGAAGCGATGCGAGCGGTCTGGGCTCGACCTGTCCGGCTGGCGCCGGTCAGAAGTCCATGCCGCCCATGCCGCCGTCGCCACCCGGCATCGGCGCGGCCTTCTCCGGCTTGTCCGCGATGACCGCCTCGGTCGTCAGGAACAGCGCGGCGATGGACGCGGCGTTCTGCAGGGCGCTGCGGACCACCTTGGTCGGGTCCGGGATGCCGGCGGCCAGCATGTCGCCGTACTCACCGGTGGCCGCGTTGAGACCGTGACCCTCGGGGAGGCCCGCGACCTTCTCGGCCACGACGCCGCCCTCGAGGCCGGCGTTCAGCGCGATCTGGCGGACGGGCGCGCTCACGGCGACCTTGACGATGTTGCCACCCGTGGCCTCGTCGCCGCTCAGCTCGAGCTTCTCGAAGGCGCGGGCGCCGGCCTGGAGCAGCGCGACACCGCCTCCGGACACGATGCCCTCCTCGACCGAGGCCTTGGCCGCGCGCACGGCGTCCTCGATGCGGTGCTTGCGCTCCTTGAGCTCGACCTCGGTGGCCGCACCGACCTTGATCACCGCGACACCGCCGGCCAGCTTGGCCAGGCGCTCCTGCAGCTTCTCGCGGTCGTAGTCGGAGTCGCTCTTCTCGATCTCGGCCCGGATCTGGTTGACCCGGCCCTCGATCTGGGCGGAGTCGCCGCCACCCTCGACGATGGTGGTCTCGTCCTTGGTGATCACGACCTTGCGGGCCGAGCCGAGCAGCTCGAGGCCGGTCGACTCCAGCTTGAGGCCGACCTCCTCGGAGATGACCTGGCCGCCGGTCAGGATCGCGATGTCCTGCAGCATGGCCTTGCGACGGTCACCGAAGCCCGGGGCCTTGACGGCCACGGACTTGAAGGTGCCGCGGATCTTGTTCACGACCAGGGTCGACAGCGCCTCGCCGTCGACGTCCTCGGCGATGATCAGCAGCGGCTTGCCGCCCTGCATCACCTTCTCGAGCACGGGCAGCAGGTCCTTGACCGAGGAGACCTTCTGGTTGGCGACCAGGATGTAGGGGTCGTCGAGGACGGCCTCCATGCGCTCCATGTCGGTGGCGAAGTACGCCGAGATGTAGCCCTTGTCGAACCGCATGCCCTCGGTCAGCTCGAGGTCGATGCCGAAGGTGTTCGACTCCTCGACGGTGATGACGCCTTCCTTGCCGACCTTGTCCATCGCCTCGGCGATGATGTCGCCGACGCTCTGGTCGCC
>DATAOY010000083.1:0-9986 GCA_036265495.1 Nocardioides sp. | reverse complement strand
GCGCTTCGGCGCGGTCGCCCGCGGAGGCCTGCGCTGGTCCGACCGCCGCGACGACTTCCGGACCGAGGTGCTCGGTCTGGTCAAGGCGCAGATGGTGAAGAACACCGTGATCGTGCCGGTCGGGGCCAAGGGCGGGTTCTTCTGCAAGCAGCTGCCCGACCCGTCCGACCGCGACGCGTGGCTCGCCGAGGGCGTCCGCTGCTACACGACGTTCATCTCCGGGCTGCTGGACATCACCGACAACCGGGTCGAGGGCGCGACGGTCCCGCCCCGCGACGTCGTACGCCACGACGGTGACGACTCCTACCTGGTCGTGGCCGCCGACAAGGGCACCGCGACGTTCTCCGACATCGCCAACGGCGTCGCGAAGGACTACGGCTTCTGGCTCGGTGACGCGTTCGCCTCGGGCGGCTCCGTCGGGTACGACCACAAGGCGATGGGCATCACCGCCCGCGGTGCCTGGGTCTCGGTGCAGCGCCACTTCCGCGAGCGCGGCATCGACTGCCAGACCGAGGACTTCACCTGTGTCGGCATCGGCGACATGTCCGGCGACGTGTTCGGCAACGGGATGCTCTGCTCGGAGCACATCAAGCTGGTGGCGGCGTTCGACCACCGCGACGTGTTCCTCGACCCCGATCCCGACCCGGCGAAGTCGTTCGCGGAGCGGAAGCGGATGTTCGACCTCCCGCGGTCCAGCTGGCAGGACTACGACGCGTCGCTGATCTCCGAGGGGGGCGGTGTCTACTCCCGTTCGCTGAAGTCGATCCCGATCAGCACCCAGGTGCGCCGCGTGCTCGAGCTGGACGAGTCGGTGACCAAGCTGACCCCGGCCGAGCTGATGAAGGCGATCCTCCAGGCGCCCGTCGACCTGCTCTGGAACGGCGGCATCGGCACCTATGTGAAGTCCTCCGAGGAGACGCATGCCGACGCCGGGGACAAGGCCAACGACGCGATCCGCATCGACGGCCGCGAGCTGCGGGCCCGGTGTGTCGGCGAGGGCGGCAACCTCGGCCTGACCCAGCTCGGCCGGATCGAGTACGCCGAGCTCGGCGCGGGCCGTCAGGGCGGCGCGATCAACACCGACTTCATCGACAACTCCGCCGGGGTCGACACCTCCGACCACGAGGTGAACATCAAGATCCTGCTCGACCGGGTGGTCGCCGACGGCGACCTGACCGAGAAGCAGCGCAACCACCTGCTCGCGGAGATGACCGACGAGGTCGCCTCGCTGGTGCTGCGCGACAACTACGAGCAGAACCTCGCCCTCGCCAACGCCTCCGCGCACGCGCCCTCCCTGCTCCACGTCCACGAGGACTGGATGCGGACCCTGGAGAAGAAGGGCGTGCTCAACCGTGAGCTCGAGGGGCTGCCGACCTCCCGCGAGGTGCGCCGGCGGATCGAGCGAGGGGAGGGACTGACGACACCCGAGCTGTCGGTGCTGCTGGCCTGGACCAAGATCGAGCTCGCCGACGAGCTGATCGAGTCCGACCTGCCCGACGACCCCTACTGCCACGTCGACCTGGTCGGCTACTTCCCGACGCAGCTCAAGGAGGGCTTCGAGTCCTCGATCGCCACCCATCCGCTCCGCCGCGAGATCATCGTCACCCAGGTCGTCAACGACCTGGTCAACGGTGCCGGGATGACGTTCTGGCCGCGCCTCGCGGGCGAGACCGGTGCGACACCGGCGGAGCTGACCCGGGCGAACTTCGTGGCCCGTGAGATCTTCGGATCGCTGCCCTTGCGCGAGGAGCTGCAGACCCACGACAACAAGCTCGGCGCCGGCTGCCAGACGCGGATGCGGGTCGAGATGCGCACCCTGGTGGAGCGGGCGTCGCGCTGGCTGGTCAACAACCGGCGACCTCCTCTGGACAGCCAGGGCACGGTCGACTACTTCCGCGAGCCGGTGCAGCGGCTGATGGACGAGCTGCCGTCGCTGCTCACCGGTCGCGAGCTGCGTGCCTACGAGGGCCGGATGTCCCGCCTGGTCGACGAGGGAGTTCCTGAGGACCTCGCGTCGCGGGTCGCGGTGCTCCACCCGGCGTACCAGCTCCTCGGCATCCGTGAGATCGCCGACCGCATGGAGCTCGATCCGGTGGATGTCACCCGGCTGCACTTCGCGCTCGGCGAGCGGCTCGGGCTGCCGGACCTGGTCACGCGCATCCTGGCCCTGCCGCGCGACGACCGCTGGCAGACGATGGCGCGTGCCGCGCTCCGCGACGACGTGTACGCCGTCCACGCGCAGCTCACCGCGCAGGTGCTGCGCGACACCAGCGGGTCGGACACGGTGCCCGCTCGCATCCAGCAGTGGGAGGACGGCGACGCCGTCGTGGTCTCTCGTGCGGCGTCGACGCTGGAGGAGATCTGCTCGGACGAGAACGCCGACCTGGCCCGGATGTCGGTGGGTCTGCGGGTCGTGCGCGGCCTCCTGGCCAACTAGGGCGCTGCGCGCGCGGGCACCCGCACCTCGAACCGACCGCCGGGGCCGGGATGTGCCACCACGTCGCCGCCGATCGCGCGGACCATCCGTCGCGACAGGGACAGACCGAGCCCCGCCCCATCTCCGTGCGTGGTGTGGCCGGGCTCGAAGACCCGCTCCAGGTCCCCGCGGTCGACGCCGGGCCCGTCGTCGACGACGGAGATCACCACGATCCGTCCGTCCCGACCGACCTCGACTCGGGGCTCGCCCGCGCCGTGGCGCTCGGCGTTGTCGAGGAGCGGGCGTACGGCGGCCGCCAAGGGCGCCAGCGGAGCGGCCAGCACGATCTCGTCGTACGGCGTGTGCGGGAGGTCGAGGGCGCCCATCAGCTGACCCACCGTGGCCCGGCCACCCCCGGACGCGTGGGCCCGCGCCACCGACAGCATCGTGTCGATCGAGTCCCGCATCCGGATCGCGGCGGCGTGGATGTTGTCGAGGCCCTCCCGCTGCGCCTCCGGGGCGTGCCGGCGTGCCAGGTCGGCCTCGGCGAGCACCACCGCGAGCGGGGTCCGCATCTCGTGTGCGATCTCGTCGGTGAGCCGCCGCTCGGCGGAGAGCGAATCGACGATCCGGTCCAGCATCAGGTCCAGGGTGCGACCGAGGTGGGCGATCTCGTCGCCGCCCTCACCCGGGTCGAACCGGCGGCCGACGTCGTGCTCGCGCCAGTCGTCGGCCAGGTCCGCCATGGCTCGGACCTGCCGCAACGACCGGGTGGCTGCGACCCAGGCGGCGGTGGTGGCGATCGCCACGGTGGCGAGCCCGAGCAGGATCGAGAGCCACACCGAGCTGCGCTGGGCCCGCTCGTACGGCTCGTGGTCCTCCGCCGCGACGACCGTGGCGACCTGTCTCCCGTCACGGCGCACCGGGCGGGCGAGGTAGGTGACGTCGCCGATCGTCCTCTCGTGCTGGTCGGTCACGCGGGCCAGGCTCTCGACGATCCGTGCCAGCTGCGGCAGGGAGAGCCGTCCGTCCGCGAGGTCGCCGTGCTGGTCGAAGATCCAGACGTTCTGGTCGAGCAGGCGGGACCTCTGCTCGAGGATCCGGATGCCGTGCGGTCCTGCCACCACGGTCGCCGAGGCCGCCGACACCCGCGCGTCGAGCCGTGACCGGATCGCCGCGTCGCTGCTGCGCGCCAGCACGACCAGGACACCGGCCACCAGGAGCGTCGCGGTCAGGGTCGACACGAGCAGCGCCGTGGCCGCCATCCGGGCGCGCAGCGACGGCGGTCTCACCGCCACCGGTAGCCGACCCCGCGGACGGTGCTGATCGCGGCCAGGTCCAGCGGCTCCAGCTTCTTGCGGATCCGGCGGACGTAGGAGTCGAGGGTGTTGTCGCTGACGATCGCGCCGGGTGGCCAGGCGGCGGCCGCCAACGCCTGACGCCGTACGACGGTGGCCGGCTCGGCCATCAGCCGCCCGAGCAGCCGGAACTCCGTCGGCGTCAGCGACACCTCCGTCTCGTCCACCACCAGTGCGTGCCGTGCCGGATCGAGCACGGCACCACCGGCGTCGGCCGGCGCGGGTGTCGGGGTACGACGCAGCAGCGCGTCGAGGCGCACCCGCACCTCGTCGAGGTCGAACGGCTTGGTCAGGTAGTCGTCACCACCGGCCTCGAAGCCCGCGATCTTGTCGTGCAGGGCATCGCGAGCAGTCAGGAACAGGACCGGTGCGTCCAGCCCGGATGCCCGCAGGGCCAGGCACAGGTCGCGACCGTCGGCGTCCGGGAGCCCGATGTCGAGCACCATCACGTCGGGCCGCTGCTTGGCGAACGCCCGGAGTGCCTCCCCCGCGGTCGCCACGACCAACGGGTCGTGCCCCATCGCCCGCAGCGCCCGCGCCAGGACCGAGCGCAGCGCGGGCTCGTCCTCGCAGACTCCGACGACAGCCACACCCGGAGCCTAGGAGGGACCGCCTGGCGGCGTCCTGACTGTAAGGGGCACTTGCGGTCCGCGCGTCGTACCAAATGATTCGGCGGATGTCGGCGCGGAGGATTAGAGTCGACCAACGATGTCTGCCGCTCTCGACAACGCCACGGTCCCCCTCAGCCACCCACCCGCCAGTGTGAAGTCACTCTGGCGACTGCGTGGCTATCTCCGGCCGCACATCCCCGCGCTCGTGATCATGCTGGTGACCTCCATGACCGGCGTCGCCGTGGCGATCGCGATCCCGTTGGTGATCAAGGCCCTCATCGACGGTCCGATCGAGGACCACCGGGCCAGTGGCGTCCTGCCGCTGAGCCTGCTCGTGCTCGGCCTCGGCGCCCTCGAGGCGTTCTTGATCTGGTGGCGCCGCTGGGTGCAGAACAAGGCGGTGCTGGCGGTCGAGACCGCGATGCGCCGCGACCTCTACCAGCGGCTGCAGGAGCTCCCGATGAGCTTCCACAGCCGATGGCAGTCCGGGCAGCTGCTCTCGCGCGCCACCACGGATCTCTCGGCGATCCGGCGGTTCTTCGGCTTCGGCATGTTGTTCCTGCTGGTCAACATCACCCAGGTCGTGGTGACGACGCTCGTGCTGCTCCACATGTACTGGCCGCTCGGGCTCGTGGTCGCGGCGACGTCCGCGCCGATCGTGTGGCTGTCGATGCGGTTCGAGAAGCGCTACGTGGTGATCTCGCGCGACGTCCAGGACCAGCAGGGCGACCTGGCCACGCTGGCGGAGGAGGGTGCGGTCGGCATCCGGGTGATCAAGTCCTTCGGCCGCTCGCCGCACGTCTCCACCCGGTACGACGCGGCGGCTCGCACCCTGCTGGAGACCAGCGTGCGGAAGGTCCGGCTGTCGGCGAAGTTCTGGACCTTCCTCGAGATGATCCCCAACCTCGCGGTCGTCGTCGTGCTGCTCCTCGGTGCCATCGGGGTCGGCCGCGGTGCGCTGACGCCGGGTGAGCTGGTCGCCTTCATCACCCTGATGCTGTCCCTGGTCTGGCCGGTGGCATCCCTCGGCGTGATCCTGGCGATGGCCCAGGAGGCCATGACGGCCGCCGCCCGGGTGCTCGAGATCTACGACACGACACCCGACATCGTGTCCGGAACGGCGACCGCACCCGAGGCGGAGGGCCACCTGCGCTTCGAGCACGTCGACTTCACCTTCCCGGGCTCCGACACCCCGGTGCTGCGCGACGTCAACCTCGACCTCGCGCCGGGCGAGACGCTCGCGCTCGTCGGCGCCACCGGCTCCGGCAAGACCGCGCTCACCTCGCTCGTCCCGCGGCTGTACGACGTCAGCGGCGGCCGGGTGACGATCGACGGGGTCGACGTCCGCGACTACTCCCTGCTCGAGCTGCGCTCGCTGGTGGCGACGGCGTTCGAGGAGCCGACCCTGTTCTCGATGAGCGCGCGCGAGAACCTCACCCTCGGCCGCTCGGACGCGAGCGAGGAGGACATCGCCCAGGCTCTCGACATCGCCCAGGCCGGCTTCGTGCACGACCTCCCGTGGGGTCTCGAGACCCGCATCGGCGAGCAGGGCATGTCGCTCTCCGGCGGGCAGCGGCAGCGGCTCGCGCTGGCCCGCGCCGTCCTGGCCCGGCCGAAGGTGCTGGTGCTCGACGACACCCTGTCGGCGCTCGACATCCACACCGAGAAGCTGGTCGAGGAGGCGCTGCGGCGCGTTCTGGCTGCCACCACCGGTCTCGTGGTCGCCCACCGCGCGTCGACCGTGCTCCTGGCCGACCGGGTCGCCCTGCTCCAGGACGGCACGATCACCCATGTCGGAGACCACCGGCACCTGCTCGCGACGGTGCCGGCCTACCGCGAGCTGCTCGCCGCCGACTCCGACGAGCTCGAGGACGTGTCGGCATGAGACCCACCCCACGACGCTTCTCTCCTGCCTCGCTGCCGGCCTTGCTGCCTGCCTCACGGCCGTCCGTGCTGCTGGCGGGGCTGCCGGCCGCGCAGCGCTCCTCTGCCGGACGACGCCGCGGGGACGCCGGATGACCTCGGCAGGCGTGTCCTCACAGGTTCCGGTCGACGAGGGGCAGAAGTGGCGGGGCGTCGCCGCCGACGGCCGCGACGACCTCACCGCCGAGACCACCGCCAAGCTCGCGGGTCGCTCGCGCCGCCTGCTCCGCGACCTGCTGACCCCTTACCGCCGGGTCGTGAAGCTGCTGATCGCGGCGGTCCTGGTCGAGAACGCCGCCCGCCTGTCCATCCCGCTGCTGGTGGCGAAGGGGATCGACGTCGGCATCCCGCCGATCCGCACCGACAACGACCTCCGGCCCCTGGTGGAGATCGTCGCGATGGTGCTGGCCGCGACCCTCGTCCAGGCGGTGTCACGCAACATCTTCCTGGTGCGCTCCGGGCAGATCGGGCAGGACATCCTGTTCGAGATCCGGCAACGGGTCTTCCGGCAGTTCCAGCGCCTGAGCCCGGCGTTCCACGACTCCTACACGTCCGGCCGGGTGATCTCGCGGCAGACCTCCGACGTCGACGCCATCTACGAGATGCTCGAGACCGGCTTCGACGGGCTGATCACGGCGGCCCTGACCCTGGTCGGCACCGCGATCCTGCTGCTCTACCTCGACGTCAAGCTGGGCCTGGTCGCCCTCCTGTGCGGGCCGTTCCTCGCGTGGGCGACCAACTGGTTCCGCAAGGAGTCCGCCAAGAGCTACCGGGTGACCCGGGAGAAGGTCGCCCTGGTCATCGTCCACTTCGTGGAGTCGATGAACGGCATCCGCGCCGTCCAGGCGTTCCGTCGCGAGCCGCGCAACCAGGAGATCTTCGACGACGTCAACGACCAGTACCGCGCGGCCAACCTGGTGGCCTTCCGGCTGGTGGCGTGGTTCATGCCGGAGATCCGGCTGATCGGAAACGTCACGATCGCGGTGGTTCTGCTGTACGGCGGATATCTCGCCTACCAGGGCCAGGTCACGGTGGGCGTGCTGGCGGCGTTCCTGCTCTACCTGCGCCAGTTCTTCGAGCCGATGATGGACATCTCGCAGTTCTACAACACCTTCCAGTCCGCCAACGCCGCGCTGGAGAAGCTCTCCGGCGTCCTCGAGGAGGAGCCGGGCGTCCCCGAGCCGACCGACCCGGTGGCCCTGACCGACGCGCGCGGCGACCTCCGGTTCGACCATGTGCGTTTCGAGTACGTCGAAGGGGTCGCGGTGCTGCCCGACCTCGACCTCGCCGTGCCCTCCGGCCAGACGGTGGCGCTCGTGGGCACCACCGGGGCCGGCAAGACCACGATCGCCAAGCTCGCGACCCGCTTCTACGACCCCGTCGACGGGCGGGTCACGCTCGACGGCGTGGACCTGCGCTCGCTCACGTCGACCGATCTGCACCGGTCCGTGGTGATGGTCACCCAGGAGAACTACCTCTTCTCCGGCTCGATCTCCGACAACATCCGCTTCGGCCGGCCCGACGCGACGCAGGAGGACGTCGAGCAGGCGACCCGCGCGCTGGGCGCCCACGGGTTCATCGCGGCCCTGCCCGAGGGCTACGACACCCGGGTCTCCAACCGCGGCGGACTGCTCAGCGCCGGGCAGCGTCAGCTGATCGCGTTCTCGCGGGCGTTCCTGGCCGACCCGGCGGTGCTGATCCTCGACGAGGCGACCTCGTCGCTCGACGTCCCGTCCGAGCGGCTGGTCCAGCGGGCGTTGCGCACGATCCTCAAGGGCCGCACCGCGGTGATCATCGCCCACCGCCTCTCGACGGTGGAGATCGCCGACCGCGTGCTGGTGCTCGAGCACGGGCACATCGTCGAGGACGGCTCACCGGCCGAGCTGATCGAGGGCGGCGACGGCCGGTTCTCCGATCTGCACGATGCCTGGCTCGCCTCGCTCGCGTGAGCGAGGACCGAGCGACCCGGCGGAGCCGGGTCGCTCGACCGCAGCGAACGGGCGAGCGCGCTTGCACGCCGTCCCCTCGACCCCGCGGAGCCGGGTCGCCCGACCGCAGCGAACGGCCGGGGCCGTACCCATGGAGCGTCATCATTGAACCGATCGGACGTCGGCTCCGTATACCGGACGTGAGGAGGTGTGATGGCGGACAGCCCTGATGTCGTGATGCAGCGCCTGCACGACGACCACGCGGGTGCGTTGTGGGGTCATTGCCTCCGCCTGACCAACCACGACCGTGCCCGCGCCGAGGACGTGTGCCAGGAGACCCTCCTGCGCGCCTGGCGCAACGCCTCGCTCCTGGACGAGAGCCAGGGGTCGGTGCGCGCCTGGCTGTTCACGGTCGCTCGCAACATCGTCATCGACGAGTCGCGCACCCGGCGCGCCCGCTCCGAGATCCCCATGGGAGAGCTCCCGGAGCCGGTGTCGACCGAGGACGCGAGCGACGAGCTGCTGATGACGTGGGTGGTCGCGGACGCGGTCACCCGGCTCTCACCCGAGCACCGTGCGGTGCTCCAGCAGACCTACTTCAAGGGCCGTCCGGTCGCCGAGGCCGCGCGCCGCCTCGGCATCCCCGAAGGCACCGTGAAGTCCCGCACGCACTACGCCCTCCACGCCCTCCGACTCGCACTGGAAGAGATGGGGGTGGTCGCATGAGCACGTCGAACAGCTCATCGATCGACTGTCCGTACGAGATGTGGGACGGCTCCTACGTCCTCGGCTCGCTGTCCCCCGCGGAGCGGCGCGAGTTCGAGGCGCACCTCGACGGATGCCGGCCGTGCTCGCGCGCCGTCCGCGACCTGGCCGGGCTGCCCGGCCTGTTGGGCCGGATCGGCCCGGAGGTCTTCGACGAGCACGAGCCCGAGCCGGTCCCGGAGACGCTGCTGCCGCGGCTGTCCCGGGCCGTACGCCGCCGCGAGCAGCGCCGTACCTGGCTCAGCGCGGGCATCGCCGCTGCCGCTGCGGTCGCGGTGACCGCCGGTGGCGCGCTCGCGCTCGACCACGCGTCGTCGTCGCCGACCGCCGGCAACCCCACCCCGTCGGTCGTGCAGCCGTCGAGCCTGCTGATGACTCAGCGCTCCCGCGACCCGATGACCGCCCGCGTGGCGCTGACCCCCGTCGCATGGGGGACCAAGCTCGACCTGACCTGCAGCTATCCCCGCGGAACCGTCCGGTACGAGGGTGGCGCCTACGCGCTGGTCGTGCACACCAAGGACGGCCGCACCGAGCGGGTCGCCACCTGGAACGGCCTACCCGGCCAGTCCATGCAGGTCAGCGGCGCCACGGCCGCCTGGAAGTCGGACATCGCCTCGGTCGAGGTGACCAAGCTCGACGGCAGCCCGGTGGCCGAGGTCACGCTCTGATTGCGACCTGAGCCGGCTACTGCCGGATCACGTCGCGGCCGGGGCCACCCCGGAGGACGTCCAGGCCACGGCCGCCGTAGAGATGGTCCGCACCCGCTCCTCCGCTGAGGTGGTCCTTCCCCGAGCCGCCGCAGATGACGTCGCCCTTGCCGAGTCCGGTCACGGTGTCGCCGCCCCCGAGCCCGGCGATCACATCCGCGTGCTTGGTGCCGACCAGCCTGTCGGCGGCCGACGTGCCCACGATCGTGGCCTGCCTCCGGCCACAGGAGGGGGCGACGAGATCGCCCCGGAGCCGATAGAGGACGTTTTCCCTTCCG
>DATAOY010000082.1:0-50836 GCA_036265495.1 Nocardioides sp. | reverse complement strand
ACGCCGAGGGTGACTTGTAGGGCGAGCCGTGCTTGTCCGGCACGGTCACGGGCAGCACCTGCCACACCGACTGCCCGGCGGCGGCGAGCCAGTCGACGAACCGGCGGGCCTCGTCGCCGAGCCGGCCACCAGGCAGCGACGTGACGTGCAGCTGGACCCCGCTGGCGCGCGGGTGGGTGACGGGACTCGGCGCGCCGGTCACGGGGCAGTCTCCACGCGCACCACCTGTGGCCGGAGGTCCTCCGGTGGCGGTGCCCACGTGGCCGTGTCGGCGTCGACCTGGGTGCCGCTGCGGATGTCCTTGACCTGGTCACCGCCGTCCTCGGCGGCCCCGAGGAACCACACGAACGGGATGCCGCGGCGCTCGGCGTACCGGATCTGGCGGCCGTACTTCTGCGCGCTCGGCGCGACCTCGCAGGAGATGCCGCGGCTGCGGAGTCTGTCGGCCACGCGCTCGCTGACCGGGCGGCTCTCGTCGTCGGCGAGGGCGACCAGCACGGCGCTCGGCACGGCCCGGCTGCCGGCGAGCACGCCTTCGGAGATGAGCGGCACCAGCGTGCGGGAGAGGCCGAACGAGATCCCGACCCCCGGGTACGTCGTGCGCCCGTCGGAGGCGAGGGCGTCGTACCGCCCGCCGCCGCCGACGGCCTTGAGCCGCTCGTAGCCCACCATGAAGATCTCGACGACGGTGCCGGTGTAGTAGTCGAGCCCACGGGCGATGCGCAGGTTGGCCTCGACCGACACGCCTCCTCCGCTCGCGCGGACCGCGTCGGCGCAGCCCTCGAGCACCGCCGAGAGCTCCACCAGCCCGCGGCTCAGCAGCTCGTCGTCGACGCCGAGCGCCTGCACCCGCTGGACCAACGTGTGGTCGGAGACCCGGATCGTCGCCAGCTCGAGGCAGCGTTCGGCCTGCTCCCGGGTGGCACCGGCGTTCTCGACGAGCAGCTCCGCGACCGCCTCCGGCGCGAGCTTGTCGAGCTTGTCGATCTGCCGGATCGCGGCGGTGACGTCGGGGATCCCCAGCCCCTGGTAGAAGCCCTGGATCAGCTTGCGGTTGTTCACCTGGAAGGACAGGCGCGGCAGCGGCAGACCACCGAGCGCCTGCACCATCACGCGCATCACCTCGACGTCGTGGTGGAACGGCAGCTCGTCCTTGCCGACGACGTCGATGTCGGCCTGGGTGAACTGGCGGTAGCGACCCTCCTGGGGGCGCTCGCCGCGCCAGGCCGGCTGGATCTGATAGCGGCGGAACGGGAACTCCAGCTGACCGGCGTTCTCCAGCACGTAGCGCGCGAACGGCACGGTGAGGTCGAAGTGGAGGCCCAGCCCCGTGTCGTCAGCGGAGTCGTCGGCCTGCAGGCGACGAAGGACGTAGAGCTCCTTGTCGAT
Source organism: Nocardioides sp. (assembly GCA_036265495.1). Classification (GTDB taxonomy): domain Bacteria; phylum Actinomycetota; class Actinomycetes; order Propionibacteriales; family Nocardioidaceae; genus Nocardioides. The sequence continues at coordinate 49,447 of DATAOY010000082.1, read as the reverse complement.
CTCGCCCCCCTTGGCCATCCGGTCGAGCGGCTCGACCGCACGGGTCTCGATGTTCGCGTACCCGTGCAGCTCGAAGGTGCGCGACAGCGCGGCCACGACCTCTCGCTCGACCGTGCGGGCCGCGGGCAGCAGCTCCGGGAAGCCGCTGAGCGGCGTGGGCTTGCTCATGGGTCAGAGTCCTCGGGTGACGCGCGCGACGCCGTCGTCGTCGACGGTCTTGTCGGCGAGGTCGAGCAGGAACGGGTTGGTCGCGCGCTCCCGGCCGATCGAGGTCTGTTCGCCGTGGCCCGGGAGGACGGCGATGTCGTCGGGCAGCGAGAGCACCTTGTCGCGCAGGGTCTCCAGCATCGTCGCGTGGTCACCGCCCGGCAGATCGGTGCGACCGATGGAGCCGGCGAACAGCAGGTCTCCGGAGAACATCACCTGCGAGATGCCGTCGCCGGCGTACGGCGTCCGGAACGTGACCGAGCCCTCGGTGTGACCAGGGGTGTGGTCGACGGCCACCTCCAGACCGGCCAGCTCGAGGCGCTGGCCGTCGGCCAGCTCGGCCACGTCGTCGGGCTCGGTGAACTCGTACTTCCCGCCGAGCAGCATCGCGGCGCTCTCGCGGGAGAGGCCCGCCATCGGATCGGACAGCAGGTGCCGGTCGGACGGGTGGATCCAGGCGGTCGCGTCGTACGCGCCCGAGACCGGGGTGACGGACCACATGTGGTCGATGTGTCCGTGGGTGAGCAGCACGGCGACCGGCTTGAGCCGGTTCTCACCGATGATGTCGGCGATGCCCGGCGCGGCGTCGTGTCCGGGGTCGACGACCACGCACTCGGACCCGGGGCCGGTGGCAACGACGTAGCAGTTCGCGGCCCACGAGCCTGCGGGGAAGCCGGCGATCAGCACCCCGGCAGACTATCCACCGGCCGTGAGCGTGATGGAATCGGTGCGTGGGCGCTTCGGCGGCCCTGGCTAGCATGGGGCGGTGTCCATGGTCGGCAGAGCGACGAGACGGACCGAAGAGGAACGAAAGTGACGACGAGCGAGTGGGGACGCGTCGCCGAGGACGGAACGGTCTTCGTACGGACCGCAGACGGGGAGCGCGAGGTCGGGCAGTACCCCGAGGGGTCGTCCGACGAGGCCCTGGCCTTCTACACCAAGCGGTACGACGAGCTGGCCGGCAGCGTGCACCTGCTCGAGCAGCGGGTGCTCGCCGGTGTCGTGTCGCCCGACGAGGCCACCGAGTCCCTCCGCAACCTGCGGACACAGGTCGTCGACGCCCGCGCGGTCGGTGACCTGACCAGCCTGGTCGGCCGGCTCGACTCCCTGCTCCCCGTGATCTCCCAGCAGCGGCAGGCCCGCCGGGTCGAGCGCGCGGAGAGGGCCGCGGCGACGAAGACGGAGAAGGAGCGTCTGGTCGCCGAGGCGGAGAAGCTGGCCGAGGGCAACGACTGGCGCAACGGCGCCAACCGGCTGCGGCAGCTGCTCGACGAGTGGAAGGCCCTGCCGCGCATCGACCGGACTGCGGACGACCAGCTCTGGCGGCGGTTCTCGACCGCACGCACGACGTACACCCGGCGACGCAAGTCGCACTTCGCCGAGCAGAACGAGAAGCGCGAGGGGGCTCGGGTCGTCAAGCAGCGGCTGGTCAAGGAGGCCGAGTCGCTGGCCAACTCCCGCGAGTGGGGACCGACGTCCGGCGCCTATCGAGACCTGATGCGGCAGTGGAAGGCCGCCGGCCCGGCACCGCGCGAGGTCGAGGAGGAGCTGTGGAAGCGGTTCCGAGGCGCCCAGGACACGTTCTTCGGGGCGCGCGACGAGGCGATGGCCGCCCAGGACTCCGAGTTCGCTGCCAACGCCGAGGCCAAGGAGAAGCTGCTCGCCGAGGCCGAGCAGCTGGTACCGGTCACCGACGTCGAGGGTGCCAAGCGCGCGATCCGCGAGATCGCCGAGCGCTGGGACGCGATCGGCAAGGTGCCGCGCGACCAGATCCGCCCCCTCGAGGACCGGATGCGAGCCGTCGAGCAGGCCATCCGGGGCATCGAGGAGGAGAAGTGGCGTCGTACCGACCCCGAGAAGTCCGCCCGCGCCGACGACATGGTCGCCAAGCTGCACGAGGCGATCGGCAAGGTCGAGGCCGACCTGGACCGCGCTCGCTCGGCCGGTGACCAGAAGAAGGTGACCGAGCTCGAGGAGAACCTCGCCTCCCGCCGCGCCTTCCTGGAGATGGCCGAGCGCGCGTCCGCCGACTACTCGGGTTAGCGGGCCGGACGGCCCCTACTGGGTGACGCGGTAGGCGTCGAAGACGCCGGGGACGGAGCGGACGGCGCGGAGCACGGTGTCGAGGTGCTTGGCCTCGGCCATCTCGAAGGTGAAGCGGGTCTTGGCGACGCGGTCGCGGGTGGTGGAGAGCGTGGCGCTGAGGATGTTCACGTGGGCGTCCGAGAGCACCATGGTGATGTCCGACAGCAGGCGGGCGCGGTCGATCGCCTCGACCTGGATGTTCACCAGGAACGTCGAGTGCGCAGTGGGCGCCCACTCGACGTCGAGCAGGCGCTCGGGCTGGCGCTGGAGCTCGCCGGCGTTGGTGCAGGTGCGGCGGTGGACCGAGACGCCGCCACCCTTGGTCACGAAGCCGAGGATCGCGTCGGGCGGAACCGGTGTACAGCAGCGGGCCAGCTTCACCCAGACGTCAGGGGCGCCCTTGACGATGACACCGGACTCTCCTGGCGCGGACACCTTGGAGCGGGCCCGCGGTGCGGTGATGCTGACGGCCTCGGCGAGATCCTCCTGGGCACCGTCGTCCCCGCCGTGCAGCTCGATCACCCGGCGTACGACGGCCTGGGCGCTGAGGTTGCCCTCGCCCACCGCGGCGTAGAGCGCGGAGACGTCGGCCAGCCGGAAGTGCATCGCGGCCAGCGTCAGCGACTCGTGCGACAGCACGCGCTTGAGCGACTGCCCCTCCTTCCGCATCAGCTTGGCGATCTGCGCCTTGCCGCGCTCGATCGCCTCCTCGCGGCGTTCCTTGGTGAACCACTGCTTGATCTTGGACCGCGCCCGCTGTGACTTGACGAAGCCCAGCCAGTCGCGTGACGGACCGGCGGTCGGCGCCTTCGACGTGAAGATCTCCACGACGTCGGAGTTGTCGAGCGTGGACTCCAGCGGCACGAGCCGCCCGTTGACCCGCGCCCCGATCGTGTGGTGCCCGACCTCGGTGTGGACGGCGTAGGCGAAGTCGACCGGCGTGGAACCTGCCGGGAGGGCGATCACGTCGCCACGTGGGGTGAAGACGTAGACCTCGTCGCGGTTGATCTCGAAGCGCAGCGACTCGAGGAACTCCCCCGGGTCCTCGACGTCGTTCTGCCAGTCGAGCAGCTGGCGCACCCAGTTGATGTCGTCGAGGTCCCCCAGCCGGTCGGTGTCGAGGCCGTTGCGACGGTCCTCCTTGTACTTCCAGTGCGACGCGACGCCGTACTCGGCGCGCCGGTGCATCGCGTACGTGCGGATCTGCATCTCGACGGGCTTGCCCTGCGGCCCGATCACGGTGGTGTGCAGCGACTGGTACATGTTGAACTTCGGCGTCGCGACATAGTCCTTGAACCGGCCGAGCACCGGCGCCCATCGCGCATGGAGTACGCCGAGCGCCGAGTAGCAGTCGCGGTCCTCCTCGAGGAGGATCCGCAGCGCCACCAGGTCGTAGATGTCGCTGAACTCCCGGCCGCCCACGATCATCTTCTGGTAGATCGAGTAGTAGTGCTTGGGTCGACCGGTCACGCTCGCCTTGATCTTGGCGTCCTTGAGGTCCTGCTCGACCTGCTCCTTGACCTGGGCCAGGAACTGGTCCCGGGACGGCGCGCGCTCGGCCACCATGCGCACGATCTCGTCGTAGATCTTCGGGTGGAGCGTCGCGAAGGCGAGGTCCTCGAGCTCCCACTTGATGGTGTTCATGCCGAGCCGGTGGGCCAGCGGCGCGTAGATGTCCAGGGACTCGGTGGCCTGCCGCTCCTGCGTCGACTGCTTGACGTAGCGGACCGTGCGCATGTTGTGGAGGCGGTCGGCCAGCTTGATGACCAGCACCCGGATGTCGCGGGCCATCGCCACGATCATCTTGCGGATCGTCTCGGCCTGGGCCGTCTCGCCGTACTGGACCTTGTCCAGCTTGGTGACGCCGTCGACGAGCAGGGCGACCTCGTCGCCGAAGTCGGACCGCAGCTCGTCGAGGGTGTACGGCGTGTCCTCGACCGTGTCGTGCAGCAGCGCCGCCACCAGCGTGGGCTCGGTCATGCCGATGTCGGCCAGGATCGTGGCGACCGCGAGCGGGTGGGTGATGAACGGGTCACCGCTCTTGCGCGACTGCGCACCGTGGAGGTGCTCGGCCGTCCGGTAGGCCCGCTCGATCAGGGCGAGGTCGGCCTTGGGGTGGTTGGTCCGGATGGACCGGAACAGCGGCTCGAGCTCGGGTCGCTCGTTCTGGTTGCGACCCCCGCCCATCCGGGCCAGCCGGTTGCGCACCGTCCGTGGCGACGGCAGGCGGTCGGCGGCGCGCTCGCGCGCGGACGGTCCACGCTCCGCGGCGCGCTCGGCAGCCCGCTCGGCAGCGCGCTCCTGCGCCACCGGGATGCTGCCGTCGGTCGTCATGCACCGAGTCTACGGGCGCCCCGGTGTGCTCAGACGGTCATCAGGCTGGTCAGCGGCAGGTCGCCGATCGCCTCGCGGCCGGGCAGGAAGCCGAGATCCATCAGCACCGCGACCCCGTGAGCCACCGCGCCGCTGTGCTCCACCAGGCGCCGGGTCGCGGCGACGGTGCCACCGGTCGCGAGGACGTCGTCGACCAGGAGCACCCGGTCGCCGGCGCGCAGACCGTCCCGGTGCACCTCGAGGGTGGCCTCGCCGTACTCGAGCGCGTAGGACTCGGTGTACGTCGCGCGCGGCAGCTTGCCGGCCTTCCGGACGGGCACGAGGCCGGCTCCGAGCGCCAGCGCCACCGGCGCGGCCAGGATGAAGCCGCGCGCCTCCATCCCGACGACGTGGTCGACGACGCTCCGTCCTGACTCGTCGCGCCCCGCGTCGGCCAAGGCCTCGACGATGAGACCGAAGGCCTCCGGGTCGGCGATCACCGGCGTGATGTCCTTGAAGACCACACCCGGCTCGGGGAAGTCCGGAACGTCGACCACCAGACGGCGCAGGGCGTCGACCGCCGTGGTCGCGTCCGGATGCGTCACTTCTTGCCCCGCTTGGACTTCGACTTGCGGCTCGGCTGCGCGCGTCCGCTGGCTGAGCTCGGCCGCACCGGCCCACGCGAGGGCGGTACGACGCGCCCGCGGCCCGTGGCATCGGTGTTGGGCTGCGGTCGGGCACCGCCCGTCCGAGCTGCCGCGGTCTGCTCCTCGCGGTCGCCCGGGACCGCCGGCCCCTCGGCCACGGGCATGTCGTCGGTGTAGACCGGCACCTGCGCGTAGGGGTCGACCTGGTGCCGGCGGCGTGCCTTCACCCGCTTCTCGAGCTCCTGCACGTCGGGCTCGAGTGACTTCAGGTGCGCCAGCAGCGGCGTCGCGATGAAGATCGAGGAGTACGTACCGGCAGCCATGCCCACGAACAGGGCCAGCGCCAGGTCCTTCAGGGCACCGGAGCCGAGCTGGACGGCACCGACGTACAAGATGGCGCCGACCGGGATCAGGGCGACGATCGAGGTGTTGATGGAGCGCACCAGAGTCTGGTTCACCGCCAGGTTGGCCGCCTCCGCGTACGTCTGGTGGGTGGCCCGGAGGTTCTTGGTGTTCTCGCGGACCTTGTCGAACACGACGACCGTGTCGTAGAGCGAGAAGCCCAGGATCGTCAGCACCCCGGTGACGGTCGCGGGGGTCACCTCGAAGCCGGACAGGGCATAGATGCCGATGGTGATCACCAGGTCGTGGGCCAGGGCGACCATCGCCGCCACCGACATCTTCCACTGCCGGAAGTAGCCCCAGATCATCAGCGTGACCAGCACCAGGAACACGACCAGTCCGATGGCCGAGCGTTTCGCGACCTCCTTGCCCCAGCTCGGCCCGATCTCGTCGGTGGAGATGTCGGCCTTGGTGACGCCGACCGACTGCTGGATCTCGGTCGAGATCTGGTTGCTCTCCGCGGGGGTGAGCGGCTCGGTCTCGACGATGATGCTGTTCTTGCCCGCCGTGGTGACCACGACCTGCTGGGCCGCCGCGATCCCCGTGCCTGACACGTCGTTGCGCAGCTTGTCGGCGTTGTCCTGCGTGACCTCGCTGGTCGGCAACGACACCGTGAACTGCGCGCCACCGCGGAACTCCAGCCCGTAGTTCAGGCCCTTGAAGTAGAGGCCGAGCACCGCCGCGATGATGATCAGCCCGGAGATCGCGTACCAGACCCGGGTCTTGCCGACGAAGTCGATCGACTTGCGGCCGGTGTAGAGGTCGTTGCCGAGCCTGCTGAACTTGCCCATCAGGCCCTCCCACCTGCCGGGAGGCGGTCGAGACCGAGGTTCTCCGCGTCGAGACCGGAGAGCTTGTGGCCCTTGTTGAAGAAGGAGAACCGTGCGAGCCACGACACCATCGGGTGGGTGAACCAGAAGAACACCGCGAGGTCGATCAGCGTGGACAGCCCGAGCGCGAACGCGAAGCCCTTCACCACGCCGGCGGCGAAGATGTAGAGGACGACGGCCGCCAGGATCGACACCGAGTCGGCGGCGACGCAGGTTCCTCGCGCGCGGATCCAGCCGGCCTCGACCGCGACCCGCATCGACTTCCCCGCTCTCATCTCGTCCCTGATGCGTTCGAAGAAGACGATGAAGGAGTCGGCGGTGATGCCGACCGCGACGATCAGTCCGGCGATGCCGGGCAGGGTGAGGGTGAAGCCGGCACTCTTCGCGAGCAGCAGCACCAGCGCGTACGTCGTCGCCGCGGCCACGAACAGCGACGCGACCACCACCAGACCGAGGCCGCGGTAGTACAGCAGGCAGTAGATCATCACCAGCACCAGACCGGCGATGCCCGCGGTGATGCCCGCGGACAGCTGGTCACCGGCCAGCGACGGGCCGATGACCAGAACGGTGGTCTTCTGCTTGTCGAAGGAGATCGGCAGCGCGCCGTACTTCAGGCTCGTGGCCAGGCTCTTGGCGCTGGATTCCGTGAAGTTGCCGGAGATCTGGGAGGTACCGTCGGCGATCACTGACTCGAAGAACGGCGCCGAGATGACCTTGCCGTCGAGCACGATCGCGAAGGTCTTGGACTGATCACCGGCCATCGCCTGGGAGAGCGTCCGCTCGACGTCGGCGCCGTGGCTTTTCAGCTGGATGCCGACCGTCCACTGCACCTGGCCTTGCGTCGAACCCGGTGGGTTGGCGGAGGCCGAGGAGATCTCGGTGCCCTCGATCAGGGCCGGTGAGAGGAGGTACTTCTGATACTGACCGGTCGTCGGGTCCTTCTGCGCGTCGCAGGTCACGATCGGGATGGTCGGGTCGTCGACGACCGGCTTCTTCAACGGGCAGGTGGCGGCGTTGTACACGGCCACCGACTGGGGGTCGGGGTTGGTCATCCACGTCAGGGCGTCGCCGAACGCCTTCTTGTTGGCCTCGGTGTAGTTCACCTCCGAGGTGGAGTCGGGCACGTTCGGGCTCGGAGTCGACGTCGGCGACGAGCTCGGCTTGTTCTTGTCGCCCTTCTTGGTGTCGTGCTTGGACTTCCCGAGCAGCGCCGGCGTGCGGTTGTTGCCGGTCGACTTGTCCTTCGGCTTGTCCGACTTGGTCGCGTTCGGCGAGGGAAGGGTCGGGCCGCTGGGCGACGGCGTCGGCGACGGGAGCGTTTGTGGCGTCGTGGTCTGCGGCACCTGCGCCACGAGCCGGAAGCGCAGCCGGGCCTGCCGCACCACGGTCTCGACCAGGTTCTTGGTCGAGTGCGGCACCTGGACAACGATCTCGTTGTTGCCCTGGGTGGTCACCTCGGCCTCGGACACCCCCGAGCCGTTGACGCGGGCGTTGATGATGTCGGCGGCCTGGTTGAGCTGGTCCTTCGGCACGTTGCCGTTGGCGACCAGCGTGATCTGGGTGCCGCCCTCGAGGTCGAGCCCGAGTGCCGGCTTCCAGGTGCCGATCAGGGCCACCAGTCCGTAGGCGACCGCCAGCCCGATGAAGAACGCCACGACCGTGCGACCCGGGCGAGCGCTGTTGCGTGCCATCTACTCAGTTCTCCTCCGGCTCGGCGGCAGGATCGGCCGCCGGCTCCGTGTTGTCGTCCCGAGCGACGGGGGTCATCACCTGGCCGACCGCTGCGCGGACGACGCGGAGGTTCACACCCTCGGACACCTCGAGCTCCACCGTCTTCTCGTCCAACGACCGGAGGACTCCGATGATCCCCGAGGTCAGCATCACCTCGTCACCGACCGCGAGTGCGGACTGCATCCGGCCCAGGGCCTGCTGCTTGCGCTGCTGCGGACGGATCATCGCGATCCAGAACAACAACGCGATCCCGAGCAGGATCAGGAACGGCGCCACAGTGTCCACGACTTCCTAGCTTGGGGGTATGAGGGGCCGGCACGTCGCACGGGGGGCCGGCCGACCGAGGGTGAAGTGTAACCGGGGGTATGGCCCCGGCCACGAATCCGCCCCGACGCGGCCCGACTCAGGACTCGAAGAGCGTGACGTCACCCGGGAGGTCCGGTGAGGCCGGAGGCGCGGTGAGGCCGAGGTGCTCCCACGCGGTGCGGGTCGCGACGCGACCTCGCGGCGTACGGGCGAGGAAGCCGTTGCGCACCAGGAAGGGCTCGGCGACCTCCTCCACGGTCTCGCGCTCCTCCCCCACGGCGACCGCGAGCGTGGAGATGCCGACCGGGCCGCCGCCGAAGCGGCGGCACAAGGCGTCGAGCACCGCCCGGTCGAGCCGGTCGAGACCCAGCGAGTCCACCTCGTAGAGGTCGAGCGCACGATGGGCGACGTCACGGGTGACGATGCCGTCGGCGCGCACCTGGGCGTAGTCGCGGACCCGGCGCAGGAGGCGGTTGGCGATGCGGGGCGTGCCGCGTGAGCGCGAGGCGATCTCCGCGGTGCCGGCGCGGTCGGTCTCGACACCGAGAAGCCCCGCCGAGCGCCGGATGATCGTGTCGAGCTCGTCCGCCTCGTAGAACTCGAGCTGCGCGGTGAAGCCGAACCGGTCGCGGAGCGGACCGGGCAGCAGCCCGGCCCGGGTCGTGGCGCCGACCAGGGTGAAGGCCGGGATCTCCAGCGGGATCGCGGTCGCGCCCGGCCCCTTGCCGATCACCACGTCGACCCGGAAGTCCTCCATCGCGAGGTAGAGCATCTCCTCGGCCGGGCGCGCCATCCGGTGCAGCTCGTCGACGAAGAGGACGTCGCCCTCGTTCAGGCCGGACAGGATGGCGGCCAGGTCACCGGCGTGCGTGATCGCGGGTCCGCTGGTGAGCCGCAGCGGCGTCGACATCTCGGTCGCGATGATCATCGCGAGCGTGGTCTTGCCGAGTCCCGGCGGTCCGGAGAGCAGGACGTGGTCGGGTGCGCGGCCCCGCCGCCGGGCGGCCTCGAGGACCAGACCCAGCTGGTCGCGCACCCGCTGCTGGCCGACGACCTCGTCGAGCGTCCGGGGCCGGAGCGCGGCCTCGACCGCCCGCTCGTCGCCTTCGGCCTCGGCGGTGGTCAGCGACGCGAGGTGGGCCTCCTCGTGTGCATCGAGCTCGTCGCGTGCCATGTCAGGTCCGGCTCAGGGTGCGGAGGGCGGCGCGCAGGAGGGCCGCGACGTCCGGCATCTCGCCGGCCTCGCCGGCCACGGAGTCGATCGCCTGGTCGGCGTCCTTGGCCGACCAGCCGAGTCCGACCAGGCCCTGGCGCACCTGGTCGCGCCACGGTTCGGAGGGCATCGGCACGCCGCTGCCGGTCACCGAGACGGGGAGCCCGATCCGGTCCTTCAGCTCGAGGATGATCCGCTGTGCGCCCTTCTGCCCGATGCCGGGCACCGTGGTGAGGGTGCGTACGTCGTCACCCGCGACCGCCCGGCGTACGGCGTCCGGCGTGAGCACCGCCAGCATCGCCTGTGCCAGCTTCGGCCCGACGCCGCTGGCGGTCTGGACCAGCTCGAAGACCTGCTTCTCGTCCTCGTCGGCGAAGCCGAACAGGGTCAGGGAGTCCTCACGGACGATCATGGACGTCGGCAGGGTCGCGGTCTGTCCGGTGCGGAGCGTGGCCAGGGTGTTGGGCGTGCACATCAGCTCGAGGCCGACCCCGCCGACCTCGACCACGGCACTGGTGAGGGTGACCGCGGCGACCTCGCCGCGCACGAATGCGATCACCGACGGCTCCGTCCCGCCGCCGCCACCGCCGCGTCGATGCGGGCCTGGGCGCCGCCGCGCCAGATGTGCGTGATCGCGAGGGCGAGGGCGTCCGCCGCGTCGGCGGGCCTCGGGGCCGCATCGAGCCGCAGGATGCGGGTGACCATCGCGCCGACCTGGGCCTTGTTCGCGCGCCCGCTCCCGGACACCGCGGCCTTGACCTCGGACGGCGTGTGCAGCGCGATCGGCAGACCGCGACGCGCGGCTGCGACCATCGCGATGCCGCTGGCCTGGGCGGTGCCCATCACCGTGCTCGAGTCGGAGCGGGCGAAGACCCGCTCGATCGCGACCGCGTCCGGGCGGTGCTCGTCGAGCCAGGCCTCGATGCCGCGCTCGATGTGCACCAGTCGCTGTGGGACGTGCTCGTCGGCCGACGTGCGCAGGACGTTCACGTCGACCAGGCGCAACGGCCTGCCGACCTCGCCCTCGACCACGCCCATGCCGCACCGGGTGAGCCCGGGGTCGATCCCCAAGACACGCATGCCGCCTCCGTCAGCGCTCGTCCGAACACCTGTTCGCACGCCACGCTATCCGGAGCCGCCGGCGGGACGGCGTACGACACGCAGGCGGCGGGTCGGGACGCCGCTTGGCGAGCAAGCGCGGCGGCGCTCGCTGCGCAGGGTCGTCCGGACGTCATCCGTGCGACCCGTCCTCATTCGAGGCCGGCCAGCACCTCGTCGGGGACGTCGACGTTGGTGAACACGTTCTGTACGTCGTCGAGGTCCTCGAGCGCGTCGACGAGCCGGAACACCTTGCCCGCGGCGTCGGAGTCGACCGGGATGTCCATGGTGGGGACGAACTGGACCTCGGCCGAGTCGTAGTCGATCGACGAGTCCTGCAGGGCGCTGCGCACGGCCACCACGTCGGTCGCCTCCGACACCACCTCGAACGAGTCGTCGAGGTCGTTGACGTCCTCGACGCCGGAGTCCAGGGCCGCCTCGAGCACGTCGTCCTCGCTCACCTCGCGGCTCTCCTGCGCCTTCGGGACGATCACGACGCCCTTGCGGTTGAACAGCCGGGAGACGGACCCCGGGTCGGCCATGGTGCCGCCGTTGCGGGTCACCGCGGTGCGGACCTCCATGGCGGCGCGGTTCTTGTTGTCGGTGAGGCACTCGACCAGGAACGCGACGCCCTGCGGGCCGTAGACCTCGTACATGATCGTGGAGTACTCGGCGGCGCCGGCCTCGGCACCGGAGCCGCGCTTGACGGCGCGGTCGATGTTGTCGTTGGGGACCGAGGACTTCTTCGCCTTCTGGATGGCGTCGTAGAGGGTCGGGTTGCCGGCGGGGTCTCCGCCGCCCATCTTCGCGGCGACCTCGATGTTCTTGATCAGCTTGGCGAACATCTTGCCGCGCCGGGCGTCGACGACGGCCTTCTTGTGCTTGGTGGTCGCCCATTTCGAGTGGCCGGACATGCGAACCTCTTCGTTGCTCAGTCTGTGTCGGTTGAGGTCGACGACACCAGGTCGACGAACATCCGGTGGATCCGGTCGTCCCCGCCCACCTCCGGGTGGAACGACGTCGCCATCAGCGAGCCCTGCCGGACAGCCACGATCCTACCGGCGGCGGCACCGGCGGAGGGGTCGTCGTGGATGCGGGCGAGCACCTCGACACCGGGTCCCGCCTGCTCGACCCACGGCGCCCGGATGAAGATCGCGTGCACCGGGTCGTCGAGCCCGGCGAAGTCCAGGTCGCCCTCGAACGAGTCGACCTGCCGCCCGAAGGCGTTGCGGCGCACGGTGATGTCGAGCCCGCCGAGCGTCTCCTGGTCCGGCGTGCCGTCCTCGATCCGGTCGGCGAGCATGATCATCCCGGCGCAGGTGCCGAAGACCGGCATCCCCTCCTTGATCCGCTGCCGGATCGGCTCGAACAGGTCGAAGGTGCGGGCGAGCTTGAACATGGTCGTGGACTCCCCGCCGGGCACGACCATGCCGTCGCACCGCTCCAGCTCGCCGAGTCGCCGTACGCCGATGGCTCGCGCGCCGAGGGAGTCGAGCACGCGGAGATGCTCGCGGACGTCCCCCTGGAGCGCGAAGACGCCGATGGTCGGGCTCATGGCCTGCGGGCGCGGTTCACCAGCCGCGCTCCGCGAGACGGTGCGGCTGGGGGATCTCCTCGACGTTGATGCCGACCATGGCCTCACCCAGACCGCGGCTGACCTTGGCGACCACATCGGGGTCGTCGTAGAACGTGGTCGCCTTCACGATCGCCTCGGCCCGCTGCGCGGGGTTGCCGGACTTGAAGATCCCCGACCCCACGAACACACCCTCGGCACCCAGCTGCATCATCATCGCCGCGTCCGCCGGAGTAGCGATGCCGCCCGCGGTGAAGAGCACGACGGGCAGCTTGCCGGCCGCCGCCACCTCACGGACCAGCTCATAGGGCGCCTGGAGCTCCTTGGCCGCGACGAACAGCTCGTCCTCGCGCAGCCCCGCCAGACGGCGCAGCTCGGCTCCGATGGTGCGCATGTGGGTCACCGCATTGGACACGTCACCGGTGCCGGCCTCGCCCTTGGACCGGATCATCGCCGCGCCCTCGGTGATCCGCCGCAGGGCCTCGCCGAGGTTGGTGGCGCCGCAGACGAACGGCACGGTGAACTGCCACTTGTCGATGTGGTGGGCGTAGTCGGCCGGGGTCAGCACCTCGGACTCGTCGATGTAGTCGACGCCCAGGCTCTGGAGGACCTGCGCCTCGGCGAAGTGACCGATCCGGGCCTTGGCCATCACCGGGACCGAGACCGCCTCGATGATGCCGTCGATCATGTCCGGGTCGCTCATCCGCGAGACGCCACCCTGGGCGCGGATGTCGGCCGGCACCCGCTCCAGCGCCATCACCGCCACCGCCCCGGCGTCCTCGGCGATCCTCGCCTGCTCGGCGGTCACCACGTCCATGATCACCCCGCCCTTCAGCATCTCGGCCATCCCCCGCTTCACACGGGTGGTACCGGTGCCGGTGGACGACGACGGAGTCGAGGTGGTGCTCTGGGTCGTGCTCTCAGCCATGTCCTCATCGTAGGACTGACCGGTCGTTCACCCCTACTCGGCGGGGGGTGGCAGGGCCAGGGACTGACGGCGTACGACGAGGATCCGCTGCACGACCGTGATGGTGCTGGCCACCGCGAGCACGGCCAGCGTGATCGGGATCAGCCACATCACGCCGTCACCGACCCCGAGCAGCCGCAGCAGGTCGGCGAGCCCGGTCATCATCAGGATCGACACCAGCCGGTCGGAGCGCTCGGCGATCCCGACCTTGGCCTGCATGCCCAGCGACTCCGCGCGGGCCCGGGCGTACGACGTCACCGACCCCATGGTCAGGCAGTAGATCGCCAGCCCGGCCCGCCACTCGCTGTCGCCGGGGCCGATGTAGTACAGCGCCAGGCCACCGAAGATCGCCGCGTCGCCGAGCCGGTCGAGCGTGGAGTCGAGGAAGGCGCCGAACGGCGAGAGCTGACCGCTGGTGCGGGCCATGTAGCCGTCGATCATGTCGCTGAACACGAATGCCGTGATCACCAGGACTCCGGCCAGCAGCCAGCCCTGCGGGAAGCAGACCAGCGCGCCGGCGCAGACACCGAGGGTCCCCACCAGCGTCACGGCGTTCGGGCTCACTCCCATCCGGAGAAGGAGGTCACCCAGCGGCGCCCAGACGTTGGTCCAGAACTGGCGGAAGCGTTCGAGCATGGCGCGAGCAGGGTAGCGAGACACCGGCCCGGGCGGTTGGCGCGGTGCGCCAGGTGGCCTTCGTACGGCCGTACCCTGCCAGCCCCTGACCGGCCGCACCGCGGAGTACGGTGGTCGAGCGGAGCCATTCAGGCTCCCGACGATGGAGCCAGCATGAGCGACAAGTCGCCGCGGCAGAACATGTCCAAGAAGTCCACGAAGTCCATCAAGGAGAAGCGCGCCGAGAAGCGCGCGAAGGAGCACCCGGTCTCGCTCTCCGACCAGCTCCACCCGACCAAGAAGAAGTGAGCCTGCTCCGGCTGGGGCTCATCGGACGGTCCGCCAAGGAGAACGAGTACCGGCTGCCGATCCATCCCGACCACCTGTCACGCCTGGACCCGGACCTCGCGGCCCGGGTCACCCTCGAGCACGGGTACGGCGCGGCGTTCGGCCGCCCGGACGCCGAGCTCGCGCCCCACGTCGCCGGCTTCGCCTCGCGCGACGAGCTGTTCGAGCACTCCGACGTGGTGCTCCTGCTCAAGCCACAGCACGAGGACGTCGCGGCGCTCCGCCCGGGCACCACCCTGTGGGGATGGCCGCACTGCGTCCAGGACCGCCGGCTCACCCAGATCGCGATCGACCGAGGGCTCACCCTGATCGCGTTCGAGGCGATGAACCACTGGACGCGTGACGACACGGTCGGCCTCCACGTCTTCCACAAGAACAACGAGCTCGCCGGCTACTGCTCGGTCCTGCACGCCCTCCGACTCATCGGCGCGACCGGGGACTACGGGCGGCGCCTGACGGCGGTCGTGATCGGTTTCGGCGCCACCGCCCGCGGTGCGGTGACCGCGTTGAGTGCGCTCGGGATCCACGACGTGTCGGTGCTGACCACCCGCGGAGTGGCCGCCGTCGCCTCACCCATCCACTCGGTGCGGATCGTGCACTTCGACCACGACCAGGACGGCGGTCCGAGTCTCGTGTTCACCGATGACGGCAAGGTCCCGTTGGCGCCCTTCCTCGCCGAGCGCGACATCGTCGTCAACTGCACCTTCCAGGACCCGTCGGCGCCGCTGATCTACCTGCGGACCGAGGACCTTCCGGCCCTCCGTCCGGGGTCATTGATCGTGGACGTGTCGTGCGACGAGGGGATGGGCTTCGACTGGGCCCGCCCGACGACGTTCGACGAGCCGATGTTCGACGTGGGCGAGCGCGTCCACTACTACGCGGTGGACCACAGTCCGTCGTACCTGTGGGACTCGGCGACGTGGGACATCAGCGAGGCGGTGCTGCCGTTCCTGCGGCGGGTGCTGGAGGGGCCGGTCAGCTGGCACGCCGACGAGACCCTGCGCCGCGCCATCGAGATCGAGGACGGCCGCATCCGGAACCCCGTCATCCTCGACTTCCAGGGGCGCAGCGAGGAGTACCCGTACGTCGCCGTCTGATCGCCACGCCTCGCCATGCACTTGACAGCAAGGCCCGTGCCGGACGATTCTCCTAATCATGTTAGTTACGGCTAACGATGATAGGCAGCAGCTCGACCGCAGGGCCGCGCGCCGGGACCGGACACGCCGGGAGATCCTCGACGCCGCCTGGGAGCTGGCCCGGGGCCAGGGCCTGGCCGGGTTCACCCTGCGCGACGTCGCCACCCGCGTCGGGATGCGGGCGCCGTCCCTGTACTCCCACTTCGCCTCCAAGCACGCGATCTACGACGCCATGTACGGCGAGGCGTGGACGGCGTACGAGGAGGTGAAGCTCCGGGAGGAGGCGGAGCTGACCGACGACCTGCGCTCCTGTGCTCACCTCATCGCCCGGACGTTCTTCGACTTCGCGGTCGCCGACCCGGCCCGGTACCAGCTGATGAACCAGCGGGTGATCCCGGGCTTCACGCCCAGCCCCGAGAGCTATGCCCCGGCCGTCCGGGTGCTCGAAGCGGCTCTCCGGATCGCTGCCGAGCGAGGGGTCACCGACCCGGACGACCTCATGCTCCTCCTCGCGATGATCGGCGGGCTCATCGACCAACAGCTCGCCAACGACCCGGGTGGAGACCGCTTCGCCCGGATGCTCCCGCGTGCCGTCGACATGTGGGCCGACGGCCTCGGTTTGCCCCGCACCACCGAAGCGAAGGACCGGACATGAACACCACGCACACCGACACCGCCGCAGTCGACCTCGTCGCGCCGGCGCTCGACCACCGGACCGCGATGCGTCTCGCCGCGACCGAGTACCGCCGGATGGCGGACCACCTCGCCGCGCTGGAGCCCGGCGACTGGACCCGCCCCACCGACTGCCCGGCATGGGACGTCCGCCAGATGGGCTGTCACATGGTCGGCATGGCCGCCATGGCCACCGGTCCGCGCGAGCAGAGGCGGCAGCTGCGCCTCGCCGCGGCCGAGGTCGCGGCGCAGGGCATCACACCTCTCGACGCGCTCACCGGTCTCCAGGTCTCCGAGCGCGGGACCTGGACACCCGACGAGGTCGTGGCCGGCGCGCGGAAGGTCGGGCCGAAGGCCGCTCGCGGCCGGAGGCTCACGCCCGGCTTCGTACGCCGCCGGCGGCTGCCCGCGCCGCAGACGGTCGGCGGCCGTGTCGAACACTGGTCGATCGGGTTCCTGGTCGACGTGATCCTCACCCGCGACCCGTGGATGCACCGGATGGACATCGCGCACGCCACCGGCCACGACCCCGTGCTGACCGCCGACCACGACGGCGTGATCGTCGGCGACGTGGTCGCGGAGTGGGCGCGTCGACACGGCTCGCCGTACCGGCTGACCCTGACCGGGCCGGCCGGTGGCACCTGGTCGTCCGGCGCGGGGGGCGACCAGGTCGAGATGGACGCCGTGGAGTTCTGCCGGACGGTCTCCGGTCGCCGCAGCGGAGAGGGCCTCCTCGGCGTGGAGGTGCCCTTCTGACTCAGTCGGGCCAGGCGTCCGCGAGGAGACGCCTGGTGTCCTGCAGGAGCTCCGGCAGGGTCTTGGTGCGCGCGATCACCGTGATGAAGTTCTGGTCGCCGACCCACCGGGGGACGACGTGCTGGTGGAGGTGGGCGGCGATCCCGGCCCCACCCGCGGGACCCTGGTTCATGCCCAGGTTGAAGCCCTCCGCCCGTGACACCGACCGCAGGGTGCGCATGGCCGCCTTCGTCATCGCCGAGATCTCGGTCGCCTCGTCGTCGGTCGTCTCGGTGTAGTCGGCGATGTGGCGGTACGGGCAGATCATCAGGTGGCCGGGTGCGTACGGGTACAGGTTCAGCACGGCGTACGACGTCCGGCCGCGGCGCACCACCAGGAACCGCTCGTCGTCCCCGTGCCGCGGGATCCGGCAGAACGGGCACTCCCCCGCCGAGTCGTCGACCGGCTTGCTCTCACCTCGGATGTAGGCCATGCGGTACGGCGTCCACAATCGCTCGAGCCCGTCGGGTTCGCCGATGCCGTCCTCCTGCAGGGGCTCCATGCGGACACTCTAGGGAGGACCCGCGCGGACCTAGGCTCGGCCCATGACGGACCCGATCCTCCGCCCCGCGACAGCCGACGACGTGGACGCCATCGGCTCGCTCTTCCACCAGGGCTGGCACGACGTCCATCCCGGACACGTACCCGACGGCCTCACCGAACGGCGTACGCCGGAGGCCTTCCACGACCGCGTCGCGCAGCGGGTGGCCCAGACCGGCGAGACGACGGTCGCAGAGGTCGACGGCACCGTCGCCGGCTTCATCATGGTCTCCGGCGACGAGGCCGAGCAGGTGTACGTCGACCGGGCGTTCCGGGGCTCGGGCGTGGCGGCGCTGCTCCTCACCGAGGCCGAGCGGCAGATCGCCGCCGGTGGGTACGACGTCGCCTGGCTCGCGGTCGTGCGGGGCAACGAGCGCGCCCAGGCCTTCTACGCCAAGCAGGGCTGGATCGACGAGGGCGACTTCGACTACCCGGTGACCGCGCTCGGCGAGAGCTTCATCTCTCCGTGCCGGAGGTTCACCAAGCGGCTGCGCTGAGTCGGACCCCGAGGACCGCGTGGACGCGCCGCCGGGCCGCGTAGGGCCGGTCCGGGCTCAGACCTGCTCGCGCGACGCGACCGCCGCGGCGACCCGCTCGATCGCCTCGTCGATCGGGACGCCGTTGTCCTGGCGCCCGTCGCGGTAGCGGAACGACACCGCACCGGCCTCCATGTCCTGGTCTCCGGCGATCACCATGAACGGCACCTTCTGCAGCTGCGCGTTCCGGATCTTCTTCTGCATCCGGTCGTCGGAGTCGTCGATCTCGACCCGGAGCCCGCGCTCGGCCATCCGCTTCGCGACGTCCTCGAGGTAGGCGACGTGGCGGTCGGCGATCGGGATGCCCTGCACCTGCACCGGCGACAGCCACGGCGGGAACGCGCCCGCGTAGTGCTCCACCAGCACGCCGATGAACCGCTCGATCGAGCCGAACTTGGCGGAGTGGATCATCACCGGCTGCTGGTGCGAGCCGTCGGCCGCGACGTACTCCAGGCCGAAGCCGGCCGGCTGGCCGAAGTCGTACTGCACCGTCGACATCTGCCAGGTACGCCCGATGGCGTCGCGCGCCTGGACCGAGATCTTCGGGCCGTAGAACGCCGCGCCGCCGGGATCGGCCACCAGCTCGAGCCCGGACTCGTCGGCGACCGTCTGCAGGATCGCGGTGGCGGTCGCCCAGTCCTCGTCCGAGCCCTGGAACTTCTCCTTGTTCTTGTCGTCGCGGGTCGACAGCTCGAGGTAGAAGTCGTCGAGGCCGAAGTCACGGAACAGCCCGAGGCAGAAGTTGAGCAGGTGCTTGACCTCGTCGGCCGCCTGGTCCGGGGTGACGTAGGAGTGCGAGTCGTCCTGGGTCATGCCACGCACCCGGGTCAGCCCCCCGACGACGCCGGACTTCTCGTACCGGTAGACGCCGCCGAATTCGAACAGCCGCAGCGGCAGCTCGCGGTAGGACCGTCCGCGCGCCTGGTAGATCAGGTTGTGCATCGGACAGCTCATCGCCTTGATCCGGTACGGCGTGCCGTCGACGTCGACCGGCGGGTACATCGTGTCGGCGTAGTAGGGCAGGTGACCCGAGGTGTGGAACAGGCCCTCCTTGCTGATGTGCGGGGTGCCGACGTAGGAGAAGCCCTCCTCGATGTGGCGCCGGCGGACGTAGTCCTCCATCTCCCTCTTGATCACGCCACCCTTCGGGTGGAAGACGACCAGGCCGGGGCCGAGCTCCTCCGGGAACGAGTACAGGTCGAGCTCGCGGCCGAGCTTGCGATGGTCGCGCTTCTCGGCCTCCTCCAGCTGGTGGAGGTACGCCGCGAGCGCGTCCTTGCTCTCCCACGCGGTGCCGTAGATGCGCTGGAGCTGCTTGTTCTTCTCGTCACCGCGCCAGTACGCCGCGGCGGTGCGCATCAGCTTGAACGCCGGGATGCGCTTGGTGGTCGGCAGGTGCGGCCCGCGGCAGAGGTCCTTCCAGGCGAGCTCGCCGTCGCGGCGCAGGTTGTCGTAGATGGTCAGCTCCCCGCCACCCACCTCGACGTTCGCGCCCTCGGCCGCCTCGTCCGCGTGCCCCGAGCCCTTCAGCCCGATCAGCTCAAGCTTGTACGGCTCGTCGTCGAGCTCCGTCAGCGCCTCGGCGTCACTCACCGGCCGCCGCGCGAACCGCTGCCCCTCCTTGATGATCCTGCGCATCGCGGTCTCGATCTTCTCGAGGTCCTCGGGGACGAACGGGGTGTCGACGTCGAAGTCGTAGTAGAAGCCGTTCTCGACCGGAGGTCCGATCCCGAGCCTGGCGTCGGGCCAGAGCTGCTGCACGGCCTGCGCCATCACGTGGGCGGTGGAGTGTCGCAGGATGTCGCGACCGTCCGAGCTGTCGATGGCGACCGGCTCGACCTCGTCGCCGTCCTGGAGCTCGTAGGCGAGGTCGCGCAGCACTCCCCCGACGCGCGCCGCGATCACGGCGCTGTCGTCGGCGTACAGCTCCCATGCCTTGGTGCCCGTCGTGACCGTTCGCTCCTCACGCGCATCGGCGTGGGCGAGGACGATCTCGAGGTCGGGCACGACTGCTCCTGGTGGCTGGGAACGGGACGCGTCGATCGTATCCAGGGCAGCGCCGCGACCTCGCACGCATGACCCGACCTGAGCGCGCGCCACACCGTCGACCCGTGCCGTGCCCGCCGACGCCCTGAGGGCGACCCCGTGGCGCCGCCCCTCCTCGCCGGCCCCGGATCACGGCATCCGGCCACGGCCCTGATGCTCTTGGCCCTTCCGCGTCGGGACCGGTGACCCTCGACCAGGAGAGCGCGATCTGACTGACTGGTGGTAGCCCGTCCAGACGGGGTCACGCACCACGCTTGGGCGGGCGCACCACGCGGGCGCCGGCCGCGGCGACTCAGCGCGTAGCCGTCCGCGAGGGTCTCGAGGCCGCCGGTCCGACAGGTCGCGGTGACCATGGGTTCCGACCGGCCTGACCTTGGTCCCTGGCAGCCGGGCCGCAGCTGGACGATGCTCGACTCGAACCCGGGTCAGGAGAGGGGTGGGGTCATGCTCGTCAGGGACGTGATGACCGTCGATCCGATCACCGTCACCCCGGACACGGGTGTCAAGGCGGCGTTGCAGCGTCTGGCACATGTCGGGATCACGTCGCTCCCGGTCGTCGACGAGCACCGACGGCTGTGCGGGATCGTCAGTGAGGCCGACCTGATCCACGAGGCCGTGGGCACCGATCCGCGCGCGCACGAGCGTCCGATCACCCTGCAGCGGCTGGCTCCGGCGCACACGGTCGCCGACGTCTACACCCGGTCTCCGGTCGCGGTACGCCCCGAGGACGACGTGGCCACGGTCATCGAGGTGACGGGCGCGAAGGGCTTCAAGAGCCTCCCGGTGGTCGACGACCGGCACGAGCTGGTCGGCATCGTCAGTCGCAGCGACGTGGTCCGGGCCCTCGCTCGTGACGACGAGCAGGTCGCCGATGACATCCGGAAGGTCTTCGACGACCTCGGTCACTCGGACTGGGACGTGAGGGTGCACGACGGGGTGGTCGAGGTCACCGGGGCGGACGCCGCCCACCACTCGCTGGCCCACACCATCGTCCGGACGGTGCCGGGCGTCGTCGGCGTCAGGATCAGGTGACGGCGTGCGTCGCTGAGGGTCGCCATCCCGACGTTGGACCTTAGACCCTGGGCCGGGACATGTGGGGGGACCACGCTGGAGCCATGAGCACACAGACACCGAGCATCGTCGTGGGATACGACGGCTCGCCGGATGCCGACGCGGCCGCGACGTGGGCAGGGCAGATGGCTCGCCTTCGGGGCGAAGCCGTCGTGGTCGCGATCGTCGTGGATCGGATGGAGTCGCCACGCCGGCCACAGTGGCCCGAGTCGTGGTGGGAGGAGATCGAAGAACGGGCCCGGGAGGCCTTGGCGGCGGTCGGCGCCCAGGACCTCACGATCGAGCGTCTCGACGGCGGCATCGCCAGCACGCTGGTCGACCGCGCCACCGACGCGTCGATGCTCGTGCTCGGGAGCCGCGGTCACGGGCGGATCGGCGAGGCCCTGCTCGGATCCGTGAGCCAGAGCGCAGCGCGGCACTCCCGGTGCCCCGTGGTCGTCGTCCGCCAGGCACCCGGTGCGCACGAGCGGCGGATCATCGTCGGTGTCGACGGCTCCGAACCGAGCCTGCGTGCCCTGGAGTTCGCCTGCCGACAGGCCGGCGTCACGGGTGACACCGTGGTGCTGGTACGGACCTGGAAGCCGCTCACCATGCCCATCGACGAGCACGGCGACCCACCGGCGTCGATGTCGCGGACCCTGCTGGAGGAGGAAGAGGCCTTGCAGAAGTCGGTGGCCGAGGCGCGGACGAGCCATCCGGAGATCGAGATCGAGGGCGAGTTCTTCGCCGAGGGTGCCGGTGAGGCGCTGGTGGACGCCTCGAACACGGCAACCATGGTCGTCGTGGGATCTCGGGGCCACGGCGCGCTGGCCGAGACGGTGCTGGGCTCGGTCAGCCACCACGTCCTCCACCACGGCCACTGCCCGGTGGCCGTCGTCCGCTGACACCGCTGAGATCCTCCACCTCAGCCGGCGAGCACGCGGCGGACCTCCCGGGCGACCTCGACGTCCTCGGCGGCAGCGACCACCAGCGTGCGCACGGTGGCAGCGGGTGCCGAGATGTCCGTGTCGCCCGCAGCCCGCTCGTTGGCAGCGGCGTCCACCTCCACACCGAGGTAGGACAGTCGCTCGGCGGCCGCGGCCCGGATCGCGGGCGCGTGCTCGCCGACGCCGCCGGTGAACACCAGCAGGTCGAGGCCGCCGGCGCTGGCGACCATCGCGCCGACCTCGCGGACCAGCCGATGGACATAGACGTCGAGCGCGAGTGTTGCCTCAGCCGCCCCGGCCTCGTGCGCGGCGACGACGTCGCGGTAGTCGCCCGAGGTTCCCGACAGCCCCTTGAGACCCGACTGGTGCTCGAGGACCTGCCCGAGCGTGGTCGGGTCGAGGTGGGCGTGCTCGAGCAGCCAGAGGACCAGACCGGGGTCCACCGAGCCGGTCCTGGTCTGCATGACCAGTCCGGCGAGCGGGGTGAAGCCCATCGTGGTGTCCACCGACCGGCCGCCGCGTACGGCGCAGAGCGAGGCGCCCGCCCCGAGGTGGCAGCAGACCACGCGCAGCTCGCCGAGTGGGCGGTCGGCGATCGCCGCGGCGCGTCGCACGGCGTATGCATGGGAGAGGCCATGGAAGCCGTAGCGCCGCAGCCCGTAGGTGTGGTTCCACTCACGAGGCAGCGCGTACGTCGCCGCGTCCTCGGGGATGGTGGCGTGGAACGACGTGTCGAACGCCGCCACCGTCGGGACCTCCGGCAGCAGGTCCCCGACGGCCCGGATCGCGGCCACCGCGCGCGGGTTGTGCAGCGGGGCGAGGTCGGCGATCGAGTCGAGGTAGGACACCACGTCGTGGTCGATCCGCACCGACTCTCGGAACCGCGGGCCGCCGTGCACCACTCGGTGGCCTATTCCGCCGAGGTCCGGCACGTCGGTCAGCAAGGAGCGGAGCCGACCGAGGTCGCCGGCGCCGTCCCATCGCTCGAGGGTGGTCTGGTGCGTGATCTCCTCCGCGTCGAGCACGCTCAGCTTGAGACTGCTGGAGCCCGCGTTGACGACGAGGACGCGCACTCGACTCACCCCTCGGGGGCGTTCCGCGACGGAGCAGCCGTCTGCTGTCGGGGTCCCTCGCCGGATCCCCACTGCCACTCGCGCACCTCGGGCAGGTCCTCGCCGTGGCTGCGCACGTAGTGGGAGTGCTCGATGAGCCGGTTGCGCAGCCACTCGCGGGCGGCTCCCCCGCGGTCGCGCAGGCCCGGCACCCGGTCGATCACGTCGAGGGCCAGGTCGAAGCGGTCGAGCTGGTTGAGCACGGTCATGTCGAACGGCGTGGTCGTGGTGCCTTCCTCGATGTAGCCGCGCACGTGGAAGTTGTGGTGGTTGGTCCGGCGGTAGGTGAGGCGATGGATCAGCCACGGGTAGCCGTGGTAGGCCAGGATCACCGGCTTGTCGCGGGTGAACAGCGCGTCGAAGTCGGCATCGGGCAGGCCGTGGGGATGCTCCCGCTGGTCCTGGAGCCGCATCAGGTCGACGACGTTGACGAAGCGGATCCTGAGGTCCGGGAAGAAGCCGCGGAGCAGGTCGACCGCGGCCAGCGACTCCATCGTCGGGACGTCGCCGGCGCAGGCCATCACCACGTCGGGCTCGTCGTCACCGTCGGTGCTCGCCCACTCCCAGATGCCGATGCCCTTGGTGCTGTGGACGACCGCCTCCTCCATGTCGAGGTACTGCAGCGCCGGCTGCTTGCCGGCCACGATCACGTTGACGTACTGCTTGCTGCGCAGGCAGTGGTCGGCGACCGAGAGCAGCGTGTTGGCGTCCGGGGGGAGGTAGACGCGGATGACACCGGCCTTCTTGTTGACGACGTGGTCGATGAAGCCCGGGTCCTGGTGGGAGAAGCCGTTGTGGTCCTGCCGCCAGACGTGGGAGGTGAGCAGGTAGTTCAACGACGCCACCGGCCGCCGCCAGGGGATGCGGTTACTGGTCTCCATCCACTTGGCGTGCTGGTTGAACATCGAGTCGACGATGTGCACGAAGGCCTCGTAGCAGGAGAAGAACCCGTGCCGCCCGGTCAGCAGGTAGCCCTCGAGCCAGCCCTGGCACGTGTGCTCCGACAGGATCTCCATCACCCGGCCGTCACGGGCGAGGTGGTCGTCGTCGTCGTAGGTCTCGGCGTTCCAGGTGCGATCGGTGACCTGGAGGATGTCCTGCAGCCGGTTGGAGTTGTTCTCGTCGGGTGAGAAGACCCGGAACCGGTCGGCGTTCTGCGCCATCACGTCACGCAGGAACGTGCCGAGCACCCGGGTGGCCTCCACGGCGCCGGTGCCGGGATGCGTGACCGGAACGGCGTACTCGCGGAAGTCGGGCAGACGCAGGTCGCGCAGGAGGAGACCGCCGTTGGCGTGCGGGTTCGCGCTCATCCGGCGCGGGCCGACGGGGTGCAGGTCACGGATCTCGGGCACCGGGCTCCCGGCGGCGTCGAAGAGCTCCTCGGGGCGGTAGCTGCGCAGCCAGTCCTCGAGGATCGCGCGGTGGCCCGCATGGCTGCGAGCATCGGCGAAGGGCACCTGGTGCGAATGCCAGTAGCCTTCGATCTTCTGCCCGTCGACCTCCTTCGGACCGGTCCAGCCCTTCGGGCTCCGGAGCACGATCATCGGCCACGCCGGCCGTTCGTCGAGCTCGCCGGCCCGCGCCCGGCGCTGGATCTCCCGGATCTCGTCGAGCGCGTGGTCGAGGGTGGCGGCGAATGCCCGGTGCATGGTCTCGGGGTCGTCGCCGGTGACGAAGTGCGGGGTGTGACCGTACCCCCGCAGCAGGAGGTCCAACTCCTCCTCGGGGATCCGGGCCAGCACGGTCGGGTTGGCGATCTTGTAGCCGTTGAGATGAAGGATCGGCAGCACCGCGCCGTCGCGGGAGGGATCCACGAACTTGGTGCTGTGCCAGCTCGTGGCCAGCGGACCGGTCTCCGCCTCGCCGTCACCGACGATCGCGGCCACGACCAGGTCCGGGTTGTCGAACGCCGCGCCGTACGCGTGCGAGAGGGAATACCCGAGCTCGCCACCCTCGTGGATCGACCCCGGAGTCTCGGGCGCGACGTGACTGGGGATGCCGCCGGGGAACGAGAACTGCTTGAACAGCCGAGCCATCCCGTCCTCGTCGAGGGTGATGTCCGAGTAGGTCTCGCTGTAGGTGCCCTCGAGGTACGCCGATGCCACGACGCCTGGCCCGCCGTGCCCGGGTCCGATGACGTAGATCATCTCGAGGTCACGGGCCGCGATCACCCGGTTGAGGTGCGCGTAGACGAAGTTGAGGCCCGGCGTCGTGCCCCAGTGCCCGAGCAGCCGAGGCTTGACGTGCTCGGGACGCAGCGGCTCTCGGAGCAGCGGGTTCGCCATCAGATAGATCTGGCCGACGGACAGGTAGTTGGCCGCTCGCCACCATGCGTCGATCCGCCACAGCTCATCGTCTGGGAGCGCCGTGGCCGGGAGGGCGCCCGACGACGACGTGGATGCGTTGCTCCGTAGCTGGTCCTGGGCTTCCATGGCGATGCGTCCCCCTCGGGTGTCGGTCCTCATCTCAGGTCCCGGGTCACGGGAGTCTGCGGCACTCCCCGGCCAGCCTACGGATCGCGCTCCGGGCCGGCCCCGGCGCAGCTCGTGGCCGCGTCGGTCCCCGACGAGGTTGGTGACTTTCTGCCCTAGCGGCACTCCGTCCCGGGGTGCTGGACTGCCGGAGGCCGGGTCCGACCGGCGTCACGCACCCGGGCACGGACCCGGCCCGCCGCAGAGCGGGTCACCGCTCGCCCGCGCCGGACCCGTGCTCGACGCGGTGGACCGAGGTGTCCGGTCCGGGGAAGATCAACGACTCGTGACCCGTGTCGGACCACCGCACGAGGTACGGCGGGCTGCCGTCCTCGTGGCGGACCTCCAGGACGACGGCATCCCTGACGGCGCCGCCGACATGCGCGCTCCGGACCATCAACCGGTCACCTACGGCGGCAAACATCGGACGCTCCTTCCTTCAGCACCTGGTACTCGTCCCGTACCCGTCTGGACACCGGCGCAGCGGCGATTTCGCACGCCCGGCCCCGGGATCTCCGGGCTGGCTCAGCCGCGGTGCATCCGGGAGATCTCCCGGTCCACGTCCTGCTCGGTGATATCAGAGGAGACGAAGACGTCCCAGGCGTTCAGGGCCAGCCCGACGCCCCAGCCGACCATCAGGAGGGCCGGCCAGAAGAAGCCGCCCGCATCCGTGATGGCCCAGATCACCACGATCGCGGCGTTCACGAGCAGGTAGGCCATTGCGTGCGTGCGGAGGTCGCGACGCTTCTTGAGCCGCGTCCGCGCCCGCTGGCGCTCGTCCGTGACGCCGCCGGACGGACCGGATGAGCCAGATGGAGAACTGGTCATGTCGTCCGACCTCCGCTCGCGACCAGGGCGGTGAGATCCACGAGCCGGCAGGTGTAGCCCCATTCGTTGTCGTACCAGCCGAAGACCTTGACGAACCGCCGGGAGCTCTGGGTCAATGCCGAGTCGAAGACGCACGAGGAGCTGTCGAGGATGACGTCTGACGAGACCAGGGGCTCCTCGGAATACCTGAGCAGCCCGGCCAGCGGTCCGACTGCGGCGGCCGTCTCGAAGGCGGCGTTCACCTCCTCTGTGGAGACCTCGCGGTCGAGCAGGACGCCCAGGTCCACCATGGACCCGTCGGTCACCGGCACGCGGAGAGCCACACCGTCGAGACGGCCGGACAGCTCCGGCAGCACCTCGCCGACGGCCCTCGCTGCCCCGGTCGAGGTCGGAATGATGTTGACGGCCGCGGCTCGCGCTCTGCGCAGGTCCTGGTGCGGTGCATCCAGCACGTTCTGGTCGTTGGTGTAGGCGTGCACCGTGGTCATGAAGCCGTGTTCGACGCCGAACGCGTCGTGCAGCACCTTCACCATGGGCGCCACGCAGTTCGTCGTGCACGAGGCGTTGGAGATGACGTGGTGCCTGGAGGCGTCGTACGTCTCGTCGTTGACGCCGAGGACCAGGGTCGCGTCCAGGTCCTTGCCCGGTGCCGACACGATCACCTTGGACGCGCCGGCATCCAGGTGCCCGGCGGCGAGGGCGCGCGTCCGGAACCGACCGGAGGACTCGATGACGATGTCGACGCCATGGGCGGCCCACGGGATCTCCTCGGGGCGCGCATGTGCGAACACCGGCAGCTTGCGGTCCTCGACCATCAGCGTGTCGCCGACCGCTCGGATCCCGGGGAACGGCCCGAACGTGCTGTCGTAGCGGAGCAGATGGGCCAAGGTCTCGACGTCGGTGACGTCGTTGACCGCGACCACCTCCACGTCGTGTGTCTCGATGGCTCGCCGGAGGTAGGCCCTTCCCACCCGGCCCATGCCGTTGATGCCTACTCGCATGATGTCCCCTCGTCTCTCGCGTCGTGTCGTGGGTGGCGGTCGTTCAGTCGATCCGGAGCACCGGCGCCTGAGCGTTCGGGTCGTTGCGCTCCACGTCGAGGACGGTGGCCTCGAACAGGTCGTGCGCCAGCCCGGTGAGCGCGCGGCAGACGGCGAGCTCGTCGCCGATCTCCGGTACGTCGTTGTCCGCGGGGCTGCATCGGGCCGTCCCCGAGTGGGTGACCTCCGTACCGGCGTCGGTCCGGAGCACGGCGTCCGCGCGGGTGCGGCCCTCCTGCTCGAACAGGTAGATCTCGATGTTCCAGGTCTTCGCTCTCATCTCGGCCTTCCCGGTCCTGATCCGCGCCCGCGGGCGCAGGAGTGGTGCGACGAGAACCCGGCGGCCGTCCTGTCGGCGTCCGCGAGCCGGTCGCCGAGATCGGTGTCCCGACGTCGGCCGACCCGACCCATCCCGAGGAACCGAGCTCTCGTCACGCCTCCAGTCCACCGCGATCCGGGTGCCGCCCTCAGGGCCGATGGCCATCGAGCGGAAGGCAGTTGGTCCACGCCGCACCGGTGCCGAGGGTCCACGGAGCCGAACGGCGAGATGACCGTGCTCGAGCAGCGTCCGTGCGACCTCCCGAGGCCTCGGATCCGGGGCGTACGACGCCTGGCAGGTCACGCGCAGCTCCTTCGGCGCAGGCGAAAGGGCCGGTGCCCGGAGGCACCGACCCTTCGCTGTGGACCGCCGGCTCACACGTGCGCGCCAGCTTGGCTGTCGGCGGCCACGGTCGTGTCGGCCCGGCGGGAGTGCCAGAAGCCGAGGCCGGCGAGCAGCACCAGGCCGATCGCGCCGGCGAAGGCGACGATGGCGCCGTAGCCCGCGATGGTGCCGATGGTCGCGAACGCCGCGCCGTAGAGCAGCAGGCCGCGCAGGGTGTCACCCATGAACAGTGTCTGCCGCAGACTGCTCAGGTCCTGGCAGGCCTGCGTGGCAGCCGCCTTCGGGTCGGCGGTGCACTGCTGGATGTACTGACCGCTCACCTCGGAGTAGGTCTTGCCACCGGATGCCTCGTTCATGTGCACGAGGATGTAGTGGTCGGCGTACGCCTTGGCCTGCGGACCGGTGGTCAGCTGCTGGCCGGCGTACTGGTCGAGTGCCGCGCGGTCGGCGGCGGGGAGGTCGGCCAGCCCGGTCTCGTTCGTCGGCATCGTGATGTGCTGGGAAGCCAGCTGGTCGTGGACCTCGCCCCCGATGTAGGAACTCGCCCAGGTCAGCAGTCCGCCTGCGATGAGCAGGACGGCCGCGAGCAGAACCCCTGCCCACGAGATCAACTTGTCAAGTGTGGCGCGCATGGTGGTTCACCTTCTTCGTGTGAGGCTCGGACTGTCCGGGCTCTTCACCACGAGAGTCGCGTCCCGGACGGGCTCCCGGTCATGGGAGGAGGTCGACACCGGGGTCGACAAGAGTCCTCGGTCGAGATGACCAACGGCACGGTCTTCGGTCCTCCGGCTCGACGTCCCGACGTCCGACCGGGCGGCCGGGACCACCAGTGCCAGGGCTGGGACGCTCCAGAGCCAGAACCCCCAGCCGAACGCCATCAGGGCGAGCTGGAACGCGATCACGCCCGACCAGCCCACCGCGCGCACTCGGCGCGACCGCGACAACAGCAGCAGGCCGAGCGTCGCCTCTCCTGCCGCCAGTGCCAGCCCCCACGTCATCGGCTGGGCCATGAACACGGCCCGCCAGGTCTGCGCCAGGCCGGGCACGAGGGCGCCGTCGGCGAAGTGACGGTAGAGCTCGGTGTCGGCCGCGACGATGCCCACGTGGATGCCGGCCGTCCACACGAAGAACCCTCCGACCCAGCGGGCTTGCACCCTCCATCGTCCGGTGTGGGACCGCATACTGACGGGGACCCGCGCTCGGGCCACCCTCGGCGGCGGGGCCGCCGGCGTCCACGACGTACGCCGCAGCTCTTGCAGCACCCTGAGCAGTGGCCCGATCGTGACCGCGGCGACGACCAGGAAGAGCGGAACGGCGGCTCCTGAGGCGACGCCGGACGTGGGGTCGGCACGATGCCCCCACCACTGGTCGACAGCGACGCCGACCGCCTCGAAGAGCCAGTACCACAGCGCAGCTGCGGCCAGGGCGGTGCGCGGGGCGTGGCCCCTCCAGACCCCGAGCGCGAGCCACGCGAAGGCGGGCAGCCAGAACGCCAGGTCCTGCACGTAGACCGGGCTGGTGGTCAGCCCGGTTCCGGCGACCACGTCCTGCGGCGTGCCGCCGAGGGTGGGCGGTCCGATCCGGGCCAGCCAGGCCACCGTGTTCAGGAGGACGACGACGGCGAGGTAGGCCGCCACCCCGCGTAGCGCGACCACACGTACGCCGGCCATGGCCCGCCAGGTCCGCACGCACAGGACCACGACCGCCCAGAGGCCGAGGGACAGCATCGCCTCGTAGACCAGGAAGGCCCGGTTGACGGGCGTCGCGAGCACCAGCAGCACCGCGTTGTAGGCGAGGTACGCCGCCGCGCCCGCCGCCAGCACCAGCCCCCGCACCGAGCCGCGCAGCGCCGAGACGCCACCCATGGCCAACGCCGGGACCGCGACCACCAGGATCACCAGGGCCGTGCCCTTGGCGGACCCGTTCATGACCGGTGGCCCGCGGAGCAGGTCCGGGACCAGCAGCGTCAGCAGCGAGCTGAGCACGGAGGCCAGCGCCAGCCCGCTCAGCAGGAGCACGATGGGATCCAGGTGACGCGGCCGTGGTCCGGTCATCGGAGCAGCACTCCCTCCTCCTCGAGGGACCATGGGGCATCCGTCCGCTCCCATCCCGAACCCGGCATGACGATCTCGGTCGGGCAGGACGCGAACCGAAGGACGGCGCGCGCGGTCCGCCCGAGGTGGTGCGCCCAGGCACCGTGCGCCGGCCTGACGAGCACCAGGCGATCGGCACGTTCGGAGGCGCAGACGAGGGCCGACGAGGCGACGTCGTGGGTCACCGTCACTCGCACCGGAACCTGCGGGAACGACTCCCGCCACGGAGCGAGCGCGTCATCGACGATCTGCGTCTGGCGCTCGCGCCACTCCCCCTCGTCCGTATGCCCGGCCACGATGTCGTCGTAGATGCCCGGGAGCTGCCAGGCGTGCAGCACCTCGACCGGCAGCCCCGCATCGTCCGCTCGACCGAAGGCTGCCGCGAACAGGTCGGCTGCGTGGCGTGGCGACTTGAACCCCGCGAGGACGGTCTCGCCCTGGGCGCTCGGTGTCCACGCCCGCGGCACGACCACGACCGGGCACGGGGCCCGGCTCGCGACGCCGTCGAGGGTGCCACCCCGCCAGATCCGATCCAGCCCGCTCTCGCGGCGACGCCCGACGACCAGCAGGGACGCGGAGCCGACGGCCTCCAGGATCCGCGGGACGCGCGCGCCCACGACCAGCAGGGTGCGGACGTCGAGGTCCGCAGCGACGTGGTCCACGACCCGGCGCGCCTGCGCGAGCACCTCGGTGCCGGCCCCCTGCAGGGCCCGGTCGGTGCCAGGAGTCAGCGGGCCGACCGGAGTCCACCCGGGTACGACGTGGACGATCCGGATGCGGGCGGCGCGCCGGGCCGCCTCCCGAGCCCCGTACTCGACCGCGCCCAGCCCTTCCTCCGAGCCGTCGTAGGCGACCAGGACCTCGTTCTCGGCGCTCCGATCGGTCTCGTTCATCCGACACCTCCCTCACTCCATCCTGAGGTCGGCGCGACGCGGCAGGAGCGGTCCTCGGGCCGCGACGGAGAGGACGTTGGTCACCCCACTGTCAGGCGCGCGTGCGTGCGTGGAGCGGCGATGGCGAAGGTCCTCACGATCGCTGGCCAATGACCGTCCCCGTCAGTCTCAGGCCGCGGGAGCCTGGACGCATGAGCACCAACACCGACACCCGCACCGGCGCCATCGTGGTCGGCGTCGACGGCTCACCCCTGGGTGAGCACGCCGTCCTCTGGGCGGCCGAGGAAGCGCGGCTCCAGAACCGCTCCCTGCTGTTGGTCCACGCGATCGAGCCGATCAGCGCGAACCAGCTCGCCTGGCTGTCCAGCGCCGGCATCCCGCCGCACCAGGTCAACCGCGAGGCGCAGGACGTCGCGGCCCGCGTCATCGAGCGCGCTCGCACGCTCGCCGACGACCGGCGTCCGGCGGAGCGTGTCGAGACCGAGATCCGGCTGGGTGACCCACGGCGCGTCCTCCTCGACCACGCCGAGCGCGCTCCCCTGGTGGTCGTCGGCACGCGTGGCCACGGCCGCGTCGCGGGCCTGTTGCTCGGCTCGGTGAGCGGCGCGGTACTGCGCCATGCCACGTGCCCGGTGGCCGTCGTCCGTCCGGGCCCCGCGGAGAGCCGTGGCGTCCTCCTCGGCGTCGACCTCTCGCTGGCCGCCCTTCCGGCGGTGGAGGTCGCGTTCGAGCAGGCCTCACAGCGCGGGCTCCCACTGACGGTCGTGCACTGCCTGTGGGACACCCTGATCGGACGGGACGCCTGGGCACACGTCGACCCGTCGGACCCCGACGCGGACGAGGCGCGGCGGCTCGTCGCGGAGACCCTGGCCGGCGCCCAGGAGAAGTACCCGGACGTCGCGGTGCGCGTGGAGCTCACCCGCGGCGCCATCGAGGACTGCCTGGTCCACCTGTCCCAGCTGCACGAGCTGCTCGTGATCGGCCGCTCCGCCGGCCGGCTCCGCCACCTGACCTGGGGCGCGCACGCGACCACGATCGCCGAGCACGCCCACAGCCCCGTCCTCGTCGTCCCCTGACGACCCACCGCAACGCGAGGAGCCCAGCATGACGAACACCCCCCTCACCGCCGGCTACGTGCTCGTCGCCGTCGGCTCGTCGCCGGCCGCCGCGGCGGCCGCTCGCTGGGCCGCAGCCGAGGCCGTCCGGCGGGACACGGTCCTGTATGCGGTCCACGTGCTTCCCATCACGTACGGACAGGACGAGCTCACCGACGCAGGGTGCCGTGTGCCGGCACGCGTCCGCGACTGGCTGACAGAGGCCATGAACGTGCCGGACGTGGCGGTCCGCGTCATCGCGGGTGACGTCACCCAGGAGCTGGCCACCTACGCGCACGAGGCCGCCGCGGTGGTCGTCGGGGCTCCGGACTCGGCCGCGCACCGCGAGCTCCCCCGTCTGCTGGCGCGCGCCTGTCCCGGCGCCGTCGTCGTCGTCGACGGGGAGGGACGTGCCCGACACGTCGCCTCCGACGAGGTGGGCCGGATCACCCCCGACGCGCTCACCGTCCGCGACGTGATGACCTCACCGGCCATCACCGTCGTAGCCGACGACCTCCTGACCGTGGCCGTACGTCGACTCGACCGGCACGAGATCACCAGCCTGCCGGTCGTCGATGCGGACGGACACCTGGTCGGGGTGATCGGCGAGGCCGACGTGATCAGGCGCCTCCTGACGACGTCCCAACGGGACGACGACCTCGTCCGGAACGCCATGAGCCCCGCGGTCTGGAGCGTCTCACCGGACGAGCCACTGCTCCAGGTCGCCGACCTGTTCTGCCGCACTCCTCTGAAGAGCCTGCCCGCCGTCCTCGACGACCGTGTCGTCGGCGTCGTCAGCCGCCGAGACCTGGTCCACGCAAGCATCCGTGACGAGTTCCCTGTGGCCCCCGCCCTCGCGACCTGACCATGGGACCAAGGTCCTGACGGAGGGTTACCGAAGCAGGTCCCCGGTCTCCCCTCGGGCACGCGATAGTCGCCGGCGTGGACGCACTCGACCTCGCCCGGTGGCAGTTCGGCATCGTCACCGTCTACCACTTCCTGTTCGTCCCGGTCACGATCGGACTGTCCGCCATCGTGGCCGGCTACGAGACCGCTTGGGTGCGGACCCGCAACCCGCAGTGGCTCCGGCTGACCAAGTTCTTCGGGAAGCTGTTCCTGATCAACTTCGCCATCGGCGTCGCGACCGGCATCGTCCAGGAGTTCCAGTTCGGCATGAACTGGAGCGACTACTCGCGCTTCGTCGGTGACATCTTCGGTGCACCGCTGGCGGTGGAGGGACTCCTCGCGTTCTTCCTGGAGTCGACGTTCCTGGGGTTGTGGATCTTCGGGTGGGACCGGCTCTCGCCCAGGCTGCACGCCACGTGCATCTGGTTGGTGCACGTCGGCACCCTGTTCTCGGCCTACTTCATCCTGGCCGCCAACTCCTGGATGCAGCACCCCGTGGGCTACACCTACAACCCCGACACCGGCCGGGCCGAGCTCCACGACTTCTTCGCGGTCCTGCTGAACAAGGTGCAGCTGGTGACCTTCCCGCACGTCGTCACCGCGGCGTACATGACGGCGGGCGCATTCGTGGCCGGTATCGCGTTCTGGCGCTTCGCCCGCTCCGAGGGTGAGGTCCGGGAGACCTTCCGTCGCGGCGTGCACACCGGCGCGGCCGTGATGCTGGTCGCGGGACTCGGTGTCGCCGTGTCCGGCGACGCGGCCGGCAAGATCATGACCGAGGTCCAGCCCATGAAGATGGCTGCGGCCGAGGGGCTCTACGACACCCAGAAGCACGCGCCGTTCTCGATCCTCACGGTCGGCAGCCTGGACGCCGAGCACCACAAGGCCATCATCGAGCTACCGGGCCTGCTCTCGTTCCTGGGCACCGGCTCGTTCAACGGTGAGATCAAGGGCATCGACGACCTGCGCGCCGAGTATCGGGCGAGGTATGGCGCCGACCCCGGGGCGAAGTACTACTCCCCAGGTGACTACACGCCGATCATCCCGGTGACGTACTGGACGTTCCGCTCGATGATCGGCGTCGGGCTGCTGAGCGTGGCCATCGGTCTGCTGCTCCTGCTCACGACGCGCAGGAGCCGGGCACCCTCGAACCGCTGGCTCGTGCGCGGCGCCGTCGTGCTGCCGTTCCTGCCGATCGCGGCCAACGCGTTCGGCTGGCTGTTCACCGAGATGGGGCGCCAGCCCTGGGCGGTCTTCGGGGTCATGACCACCGCATCGGGCGTCTCGCCCGGCGTCGGTGCGGGGTACGTCGCCGCGTCCATGCTCGCCTTCATCCTGGTCTACGCCGTCCTGATCGTCATCGAGGTCAGGCTGATGCTCGCGGCCGTCCGGGCCGACCTGCCCCCGGACCCCGATGCGGGCGACACCGACGACACCGACCCCGACCGCCCGCTCGCGTTCGCCTACTAGCTGCCACAAGGAGACGCCGTGGAGCTCACCACCGTCTGGTTCGCCCTCATCGCCGTGTTGTGGATGGGGTACTTCGCCCTCGAGGGGTTCGACTTCGGCGTGGGCATGCTGTTGCCCGTCCTCTCCGAGGACGACCGGGAGCGGCGGGTCATGATCAACACGATCGGGCCCGTCTGGGACGGCAACGAGGTGTGGCTGCTGGTGGCCGGGGGCGCGACGTTCGCCGCCTTCCCGGAGTGGTACGCCACCCTCTTCAGCGGCTTCTACCTGCCCCTGCTGTTGATCCTGCTGGCCCTGATCGTGCGTGCCGTGGCGTTCGAGTACCGCGCCAAGGGCAAGGGCGAGCAGTGGAAGCGCCGGTGGGACGCCGCCATCATCCTCGGCTCGTTCCTGCCGTCGCTGCTGTGGGGGGTCGCGTTCGCCAACATCCTGCGCGGCGTCCCGATCGACGCCGACAAGGAGTACGCCGGAGGCTTCTTCAACCTGCTCAATGCCTACGCGCTGCTCGGCGGACTGACCACGCTGTTGCTCTTCCTGACCCATGGCGCGATGTACCTCGCGCTGAAGACCGACGGCGACATCCGCGCCCGGGCGCGGGCGCTCGCGGTCAAGGTCGGGATCGCCGCCGCCCTCGTCGCGGTGGTCTTCCTGGTATGGACCCAGGTGCGGACCGGCGACGTCGGCTCGGCCGTATTGTTCGTCCTCGCCGCGCTCTGCCTCGTCGCCGGGCTCGCGGCGATCCTGCGCGGCCGCGAGGGCTGGGCCTTCGCCGGCACGTTCGTCGCGATCGCCGTCGCGGTGGCCGGGCTGTTCTGGGCGCTGTTCCCCGACGTCATGCCGACGACACTGTCCGATGGCGTCAGCCTCACGACCTCCAACGCATCGGCCACCCACTACACGTTGACGATCATGACCGTGGTCGCGGTGATCTTCACCCCGCTGGTGCTCTGCTACCAGGCCTGGACCTACTGGGTCTTCCGCACCCGGATCGCGGTGCACCACCTGCCGCCCGACCCGGTCGAGGCACCGGCCGGATGAGACCGACAGACCCGCGCCTGCTCGCTCGACTCGGCCCGGCCCGACGTCCGCTCACCGGAGTGCTCCTGGCCGGGGTCCTCGGCAGCGTCGTGGTCATCGGGCAGGCCTGGATCGTCGCCGGCCTCGTCGTGGCCGTGGTCGACGGCACCGCTGTGCGCCCGTGGGCGCTGGCCGTGCTGGGTGTGTTCGCCGCCCGTGCCGCGATCGGGCTGCTCTCCGACCGGGCTGCCGCGCGGGCCGCCGGGATCGTCGGAAACGTCGTTCGCCGGGACCTGATGCGGGCGGTTCTCGTCCCGGGTCGAGCCGCCGCGCCGGCCACCGGTGAGACGGCCGTCCTGGTGACACGAGGGGTCGCCGCCGCCGAGCCTTACCTGACCCGCTACCTGCCCGCCCTGGTGCTGGCCGCCGTCCTCCCTCCCCTCACCGTGGTCGCGATCGCGACCCAGGACGTCACCAGCGCCCTGATCGTCCTGGCCACCCTGCCGCTGGTGCCCGTGTTCGGTGCGTTCGTCGGTCTGGCCACGCGCGAGCGTGCGCAGCAGCAATGGCGCGCGATGTCGTCGCTGTCAGGTCACTTCCTCGACGTGATGCGCGGGCTCCCGACCCTGGTGGCCTTCCGCCGCGCCGAGGCGCAGTCCGGTCGCATCCGCGAGGTCACGGACCGCTACCGCCGCGCCAGCATGCGCACGCTACGCATCGCGTTCGCCTCGTCGGCGGTGCTGGAGCTGGTCGCGACCTTGTCCGTGGCACTGGTCGCGGTGACGGTCGGCGTCCGGCTCGCCGGTGGCGGCCTCGACCTGCGGACCGCGTTGATCGTGCTGTTGCTGGCACCCGAGGCCTACTGGCCGCTGAGACGTGTGGGCACGGAGTTCCACGCCGCTGCGGAGGGCGCCGCGACGTTCGAGCAGGTGGACGCCCTGCTCGTCAGCGACGGCGAGCCGACGAGACCACTCGTGCCCGCGCAGGGCGAACTGGTCGTCGACCGGGTTACCGTGGCCTACCCCGGCCGCGGGGTCCCGGCTCTGGACGCGATCTCGTTGCGCGTGCCGGCCACCGGTCTCACCGCGGTCACCGGTCCGTCCGGCTGCGGGAAGTCCACGCTGCTGTACGTGCTCGCCGGGCTCCGCGAGCCCGACAGCGGAGAGGTGCTCGCCGGCGGGCACCTGGTCGGGGGCGAGGCACGGCGCCCAAGCGTGGCGCTGCTTGCGCAACGGCCGGTCTTCGTCGCCGGCACCGTGCGCGACAACGTGAGGCTGGGCGCGCCGGGGGCCGGCGACGACGCCGTGTGGGAGGTCCTGCGGCGCGTGGCCCTCGAGGAGCGCGTGCGCGCGCTTCCGCAGGGCCTCGACACCCAGGTCGGCGAGGACGGTGCCGGACTCTCCGCCGGTGAGCAGGCCCGCCTGGCGCTGGCGCGGATCGTCCTCGCCGACCGCCCGTACGTGCTGCTGGACGAGCCGACCGCCCACCTGGACGTACTCACCGAGCACGTCGTCGCCGACACGCTGGTCGAGCTGGCCCGCGACCGCGCCGTCGTCGTGGTCGCGCACCGGGAGGCTCTGGTCGGGATCGCCGACCGCGTCGTGGCGCTGCCCGCACCGCCCGGGCAGGTCCGCGCCGAGACTCCGGCACCCGTTCTCGCCGCGGCTCCCGCCGAGCCCCTGGGCGACACCGGTGTCGCAGCGCACCCGGCGCGGCTCCTCCTGCCCACAGTCGTCGGGGCCCTGGCCTCCGCCTCCGGCATCGCGCTCACCGCGACCTCGGGCTGGCTGATCGTGAAGGCGTCGACCCACCCCGCCGTCCTCACGCTTCTGGTGGCGGTCGTCGGGGTTCGCACCTTCGGCCTCGCCCGCCCCCTGCTCCGCTACAGCGAGCGGTTGTGGTCGCACGACGCCGCACTCCGGCTCCTCGCGACGCGCAGGGCCGCCGTGTACGACGCGCTGGTCCCTCTCACGCCGGGGCGGCTCGGGAAGCGCCGGGGCGACGTCCTGGCCTCGGTCGTGGACGACGTCGACAGCGTGCTCGACCGCGAGCTCCGCGATCGGCTCCCGGTCCGTGGACTCGTGATCGTCGGGATCCTGATGACGTTCGTGACGGGTGCGCTCGACCTGCGCGCGGCCGCGGTGGTGGGCACGACGTGCCTGCTCGGACTGCTCTGCCATGCCGTGGTCCGGATCGGGACCACGCGCACCGAGCAGCAGGTGGTGGCGTCTCGCGCCGAGCTCTCCGAACGCGTGGTCGAGTCCACGCAGGTCGCCGACGAGCTGGTGATGTGGCAGGCCGGGGAACGAGCCGTCGACGACGTCGGCCGCGCCGGCGAGGGCCTCGCTCAGGGCAGCGCCCGCACTGCCCTCGTGCTCGCGCTCGGACGCGCCGGACTGCTGCTCACGTGCGGGGCGGCCGTGTCGGCGGTGGGTGGCCTGGTCGCACCCCGGGTCCAGGCGGGCGGTCTGTCCGCACCGCTCGCCGCACTCCTCGTGCTCGTCCCACTCGCCCTCGCGGAGATCGTCGTCCCGATGGCCGATGCCGCGGTCGCCTCCGCGCGGGCGCGTGCGGCGCAGGCGCGGATCGAGGCCCTGCTGAACCAGCCGCCAGCGGTACAGCCGCCCGCCGTGCCCGCGGACCGAGGTGACGATGTCGACATGGACCTGGTCGCGGTGAGCGCGGGCTGGGGTGGTCGACCGGCACTCCGCGACGTGTCTGTCCGGGTCCCGGCGGGGCGCCGGATCGCCGTGGTCGGCCCGTCGGGCTCGGGCAAGAGCACCCTGGCCGCACTCCTGATGCGCTTCCTCGATCCCGCCCGAGGTTCGGTGAGCCTGGGCGGTGTGGAGCTGGAGCGCCTGGCCCCCGACGACGTACGCCGTACCGTCGGGCTGGTGGACGACGACCCGCACGTGTTCGCCACCAGCGTGGCCGAGAACGTCCGGCTGGCCCGGCCGGGCGCCGACGACGCCGCGGTGGCCGCCGCGCTGCACGACGCCGGCCTCGGCAGCTGGCTCGCCGAGCTCACGGACGGTCTGGACACGCGGATCGGCGACGGCGCGGCCGAGGTGTCGGGAGGCGAGCGAGCCCGCCTGGCGGTCGCTCGGTCGCTGCTGGCCGACCAGCGGGTGCTGGTCCTCGACGAACCCACCGCCCATCTCGACCACGCGACCGCGGCCCTCCTGGCCGCACAGGTGCTCGACGGACACGCCGGACGCTCCGTCGTCTGGATCACGCACGAGCCGCTCGGCCTCGACCGCGTGGATGTCATCGTCCAGCTCGATCGACCGGAAAGGTGGTAGACCAAGCCCATGACCGAGAGCACGATCGACAGTTCCGATCCGATCCGGGTCTTCCTCCTCGACGACCACGAGGTCGTTCGTCAGGGCCTCCGCACGCTGCTGGAGTCCGAGGGGGACATCGAGGTGGTCGGTGAGTCCGGGCTCGCCTCCGAGGCCACGTCACGCATCCCGGCACTGCGGGCAGATGTCGCCGTGCTCGACGCCCGGCTGCCCGACGGCTCCGGGATCGAGGTGTGTCGTCTGATCCGGGCCGTCGACCCGTCGATCAAGGCGCTGATCCTCACGTCGTACGACGACGACGAGGCGCTGTTCGCCTCGATCATGGCGGGCGCCTCCGGCTACATCCTCAAGGAGGTCACTGCGCAGGATCTGCTGGGCGCCGTACGGCACGTGGCGGCCGGCCACTCCCTGATCGACCCGCTCCTGATCGAGCGGGTGCTGGACCGGGTTCGCAACGGTCCGGAAACGGCTCCCGAGCTGGCGAACCTCACCGAGCAGGAGATGCGACTGCTCGAGCTGATCGCGGAA
Organism: Nocardioides sp.; assembly: GCA_036265495.1. Classification (GTDB taxonomy): domain Bacteria; phylum Actinomycetota; class Actinomycetes; order Propionibacteriales; family Nocardioidaceae; genus Nocardioides. The sequence goes on along the minus strand of DATAOY010000082.1, from coordinate 9,972 downwards.
GGACTGACCAACCGTCAGATCGGCGAGCGCATGTACCTGGCGGAGAAGACGGTCAAGAACTACGTCTCGACCCTGCTCGGCAAGCTCGGCCTGGAGCGCCGTACGCAGGCGGCGGTGCTGGCCTCGCGACTGTTGTCGGACAAGCCCCACCACTAGATCGAGTAGGTCAGCGCACCAGCGGCACCGACCAGGTCAACCGGGTGCCGCTCGGTGACCGGTTCTCCACACGCAGGAAGCCGCCGAGCGCGGTCGCCCGGGTCTCGGCGTTCTCCAGCCCGCTGCGCGGGCCCTCGACGACGAGGCCGACCCCGTCGTCCTCGACGGTGAGCACGAGCCGGGGACCCTCGGTCACCGCCACCCGGATCTCGGCACTGGACGCCTGAGCGTGGCGCGCGACGTTGGACAGAGCCTCGCGCAGCACCTTGAGCAGGGGTTCTCGCAGGCGGTCGTCGACCGCGGTGTCGATCGGTCCGATCAGATGGAGCTCGGGCAGGAACGGCAGCGTGGAGCGATACTCCCGCACCAGGGCGCGCAACTCGCTGCGGACCGACCCGGTCGCGGGGCTCTGGAGCTCGAAGATGGTGGCTCGGACGTCGCGGATCGTCGCGTCCAGGTCGGCCACGGCACGTTCCAGCCGGACCCGTACCTCGGCGTCGGACACCCGCATGGAGGCCGCCTGGAGCTGCATCCCGGTCGCGAACAGTCGCTGGATGACGAGGTCGTGGAGGTCGCGGGCGATGCGCTCGCGATCGGAGACCACGGCCAGCTCCTCGCGCTCCGTCATGGCCTGGCCACGGTCGAGCATGAGGGCGGCGTGGTCGGCGAAGCTGCGGAGGAGCTCCCGGTCGTCCAGATCGCGATGCCGCAGGTCGGCGCCGTCGAACAGGGAGACCAGGAGCCCCGCTCTGGTGAGCTGGGTGGGGAGCGGCACCACGGTGCCCACGCTGTCGTCCACCGCGACGTCCACAGCCTCGGCGATCTCCCGACCACGGACCCTGGCCAGGACCGCGGCGACCCGCGCACGCATCAGCTCCTCGAGGCCCGGATCGCAGACGAGTGCCTGGATGTCGCCGTCCGCCGAGTCCGCGATGGCCGTGGCGCGCGACCTGGAGACGCGTCGCGCGGTCGCGGCGATCTGCTGCAGCCGCGCCTCCCCGCCGACGGGTACCTGCAGCGACTCCGGAAGGCTCGCTGCTCCTTCGAGCCACTCGCGCCGCCGCTCGCTGTAGCCGTAGGCGCGCGCGTTCTCGATGACCAGGCCGGCGACCCCGGCCAGGGCCACGACCAGCTCCTCGTCGGTCTCGCTGAACTCGTCCGCGCCCACCTTCTCGGTCAGGTAGAGGTTGCCGAAGACGGTCCCGCGGATGCGGACCGGGACGCCGAGGAAGGAGCCCATCGGTGGATGGTGCGGTGGGAAGCCGAACGACGCCGGATGCTCCGCGAGCTCTCGTAGCCTGATGGGTTGTGGGTCGGTGATCAGCAGTCCGAGGATGCCCCGGCCGTGCGGTAGATCTCCGATGCGTGCGCGTTGGTCATCGGTCAGGCCCGTGGTGAGGAACTCGACCAGGTAGTCCTCGGGTCCGATCACGCCCAGCGCGCCGTACCGGGCATGCGTGAGCGAGACGGCCGACTCGACGATCCGACCCAGCACGTTGGGGAGGTCGAGGTCGGACGAGATGGCCATCACCGCGTCGAGCATGGCCCGCACCTGGCCGCCGAGTACGTCGCCCGTCTCCGGCTCGTGACCGCGGACGTTGCTCACAGGAGGATTGTGCGCCACGGCGAGGTGCCCCTCGAGTCCGGCCGGGCGATCACGGCGCCCTGAGGCTGCGCGGTTGGTCGTCGCTCGCGGTCCCCGGCGCCAGTCGGATCTTCACGTCGACCAGGGTCACGCCGTCCGCCCGGACCAGGACCGGGTTCAGGTCGAGCTCTGCCACCTCGGGGACCTCCGTCGCCAGCGCCCCCACGGCCACGACCAAATCCGCCAGAGCGTCGACGTCGACGTGGGCGGATCCGCGGAAGCCCGCCAGCAGCGGCCAGGTCCGCAGCGACCGGAGCGCACGGCGTACGTCGGCGTCGCTGACCGGCGCGAGCAACAGGTGGCTGTCGTGCCACAGCTCGGTCGCCGTCCCGCCGGGGGCCACCATCACCAAGGGTCCCAGGCCGGGGTCGCGCACGATCCCGACCGCGATCTCCACACCGTCGAGCATCGGCTGGACCAGGATGTCGACGTCGTCGTGGCCCACCTCGGCGGCGAACGCGCGGGCGGCCCCTTCGACCTCTGCCAGGGTCGCCAGACCGACCCGGACCAGGCCGCGTTCGGTCTTGTGGACGACGTCGGCGTCGGCCACCTTGAGCGCGGCGGGGAGCCCGGCCGCGGCGGCGGCCGCCACCGCGGCGTCGACACCGCGCGCGATGGTTCCGGCCACGACGTACCCGTACGGTCGCAGCAGCCGGTCGGCCTCTCGTGGCCCCACCCAGCCGGACGCGCCGGCGGCTGTCCGTTCCCGCGCCCACGCCCGCAGGACGGAGCTGCGTTCGCGGTCCGGCTCGGCCGCCGCGGTGCGGGGCTGACGGCGCCACTCCGCGTAGCGAGCGGCGTGGCCGATCGCGCGGACTGCGGACTCCACGCTCGGCAGGACCGTCAGGCCGGGGACGCGCTCCAGGTCAGGTCCACCGAGCAGGACCGCGACGACCGGCTTCAGCGGGTGGGCGGTGGCGGCCGCAGAGACCGCCTCCACGGAGCGCGACCAGTCCATCGTCCGTGTCCGGACCAGCGTCACGAGGACGACGTCCACCTCCTCGTCATCCGCGAGCTCGGCCACGAGCCGCCCCAGCGCCTCCGGCGTGCCGGCCGCTCCCGCGTCGACCGGGTTGTCCGCGCCCACGGTCCCCGCCAGGTGCGGCGCAAGTCGTCGGCGCAGGCCCTCGGAGAACGCCGGCACCTCGAGACCCTCCTGGTCGAGGGCATCCGCCGCCAGGACACCGATCCCGCCGGCGTTGCCCACGACGGCCGTCCGACGGCCGGCCGGCAGGGGCCGCTCGCTCAGGAGGAGTGCGGTGACCGCGAGGTCATCGGCGTCGCGACAGCCGATCACGCCGGACTGGGCGAACAGGGCGTCGACCCGGACTCCGGGCGTGGCAGCCGCTGCGGTGTGCGAGAGACCGGCCCGCTGACCGCTCTGCGAGCGGCCGCCGACGACGGCCAGCAGAGGCTTCCGCTCGCTGAAGCGACGTGCCACGCGGGCGAACTTGGCGGCGTTGCCGAACGACTCGAGGTAGAGGGCGGCCGCGGTGACGCCGGCGTCGTCGTACCACGCGGCCAGCAGGTCGTTGCTCGAGACGTCGGCCTTGTTCCCAAGGGAGACGAAGTGTCGGACACCCAGGCCGACGCTCCGGGCGAGGTCGATGACGACGATCCCCACCCCACCGGACTGCGAGGCGAGGGCGAGACCTCCGATCGGCGGCATGGCGCCGGCGAAGGTCGCGTCGAGCCGGACCTCCGGCTGGTTGTCGAGCAGACCGAGGCAGTTGGGTCCGACGACCCGGACACCCTGGGCCCTGGCCACGCGGGTGAGCTCGCGCTGCAGCTGCGCGCCGCGCTCCCCCAGCTCGGCGAACCCGGAGGTGACGACCACGGCGGCGCCGGCCCCGACTGCTCCAGCCTCCTCCACGCAGGCGGGTACCTGCTCGGGCGGGACCGCGACGACCACGAGGTCCAGCGGCCCCGGTACGTCGGCGAAGGTGCGGTAGGTGGGGACCGATGAGGCGATCCCACCCGCGGGGTGGACGACGGCGACGTCGCCGGTGAACCCACCGTCGAGGATCGCGTCCAGGATCGCGGCGCCCACGCCGGTGCCGTCACGGCGTACGCCCACGACCGCGACGGAGCGAGGACCCAGGAGGGGGCGGAGGGATGCGGCCTCGGCCACGGTCTCGCGCAGGTCGGCTGCCTCGAGCGACTCTGCGTTCTGGGCGGTGCGCATCTGCACGGTGACGACGCCGCTCTCCACGTGTCGAGAGACCTCGAACCCCGCGTCCTTCATCACCTGCAGCATGAGCGTGTTGTCGACCAGGACATCGGCGGTGAAGGTCCCGATGTCGTGCCGACGAGCGAGCCCGGCCAGGTGCTCGAGCAGGATGGTCCCGATCCCCTTGCCGTGGTGGCCGTCGGCCACCAGGAAGGCGACCTCCGCCCGTCCCGGCCGGTCGACCTCGGCCGTTGCGACGCCGAGAAGGCGTCCGTGCTGCCACAGTCCGAGCGCCAGGACCAGGTCTGTCTCGACGCCTGCCAGCACGTGGTCCACGTAGCTGTGCGGAACGACCCGACTGATGCCGAAGAACCTCAGCCGCAACGCGTCGTCCCCGAGTCCGTCGTGGAGCTCCATCAGAGGGTCGCGGTCGGATCGGTCGATGCGTCGCACCGTGCCCACCGTTCCGTCGAGCAGAAGCACGTCCGCCTCGTCCCCGCGGCTCGTGGCCGGGGTCGTGGTCGCCGTCATGGGGTCACCTCCGAGAACACCCTTCCGGGCGCCTGCCGGTCCGAGCAGGGTCCTTGTGCCCGGTTCGCGAGGACGTCGGCCCCGGCGCGGGTTCGAGTCCGGTGACCGAGAGGCCGAGCCACTACTCCTCCCCGGCGACGCCGATCACGCCAGGGACCGATCCCGCGATCACCCGGGCGATGCGCAGGTCCTGGGGACGTGCGGGGCACTCGAGTCGGACGACGCCGTCGTCCACGGTCGCGACGCACTCCACGCCGGCGGCACGCAGGAGCTCGTCGACCTCGGCCTCGATCACACCGTCCTGCCGGGCGAGGACGGCGATCACGTCGCTGCGGCTCACCATGCCGACCACTCGGTCGTGCTCGACCACGGGCAGACTCTTGACCTGGGTGTCGGTGAGGAACTCGACCGCCCGTGCCACGTCGTCGTCCGGGGCCACCGTCAGGGGAAGGTGCGTCATCACGTCCGTCACCCGGAGCTGGACGGGTTCGCCGCTCAGGGTCATGGGGATCTCGGTGGCCCGCCGGTCGTGCGGAACCAGGGCACGCAGGACGTCCGCCTCGCTGAGCACACCCACCAGACGCCCGGTCCGGTCGACGACCGGCAGGGCGGTCACGCGATGCGCGTCGAGGGCGCGCGTGGCCTCCTTCAGGGTGGAGCCCGGCAGAACGCTGACCACGTCCGTGGTCATGATCTCGCGCACCAACATCACGACTCTCCTCTCCACGGTCAGCCCACGTGGCGAACCGGCAGCTCGTCGCCCGGACGCCAACCGGTGCCCAGGCGGCGCCCGGTCAGCTCGGTCCAACGGATGCGCAGGAAGAGGTTGCGAGAGCCGGCGGCCCAGGGCCGCGGCTCCCAGACCGCCCTGATCTCCTCGAACTCGTCAGCGCTGGTCACGACCTCGGCGCGACCTCGTGCCACCACGCTCCAGCCGTGCTGGCGCTCGTAGTCGAACTGGTCCACCTCCAGGGCGAGGGTCGAGCCGCGGGCGTGGCTCCCGAGCACGCTGTACGGCGTCGTCCGCACGATCAGGGTGTCGTTCACGACCGAGTAGTTGACCGGCACGATGTGCGGACCCATCGGGGTGCACACCGCGACCCGACCGACCAGCCCGGCCTCCAACAGCTCGCGACTCTCCTGCGGCGAGAGCTCGAACGACTCCCCCGCTGTGACGGTCCGTGGTGTGTCATTCATCGAGCACCTCCATGTCTCGACTTCGGTGCTCGGTCTCAGCGGACGACCGCGACCGGGCGGTGGTGCGGTAACGCACGTCCTGGCTGGTGGAACCCACCACGACTCGGGCCAGCCGATCCCTCTGGGGTTGTCCCACGGATCCTTGGCGAGGGGTGGCGATGACCGTGCCTCCCGTCTGAAAGGCCGTGGTGGCGGCCCACGAGAGAGCTGTGCCCGACTCCGGTGTTCCGTCGTAGCCGCCGATCCAGGCGTCCGTGTCCATGGCCCCAAGGGTCCGTGCCGGGAGGGCGGGACAGCAGTGGCCAAGGGCCCGAGCGTCGTGGACGATCGTCAATGACGCCCCTGCCGGCACGCGAACAGGGGCGAGGCAGAACTGCTGACCTTCGTCCTCGAGCAAGTGGCCCCTGGCAGCGTCCTCCGGGCACGCTTCCTTGCCAGGCTGGGGACGAAGGAGATGGTGATCATGGAAAAGACCCCACTCACAGCCTTGGTCGTGTACGAGTCGTTCTTCGGCAACACCCGGACGATCGCCCAGGCGGTCGCCGAAGGGCTCCGGTCGGAGGGCGTCCGGCCCACCGTCCAGGACGTGTCGATGGCGGCCCCGGCGGACGTCGCGGGCTACCACCTGCTGGTGGTGGGCGGCCCCACGCACGCCTTCAGCCTGAGCCGCGAGTCCACCCGTGCCGACGCCGAACGGCGCGGTGGCTCGGTGCACCAGCCGGGCCCGGGTCTGCGCGACTGGCTCGGTCGCCTCGTCGCGCCCGAGTCTCCCCTGGCGGCGGCGTTCGACACGCGGGCGGAGAAGGTCCGGCACCTGCCGATGTCCGCTGGGCATGCTGCCGGCCGGATGCTGGCGCGCCGCGGCTTCGTCCTGCTGGTCAAGCCGGCGGGGTTCGTCGTCCAGGACGTCGAGGGACCTCTCGCCCACGGGGAGACCGAGCGCGCGATCGCGTGGGGTCGCACCCTCGCCGAAGAGGTCCGCCTCTACCGAGCGGCCAAGGCCCTGGACCATCACAGGCCCCGCGCCCGCGTCCGGACGCACTGATCGGCGTCACCGGTTGCCGCCCGCAGCTGTGGGGCTGTCGAGCGGGTGCGTGCCCCGGTAGCGTGGAGCCCCCGGGGCGGACTCCCGGGCGGGAACGCACGACGGGAGGTGCCGTGGGCGACGAGAGCGACCTGCTCCTCAAGATCAGCACCTCGCCGGCCTCCGACAGTTGGGGCTTCGTCGGCGTCGTCCTGGTGGGCGAGCAGGAGGCCTACCGGACGATCCGCGCATTCGACTCGCCCCGCGCGGCGCTCGACGCCGCCCAGGAGCTGCTCGCCGGTGTGCTCGGTGCGCTGATGGCCGGTCAGGAGTGGCGCTCCGCCCAGGACGAGTTCGGCCACGCTCCGCGTCGGGTCGAGCTGGAGTTCGGCCTCCGCGGCCATGCCGGTCTCGACGCCGCCCGCGCACCAGCGGAGGAACAGCCGGCCGACGAGAGCTGAACGTCCGCGCGGCCCGGCCGATGTGCGCGCGCGCCCGTCGCCGGTCGGTCGAGGCGGGCGTGAGGTCGGGGACCATCGGCCCGGATCCGTTGGCCAAGGACCCTGACCGGTGGCGGCCCGCCGCGGTGTGCTGGAGGTGGATCCCGTTCCTGGTGGAGCGGGGGTTCCGAGAGGAGGAGCCATGAGCACCAGCGCCGCCGGACGCATCATGGTCGCCACCAGTGGCAGCGCGACCAGTCAGTCCGCCATCGTCTACGCCGCCCACGAGGCCGTTTCCCGCGGGTTGCCCCTGGAGATCGTGCACGTCGTCACACCCACCGTCTCGGTCGGACCGTACGGCGCCGCCCCGGACCTCGCCGTACGCTCGGCAGGTCGAGAGCTGCTCGCCCGCGGTGAGCGGCTGGCTCGCAGGGTCGAGCCGCACGTGGACGTCATCACCACCCTGTTGACCGGTGCGCGGCCGGACGCGATCGTGCGTCACGCCGGCGACGCCGACCTGCTCGTCGTGGGCGCTCCGCCCCGAGACCTGGTCGGGCGACTCTGGACCGGCTCGACCGTCACCGGCGCGGCATCCCGGGCGATGTGCCCGGTCGCCGTCATCCCGGCCGGGAAGGCTCCGGCACCGACGCACCAGGTGCTGGTGGGGCTGAAGTCGACCCGGCACTCGGAGCACCTGCTCGCCACCGCCTTCGCCCTCGCGGCCCAGACGAGCTCGGAGCTGCGGATCCTGCACGCCTGGCACCTGATGACGCCGTACGACGAGGCGATCGCCGAGCGGCTGCCCACCCCCGAGTGGGAGATCGCAGAGAGCCGGGAGATCGACGGGGTTCTGATCGACCTGCGGATGGCCTACCCGGACGTGCAGGTACGTATCGATGTCGTGCACGGCCAGCCGGCACACACCCTGGTCGAGGCGTCGAAGGCCGCCGACCTGCTGGTCATCTCCCGGCCGGTCCACGGCAGCTTCGTCCACCACCTCGGCGCCACCGCTCGGGCCGTGATCCGCGAGGCGGCCTGCCCGCTCGTCGTGGTGCCTCCGCTGGCCCAGAGCCCCGAGGCCGAGCACGTCCGCACCGAGCCCGCGCTGGCACCGTGAGCGCGAGCGGCGCGGACGGGCGCACAGCCGTCGAGGTGAGGTTCCACGGCCGAGGGGGCCAGGGCGTGGTGACGGCGGCCGAGCTGCTCTCGGTGGCGGCCTTCGCCCAGGGCCTTGCGGCCCAGGCGATCCCCAGCTTCGGCTCCGAGCGGACCGGCGCGCCGGTGGTGGCCTTCTGCCGGGTCGCGCACCGGCCGATCCGGTCCCATGACCCGATCACGAACCCCGACGCCGTCATCGTGCAGGACCCGACCATGTTGCAGATCCCCGGGATCCTGGACGGCTTGCGACCCGGAGGCCTGCTGCTCGTCAACAGCGCACGCCGGCCCGAGGACCTAGGTCTGACCGGCACCTCCGCGCGCCTCGTCACCGTGCCCGCCAGTGAGCTGTCGCGGAGCAGGCTCGGTCGGCCCGTGCCCAACACCGTGCTCCTCGGCGCTCTGGCGGGGCTGACCGGGATCGTCTCACTCTCCGCGCTCCAGGAGGCGATCCGGAGCCGCTTCAGCGGCGACGCGGGAGAGCACAACGCCGCTCTCGCCGCGGACGGCCACCGGGTCGCCCACGAGACGCTGGCGGAAGGGGACTCCCGTGCTCAGGCAGGTTGAGGGCTCGCGGGCGGTCGCCGAGACCGTGGCCCGCTGCCGCCCCGACGTGGTGGCCGCCTACCCGATCTCCCCCCAGACCCACATCGTCGAGGCGCTCTCCGACCTCGTGGCCGAGGGCCGGGCCGGGCGTTGCCGGTTCCTGATGGTGGAGTCGGAGTTCGGTGCGATGTCCGCATGCATCGGTGCGTCCGCCGCCGGGGGCCGCGCCTACACGGCCACCGCCAGCCAGGGTCTGCTCTTCATGGCCGAGGCGCTGCCCAACGCCTCCGGGCTCCGGCTGCCGATCGTGATGACCGTCGCCAACCGGGCCCTGGGCGCGCCCATCAACATCTGGAACGACCACTCCGACGCCATGTCACAGCGGGACGCAGGATGGATCCAGCTGTTCGCGGCATCCAACCAGGAGGCCGTGGACCTGCACGTCCAGGCGTTCGCCGTGGCCGAGTCGCTGCACGTGCCGGTGATGGTCAACATGGACGGGTTCGTGCTCACCCACGCGGTTGAGGCCATCGACGTACCGGACCAGGAACAGGTGGATGCGCTGCTCCCCCCGTTCCGGCCTCTGCACGTCCTGGATCCCGAGCACCCCGTCACCATCGGGGCCATGGTGGGGCCGGAGGCGTTCACCGAGGTCAAGTACCTCGAGGCCCGGCGCCAGCTGCGTGCTCTCGACGTGGTCGGCGAGGTCGCCGAACGCTTCCACGACGTCACCGGACGGCGCAGCGCAGGGCTCACCTCGTCCTACCGCCTCGAGGGCGCCGACGTCGTCCTGGTCGGACTCGGTTCCCTGCTCGGCACAGCGGCGGATGTCGTCGACGAGCTCCGCGACCAAGGCATGGCGGTGGGCCTCCTCGGAGTGAGCTGCTTCCGACCCTGGCCGTTCGACGAGGTGCGCGACACGCTTGCCCGAGCCTCGCGCGTCGTCGTCCTCAACCGCGCCGTGTCGGTCGGCGCCGGGACCGTCCTCGGCGGCGATGTCCGCCTCACACTGGCCGGCACGCCCGTCGTCGTGCACGACGTGGTGTCCGGCCTCGGCGGACGACCGGTGACACGTGACCTGCTACGTCGCCTGCTCACCGACGCCGCT
>DATAOY010000081.1:0-23640 GCA_036265495.1 Nocardioides sp. | reverse complement strand
GTCGCTCTGACGGACCCGCTTGACTCGATTCTACCGATCCGGGGGCTCGAACCGGAGGGGCCGGCGTCGGCGCCCGGTGTCGGCGGCCCGGCGTCGCCGCCGGCCGCTGTTAGGTTCGGCGGGTGCGCTTCTGCCTCAGTGTCCCGCCCTTCACCGACCCGGCAGAGGTGGTGTCCCTCGCCGTCCGGGTCGAGGCATCCGGCTGGGACGGGTTCTTCCTGTGGGACCACCTGCGGTGGGACGGCCGGGTGGAGGTGCACGACCCGTGGACGCTGCTCGGCGCCATCGCGGTGCAGACGCAGCGGATCCGGATCGGGACGATGGTGACGCCGCTGTCGCGGCGCCGCCCGGCGGTCGTCGCCAAGCACCTGGTCACCCTCGACCATCTCAGCCGAGGTCGGGTGACCCTCGGTGTCGGCCTCGGCGACCCGCCCGACCTGGACTTCTCCGACTTCGGGGACGAGGCGTCGTACCGCACCCGAGCGGCGATCACCGACGAGGCGCTCGAGGTGCTGTCCGGGCTGCTGGCCGGCTCCGCGTCGTACGCCGGCGAGCACCTCCGGGTCGAGGCGACGATGAAGCCGCGGCCGGTGCAGGCGCGCATCCCGATCTGGATCGCGGGGCGGGCACCCAACCTCCGGCCGCTGCAGCGCGCCCGCCGATGGGACGGCTACGTCCCGATCGCCCGCGACTTCCTCACCCCCAACGCCCTCGCGGCGTACGTCGGCCCCCACCCGCGCGATGACTGGGACCTGGTCGCCCAGTGGCCGGACTGCACCTCGCCCGACGAGTACGCCGCCGCCGGCGCGACCTGGCTGGTGCGGTCGGTGTGGCCGCACGAGGAGGGCTGGCGCGACGAGCTGCAGGCGCTGGTCTCGGCACCACCTTCCTGACCGCGGTGCCCCCGCTGGGGGTCGAACCCAGACTGAACCGCTTTTAAGGCGGCTTCCTCTGCCGGTTGGGATACGGGGGCCGGCCCGCATTGTCGCAGGGACGACGGGGTCGACGGGCTCAGCAGGCGTCGAGGCCGGCGAGGGTGCGAGCGGTGCTGAGGACCTCGTCGAGCATCGCCGGGGTCAACCGGCCGGTGAACGTGTTGTGCTGCGACGGGTGGTAACAGCCCAGCAGGTCGACCGACCCCGCCGGACCCGCCAGCGGGACCCTGGTCCCGTGACCGAAGCGGGGCCGGGGTCGCGGCACGTCGTACGACGCGCCGGCCAGGGCCCGCAGGGCGCCGTCCCAGCCGTAGGCGCCGAGCGCGACCACGACCCGCAGCGTCGGGGCGAGCAGCGCGATCTCCCGGTCGATCCAGGGACGGCAGGTGTCGCGCTCGGTCACGGTCGGCTTGTTCGCCGGCGGTGCGCAGCGCACGGTCGCCACCATCCGGGCCCCGACGAGCCGCTGCCCGTCGCCGGCGTACTCGCTCCGCTCCTGCGTCGCCAGCCCGACCCTGTGCAACGCGGCGAACAGCCAGTCGCCCGACGAGTCGCCGGTGAAGACCCGGCCGGTGCGGTTGCCGCCGTTGGCCGCCGGCGCCAGCCCGACGATCAGCAGCCGTGCCTCCTCGCCGACGCCACCGGCACCGGTCGTCGGGGCGCCCCAGCCGGCGATCGGACGGCCCCAGTACGGCTGGTCGGCGAACGAGGCGCGCTTGTCCCGCGCCACGTCCTCGCGCCAGCGCACCAGCCGTGGGCAGGCCGAGCAGACGCTGACCCGCGCGTCGAGGTCGGCGAGATCGTCGGTCACCGCGAGGCGACGCACCTGCGCCGGCGTCCGCGCCACCGGCGTGTCCGACGTCGCGGGGTCGTCGGGCCAGCCGGTGCCGGCCGGCACGGGACTCGGGTACGGCGTGCCGGTGACCGGATGCGGAAGGAGCTCGGTCACGTCACGCGATCCGGCGGGCGATGCCGTAGAGGATGTCGGCCTCGGAGACCAGGTACGTCGGTAGCGCCGCGCGTTCCAGGACGCGGCTCCAGATCAGGGAGCCGGCCCCGATCACGTCCGCGCGGCCGGGGTGCATGTAGGGAAGGGCGCGACGTTCGGGGACGCTCATCGCCCGCAGCCGGTCGCAGAACTCCAGCGTCCGGTCGACGCTCAGCTCGGCACCGTCGATCCGGTCGCGGTCGTAGAACGGCAGGTCGAGCACCCCGCACGCGATCGTCTTGACGGTCCCGGAGGTGCCGACGACACTGCCGGCCGAGGCCAGGTCGAGGCCGCAGCCGTCCAGGTGCTCGTCGACGTCGCGGCCGCACCGCTCCCACTGGCCGGACGTCAGCGGATCCCCGGCCAGGTGACGCTCGTGCAGTCGCACGGAGCCGATGTCCAACGACACCGACCGTTCCGGGACGCCGAGGACCAGCTCGGTCGAGCCGCCCCCGATGTCGACCGCCAACGCCGGTGCGGCGGGCGGCGGGTCGAGGAACGCGGTCGCGTCGAAGACCAGGGCCGCCTCCTCGAGACCGGACAGCACGTGCGGGGTGACGCCCAGTCGGTCCCGCACGCCGTCGACGAAGGCCTGGGCGTTCTCGGAGTCGCGGGTCGCCGAGGTCGCACAGAAGTGGACCCGGTCGACCGGCACGCCGTGCTGCTCGATGAGGCCGGCGAACTCCTCGATCGCCGCGAAGGTACGCGCCAGGGCCTCGTCGGCGAGGCGGCCGTTCTCGTCGACGCCCTGCCCGAGCCGGACGACGCGGGACTCGCGCACCAGGACCTGAGGCAGGTCGGCGATCAGGAGCTTGATGGAGTTGGTGCCACAGTCGATCGCGGCGACGACCTCACCCATCCCGGTCTCGTCCCCGCACGACCGACGACGGGTCGGAGGGCCGCACGCAGGGGCCCTCGGCCCACCACTCCCCCAGCCGGTCGAGCACCTCGTCGCCGAGCGGGTTGACCCCGCGGCCGGCGGCCAGCGCGTGGGCGGCCAGGACGTGCAGGCACTTCACCCGGTCGGGCATGCCGCCGGCCGAGATCCCCGCGATCTCGGGCACGTCACCGAGCTCTGCCCGGTCGGCGAGGTAGGCACGGTGGGCCGTGGCGTACGACGCGGCCAACGCCTCGTTGTCGCGCAGCCGCTCCTCCATCTCGCGCATCAGGCCCGACCCCTCCAGGGTCCCGATCAGCGAGGCGGCCCGCGGGCAGGTCAGGTAGTAGGTCGTGGGGAACGGCGTGCCGTCGGGCAGCCGCGGCTCGGTGACGACCACGTCGGGCAGCCCGCAGGGACAGCGGTGCCCCACCGCGTGCGTGCCCCGGGGAGCCCGCCCCAGCTGCGCCGCGACGGCTGCCAGGTCGGCCTCCTCGACCGACTCGGTCACGGCCGCGTCACCTGCGGTTGCCGCCGAGGTACTTCAACGGCTTGTCCTTCTGCTTGGCGGTCGGCGGGTCGCCGGCGAGCTCGACGGACTTCCACTCGGTGGTCCACCAGGCCGTCGGGGTCGTGGTGTCGGTGGTGCGCGGGTCGCTCAGCGTCGACTGCGCGGCGAGCGGCTTGCCGTCCTCGCCGATCACGACGTAGGACGTCTGGCCGGGCATCAGGTAGCCGAACCGCGCGCGGGCCTGCTCGCGTACGTACGCCGGGTCCTGCCACCGAGTCTTCTCCGACTCCAGCTCATGGATGCTGGACTCGCTCGAGGCGATCTGGCTGCGCAGCTGGTCGATCTGGCCACGCTGCTGGAAGTAGGCCTTGAGCGACGAGGCGTAGGAGATCGTGAGCACCGACAGCACGAGCACCAGCACCATCGCCCGTCCCGTGAACCGCGACCGACGCGGCTCCGGCGCGCCCGACGGGCGACCGTCCTCGGCTGCGGCGCGCGGACGCGAGCGCCGGCGTGGGCCACCCGGTCGGGGCCCGGGCCGCCCCGTGGGGGCCCGTCGCGGGCTGGGCTGCGGCATCGTCGGAGTCCCGGTCCTGCCCTCAGGCCCCAAACCGGGGGAACGCGCCGGCGCCGGCGTACCGCGCCGCGTCGCCGAGCATCTCCTCGATCCGGAGCAGCTGGTTGTACTTCGCGACCCGCTCGGACCGCGCCGGGGCGCCGGTCTTGATCTGGCCGCAGTTCGTGGCCACGGCGAGGTCGGCGATCGTGGTGTCCTCGGTCTCGCCGGAGCGGTGGCTCATCATGCAGCGGTAGCCGCTGCGGTGGGCGAGGTCGACGGAGTCGAGGGTCTCGGTCAGCGAGCCGATCTGGTTGACCTTCACCAGCAGGGCGTTGGCCTGCCCGCCGTCGATGCCGCGCTGCAGCCGCTCGACGTTGGTGACGAACAGGTCGTCGCCGACGATCTGGACCCGGGAGCCGAGCTCGTCGGTCAGCGTCTTCCAGCCGGCCCAGTCGTCCTCGTTCAGCGGGTCCTCGACCGACACGATCGGGTACGACGACACCAGGTCGGCGTAGTAGGCCGTCATCTCGTCGGCCGACTGGGTGCCGCCCTCGAAGGCGTAGCGGTCGTCGTCGAAGAACTCCGAGGCCGCGACGTCGAGGGCCAGCGCGATGTCCTTGCCCGCACTGAGCCCGGCGGAGCCGATCGCCTCGACGATGAGGTCGAGGGCCGCGCGGTTGCTCTCGAGGTTCGGGGCGAAGCCGCCCTCGTCGCCCAGACCGGTCGCCAGGCCCTTCTTCTTCAGCACCGCCTTGAGCGCGTGGTAGACCTCGGCGCCCTGCCGCAGGGCCTCCTTGAAGGTGGGCGCGCCGATCGGCGCGATCATGAACTCCTGGATGTCGACGTTCGAGTCGGCGTGGGAGCCGCCGTTGAGGATGTTCATCATCGGCACCGGCAGCAGGTGGGCGTTGGGGCCGCCGACGTACCGGAAGAGCGGGAGGCCCGCCGAGTCGGCCGCCGCCCGGGCTACTGCCAGGGAGACGCCGAGGATCGCGTTGGCGCCCAGCTGTCCCTTGTTGGGGGTGGTGTCGGCGTCGATCATCGTCTGGTCGACCAGCCGCTGGTCGTCGGCGTCGAGGCCCTCGACCACCGGCCCGATCGACTGCATCACCGCGTCGACCGCGTGCTGAACGCCCTTGCCGCCGTACCGCTCACCGCCGTCGCGCAGCTCCACGGCCTCGAAGGCGCCCGTCGACGCGCCGCTGGGCACCGCGGCCCGGGCGAAGGACCCGTCGTCGAGGACCACCTCGACCTCCACCGTCGGGTTGCCCCGGGAATCGAGGATCTCGCGGGCGCCGACAGCTTCGATCACAGCCATGCAGACCACACTATCCGCGCGGGCGCGCCCGGCCGCGTAGGACCCACGGGCCGGTCCCGCGCCGTCGCGGCGGCCCGGCCGCACCCCTGCTGCTGGTCACCGGGGACGCGCGACGGCAGCATGGGCGCATGGACCAGCAGGACGACGCGGCCACGCGAGTAGCACGGCTCTTCAACGAGATCGCCCCGGACTACGACCAGAGCGGCGTCGCCTTCTTCGCCCCGATCGCGGAGGGCCTGGTCGACCTGCTGGACCTCACGCCGGGCGAGCGTCTCGTCGATGTCGGGTGCGGTCGCGGGGCGCTGACCTTCCCCGCCGCCGACGCCGTCGGTCCCTCCGGCGTCGTCACCGCGGTCGACATCGCGCCGGCGATGGTCGAGCACACCCGGCTCCGCGCCGAGGAGCTGGGCTACGTTCAGGTCCGCACGGCGGTCGTCACCGCCGACGACCTGGGCCTCGCGGAGGGCTCCGCCGACGTCGTCGCCTCGTCGTTGGTCATCTTCTTCGCTCCCGATCCCAAGGCGACGCTGCGCTCGTGGATGCGCCCGCTGGTGCCCGGCGGGCGGATCGGCGTCGCGACGTTCGGGGCTCCGAACCCGACCTGGAAGCGAATGGACGACCTCTTCCGCCCCTACCTCCCGCCCCAGCTCCTGGACGCGCGGACGACCGGCGCCGCGGGGCCGTTCGCGTCCGACGAGGGCGTCGAGCAGCTGTTCGCGGCCTGCGGCGCGACCGACGTGCGGACCGTGTCGCACCAGCTTCCCGTCCGCTTCCGCGACGCCGCCCAGTGGCGCCTGTTCAGCATGAGCACCGGCCAGCGCGCGTTCTGGGGCTTCGTGCCGGACGATCGCCGCGAGTCGCTGTACGAGCAGGCGGCCGAGCTGCTCGAGGACACCCGCTCGGACGACGGCGATCTCGTCTTCACCCAGGACATCCGCTACACCCTCGGCACCGCGCCCTGAGCCGCACCGTCAGGGACCTGCGAGCGGTGAGTCAGCCACCTTCGCGGCGGGGAAACGGTGGCTCACCCATCGCCACCCCACAGCACCCGACGTCATCTCGTGCTACGGGACGTGGCGGCGGAGGGCGGCGCGCAGGGCCTGCTCCGGATCGACGCCGTCGGCGACGGCCTCGCGGACCAGCGCAAGCAGGCGCTCGCCGAAGTCGGCGGCCCGGTCACCCGGGTCGACCGGCGGGAGATCCGGCGACGCGGGCACGCGCTCGAGGATCTTGGTCGCGAGGAGCAGAGCGGACAGACCCGGAGCGATCCCGTCGTACGGCGAGCGGCGCGGCTTCTCCGACGCCTTGATCTCCTGCCACCGTGCGTCGACCTCGGCGGCCGAGAGTGTCGTCGCACCGTCGGCATCCGCCCCGAAGACGTGCGGGTTGCGCCGGTGCATCTTCTCGGAGATCCCGCGCGCGACGTCGTCGACGGTGAAGGCGCCGGTCTCCTCGGCGATCACGGCGTGGAAGTAGACCTGGAGCAGCAGGTCGCCGAGCTCCTCGCGCAGGTGCGCGTCGTCGCCGGTCTCGATCGCCTCCAGCGTCTCGGCGGTCTCCTCCTGCAGGTAGCGCGCCAGCGACCGGTGGGTCTGCTCCCGCTTCCACGGGCACTCGCGCCGCAGCCGCCGCATGTCGTCCAGGAAGGCGAGCAGCGCCTCCCCCGACGCCTGCCCACCCGTGGCGTCACCGGACACGGTCAGCCGCAGAGCTGCGACGGCGACAGGGACGAGATGTACGACGCCGGCGCGCTGGAGGACTGCTGGGCACCGGCCGAGGCCAGCGCGCTGAGCGGGTACGACGTCTGCTCGCGCGACGCCTTGACCTGGCCGTCCTCGAGGATGACGCCGAGCGAGGGGTCGACGGCGAAGGTCTGGCCGTTCAGCCAGTCCTGGGTGGCCACGATCCCGCGCTGCTGGGCGGCCTTGAGGTCCGCGTCGGCCTGACCGTAGTTGCCGGTCAGCTGCTGGCCGACCGCCACCTGCACGTTCTGCAGGTAGGGGTCGCCGCCCTCGACGTCGAGCACGGCGCTCAGCTGGTCGTCGGGTGCCGAGGAGAACTGCTGCTGCACCTGAGCCTGGTTCTGCCGGTAGCCCGGGGCCGGCGACACGTCGTACTCGGCGGCGAGGCCCTGACCGATCAGCCGCTCGGCCAGGCTCGCGGCCACGAACTGCCGCAGCTGGCCCATCGGAACGGCGCCGCCCGGTGCCTGCTGCTGGATGGTCGGGCGGAACGCGTCGCAGAACAGCCGGGACGTCGAGTCGATCTTGCTCATCGACAGCGAGCGGTCGCCCACCACGACGGCGGAGCCGGGATGGATGCCGAGTGAGCCACCGCAGCCGGTCAGCAGCAGTCCGACGAGGGCCAGGCCCGCAGCGCCCGTGGTACGACGGGCCGGGCGCGGTCGCGTGAGCTTCACGATGACTCCACTTTCTGCTCCACCGGGTCGATCACGGTGTCGATGACCGTGCGGGCCCATTCAAGCAGGGCCACTCCGTCGATCGGACGGCCCCCGATCACCTGCGGAGGCGATGCGGTCTGCGGCCGCGGGACCAGCAGCGTGCCGATCTGCTGCTTGTAGATGCTGCGCGGATAGAGCCGGTTGAGCCGGATCACGCGCGACTCCGGCAGGTCGACCGGCGCGAACCGCACGTTGCGGCCTGCCACGGTCACCTCGGAGACCCCGGCCTGCCGCGCCCGGGCACGGAAGCGGGCGACCAGCAGCAGCGAGGCGACCTCGACCGGCGGCTCGCCGTACCGGTCGTCCAGCTCGTCGCGGATCTGGTCGACGTCGTCGTCGGACCGCACCTCGGCCAGGCGCCGGTACATCTCCAGCCGCAGCCGCTCGCTGGGGATGTAGGAGTGGGGCAGATGAGCATCGACGGGGAGCTCGATGCGCACCTCGCCGAGGCCGTCGGGCGCGCCTCCGTCGTCGCGGAACTCCTGCACGGCCTCGCCGACGAGCCGGACGTAGAGGTCGAAGCCGACGTCGGCGATGTGACCGGACTGCTCGCCACCGAGCAGGTTGCCGGCGCCGCGGATCTCGAGGTCCTTCATCGCGATCGCCATGCCGCCGCCGAGGTCGGAGTGCTGCGCCAGCGTCGCGAGCCGCTCGTGAGCGGTCTCGGTGAGCGGCTTCTCGGCGGGGTAGAGGAAGTAGGCGTAGGCGCGCTCGCTCGAGCGGCCGACCCGGCCCCGCAGCTGGTGGAGCTGCGAGAGGCCGAGGGCGTCGGCCCGCTCGATGATCATCGTGTTGGCGTTGGAGACGTCGAGGCCCGACTCGACGATGGTCGTGCAGACCAGGACGTCGAAGCGCTTCTCCCAGAAGTCGAGCATCACCTGCTCGAGCCGGTGCTCACCCATCTGCCCGTGGGCGGTCGCGACCCGCGCCTCCGGCACCAGCTCGCGGATCCGGGCGGCGGCCTTCTCGATCGACTGGACGCGGTTGTGGATGAAGAAGACCTGGCCCTCGCGCAGCAGCTCGCGGCGGATGGCGGCGGTGACGGTGCGGTCCTCGTAGGCGCCGACGTAGGTCAGCACCGGGTGGCGCTCCTCGGGCGGGGTCGTGATCGTCGACATCTCGCGGATGCCGGTGATGGCCATCTCCAGGGTGCGCGGGATCGGCGTCGCACTCATCGACAGCACGTCGACACTCGTGCGGAGCCGCTTCATCTGCTCCTTGTGCTCGACACCGAAGCGCTGCTCCTCGTCGACGACGATCAGCCCGAGGTCCTTGACCTTGATGTCGGGGTTGAGCAGCCGGTGGGTGCCGATCACGATGTCGACCGAGCCCTCGCGCAGCCCGTCGGCGACGTCACGCGCCTCCTTCTCGGTCTGGAAGCGGCTCAGCGCCCGGATCGTCACCGGGAACGCGCCCATCCGCTCGGCGAACGTCGTGTAGTGCTGCTGCACCAGCAACGTCGTCGGGACGAGCACGGCGACCTGCTTGCCCTCCTGCACGGCCTTGAACGCCGCCCGCACCGCGATCTCGGTCTTGCCGTAGCCGACGTCGCCGCAGACCAGGCGGTCCATCGGCACGGTCTTGCGCATGTCGTCCTTGACCTCCTCGACCGTGGTCAGCTGGTCGGGGGTCTCGTGGAAGGGGAACGCGTCCTCGAGCTCGCGCTGCCAGGGCGTGTCGGGTCCGAACGCGTGCCCCTGGGTGGCCTGGCGCGCGGCGTACAGCTTGATCAGCTCGGCGGCGATCTCGCGGACCGCACGACGGGCGCGGTTCTTCCGCTTGGTCCAGTCCGACCCGCCGAGCCGGTCGAGGCTGGGCTGCTCGCCACCGACGTAGCGGGTGACCTGGTCGAGGCTGTCGGCCGGGACGAACAGCATGTCCGGCGGGCCGCCGCGCTTGGAGGAGCCGTACTCCAGCACGAGGTACTCGCGGGTGGCTCCGTGCACGTCGCGCTGCCGCATCTCGACGAAGCGCCCCACGCCGTGCTGCTCGTGGACGACGTAGTCGCCCTTCTTCAGCTCCAGCGGGTCGATCTGGCGCTTGCGCCGGGTGGGCATCCGGCTGTGGTCGCGGGTGGCCCCGCGCTGCCCGGAGAGGTCGTCGCCGGTGACCAGCACCAGGCCGAGGGCGTCCGCCACGAAGCCGTGCGCGAACGGGGCGCAGGTGACGGTGACGACGTGCGGCTCGGGCTCGGTGTCGGCATCGGGCTCGACCAGCCGCGCGGGTACGTCGTGCTCGGCGAGCACCTCGACCATCCGCTCGGCGGGCCCGTGACCGGGGTGGGTGATGACGACCCGGGCGCCGGCGGCGAGCCAGCCGCGCACGTCGGCGACGGCGCGCTCGGCGTCGCCGCGGTAACCCTCGACCGGGGTCGCGCCGACCGTCCGGCCACCCTCGCCGAGCAGCTCGGCGTCGAGGCCGAACGGGCTCACGGTCCACCACGGCAGGCCCAGCTCGCGGGCGTGCACGCGGACGTCCTCCAGCTCGCGGTACGACGCCGCGCCGAGGTCGATGGGAGCAGTGCCACCTCCAGCCGCGGCCGCCCACGACGCGCCCAGGAACTCCTCGCTGGTGGCGACCAGGTCGTGGGCCCGGCTGCGGACCCGCTCGGGGTCGACCAGCACCACCTGGGTCTCGGCGGGCATGACGTCGACGAGCAGCTCGAGCTCGTCGACCAGGACCGGCGCCAGGGACTCCATGCCCTCGACCGCGATCCCGGCCGCGATCTTGTCTGTCATCTCGGCCAGCTGGGGATGAGCCCGGCCCAGCGCGGCGGCGCGGCGGCGTACCTCGTCGGTGAGCAGCAGCTCGCGGCACGGCGGAGCCCACAGCCGGTCGACCTGCTCGATGGTGCGCTGGTCGGCGACCGCGAACGACCGCACCTCGTCGACCTCGTCGCCCCAGAACTCCACACGCACGGGGTGCTGCTCGGTCGGCGGGAAGACGTCGACCAGGCCGCCGCGGACCGCGAACTCGCCGCGCTTCTCGACCAGGTCGACGCGGGTGTACGCCGCGTCGGCGAGGCGGCGTACGACGTCGTCGAGGTCGGCGCTGTCACCCTTGACCAGCTCGACCGGCTCGAGGTCGCCGAGCCCGGCGACCTGTGGCTGCAGGATCGAGCGCACCGGTGCGACGACCACCGTCACCGGGCCGGTGCTCGCGTCGACGCCCGGGTGGCGCAGTCGGCGGAGCACGGCCAGGCGTCGGCCCACCGTGTCGCTGCGCGGGCTGAGCCGCTCGTGGGGCAGCGTCTCCCAGCTCGGGTAGTACGCCACGGCGGCCGGGTCGACCAGGCTGCCGAGCTCCTCGGTGAGCTCCTCGGCCTCGCGACCGGTGGCGGTCACCAGCAGGACCGTGCGGCCCGAGCGGACCAGACCGTCGACCAGGAACGGGCGGACGCCGGCCGGCGCGGTGAGGTCGAGGAGGCCGACGCGCGCGGTGTCGGCGAGTGCCCCGGCGAGGGCGGGCTCGGCGAGCACGGCGTCGGAGAGGCGGGAGAGGAGCACGCAGGGCCTTTCGGGAGCGAGGTGCGAGGTCGAGGTGGACAACACGAGAGCCCCCTCTCGAGGTGGAGAGGGGGTGACGTCCTCAGGATAGACGTGACCGCCGACGACACCGTGCGGGCTGCCTGCTGCGGCCGGTCACCACCGCCCGCCGAGCACACCGAGGTCGGCTGCGCGCCGCAGCCGGCGCAAGGAGCGGGCGTCGCGGAAGTAGGCGCGGCCGTCCGCGGCCACCTCTCGGAGCCTGGCCACCAGGGCCGACGCATAGGTGGTCGCGGCGTCGCGGCGCGCTCTCAGCGACAGGTGCCAGGGCCGGATCGACACCGCCCGGCACAGCTCGTCGGCGCCGACGAGCGCGGGAAGCACGTCCCGCGCCGGGTTCGACATCAGACGGAGAACCCCCTTCTGCTTCCGACTCCCGCTCGAGGCCAGGCTCGGTCGCAGGTTGTCCGCCACCATGGTCATCTCCAGGTCGGAGGAGACCGCGGCGCTGCGGAGCGCCCGCCGGCAGGTGTCGAGGGCCGCGGTTTCGTGGGCGCGGGCCCGACCGTCGGCGTACCACGCCGGGACAGCCGCCAGGCTCACCAGGACGGCGAGCACCGCCACCACCACCAGCCACCGGGGAGGTCGCCACGGCTCGCCGGCGTCGAGGAGCTCGCGCTCGGGCTCGCGGGGCGCTCGCGGCAGCCGGACCGGCTCGTCGCCGAGCAGCTCGGACTCGGGGTCCATGTCACCAGTCGCTTCAGTCGGGGCCGTCGAGACCGGCCGCGGTGCGCAGGTGCTGCAGGGTGGCGTCGTCGCTGAAGAACGCCCGCCCCTGCGCGGCCACGGTCTGCAGGAGCGTCACCAGCACCCCGGAGTACGCCGTCGCCGCGTTGCGCCGTGCCACCAGCGAGAAGTGCCAGGGCTTCAGCGAGACGTCCTGGCAGACCCGGTCCGCGCGCTGCGCCTCGGGCAGCACCCGTCGCGCCGGGGACGCCATCAGGTCGGCGAGGTGGAGCGCCTGGGCGCCGGTGGCGCCGGCCATCGGTGGGCGCAGCATGTGGGCCACGGCGCCCAGTCGGATGTCGGCATGGGCGGAGGCGACGCCCAGGGAGCGCTCGCACGCGGCCAGCGCCGCGTCCTCGCGGGTGCGGATGCGCTGGTCGGCGTACCACGCCACGCCGCAGACCACGGCCAGCACGAGCACGACCATCCAGGCTCGACGGATCTGGTGGTACGGCAGCGCCTCGAGCACCTCCGGCTCGGTGGTCATCGTCCCAGTCTGCGCCCGGAAGCGGCTCCGGGAGTAGGTCCGGAGGCGGTCGACCACCCCGCACCGCGAGGTCGGGGACGGGCGCTCACGCCCGCGAGCGGCCCGGAACAGCCACTCGGGAGCACCCGACGCCTCCGCCGGTGCGAGCCTCGGTCAGCCCGCGCCCGTCCCCTTCAGCAGCGCGCTGGCCGTCCGCACCATGATCTTGACGTCGAGCCACAGCGACCAGTGCTCGATGTACCAGTTGTCGAAGTAGGCACGATCGGCGATCGACGTGTCGCCACGGAGACCCTCGACCGCGGCGAGCCCGGTCAGGCCGACCATCACGCGGTGCCGGAAGGCGTAC
Organism: Nocardioides sp.; assembly: GCA_036265495.1. GTDB lineage: Bacteria > Actinomycetota > Actinomycetes > Propionibacteriales > Nocardioidaceae > Nocardioides. The sequence goes on along the minus strand of DATAOY010000081.1, from coordinate 10,887 downwards.
GACGGGAACTCGTTGCCGAACTGGTCGACGTACTCCGGCCGCTCGGGGCGCGGTCCGACCAGGCTCATGTCGCCGCGGAGCACGTTGACCAGCTGAGGCAGCTCGTCGATGGAGTAGCGACGGATGAAGGCCCCGACCCGTCCGACCCGGTCGGCGTCGGTGGCCCAGCCCGAGGCGCCACCGCTCTCCGCGGACCGCATCGACCGGAGCTTCAGCAGCTGGAACCGCCGGCCGCCCAGACCGACCCGCTCCTGGCGGTAGATGACCCCGGGACCCATCTCCAGGCGCACCGCGAGAGCCGCGAGGCCGATCAGCGGCGCGACCGTGAGCAGGGCTGCCGAGGCGATCGTCACGTCGGCGGCACGCTTGACCGCCATCCTCGTCCGGGAGCGGTACTGCTTGAGGCGGTGGAGGGGGACGCCCCAGACCTCGTCGTCGCCGGCCGTCGAGAGCTCGGACAGCCGCGGCAGCACGAAGATCTCGGTCGCGGTCCCACAGCTGCGCAGGGCCTCGATGACCCGGCACTCCTCCTTGGAGGAGGCGTCACCCACGATCACGGTGTCGACCGCCCCGGAGGCGATGAGGTCGGGCAGGTCGGCGACGTCGCCGGTGATCGGCAGGCCCTCGAGACCGGACGGGCGTACGCCGAGCACTCCGCGCACCCGCAGCCCCGTCTCCGGGTGCTGCTCGATCCTCGCGACCAGTTCCGCGGCGCGCGAGCGAGTCCCCACCAGGACCGTCTCGCGTCGGAGCACCCCACTGCACCGCAGCCGTCGCAGCATCAGGTAGGCACCCCCGCGGCACAGCACCACCAAGGTGCCCAGCAGCGCGGCTTCGAGCACTGCCTTGGAGAAGACCGGTCCGTGGGCCCAGGCCATCGCCGCCAGCCCGATCGCCGAGCCGATCAGGATCGCCGGGACGTCGTCCAGGGCCGACAACCGGAGTCGGTGGTCGTAGAGCCCCGCGACCGCGAAGCTCGCCAGGACCACCGAGATCCACAAGAAGGCATGGGCTGCGGTCGGCGTCGGCTGGACGAGGGCGATGGCGAGGCCGAGCGCCAGGACGTCCGCGCCGAGCCGGACCAGGGTCTCGACGGACGCCGCCCGGAGACCGAGGAAGCCGGGCCGTCGGACATGCGTCTCGACGCCCGCCAGCGGGTTCGTCGCGCCATTGTCGATCGGCAGGTCGATCGGCAGCCCCCCGGCTGCAACGAGGTCCGAGACGGCCACCTCCACGATCGGAAGGCGCACCTCTACGTGTGTGCTCATCTGACGTCCCCCCCAGAACGCTGTGTAGCGCTGCGGTGTCCCGCTGGCGCCGCAGGGTCCGTCGCCCGACTGTGTCGGGTTCGCGCTGGCCCCGCCTTTGATCCTTCTGCATCAGGGGGTGGCCCGGCTTACCCAATTCTCGCGATTTCCTTGCCCTGCTTGGCGTCTGGTGACGGGCATCACTCGTCGGCACGGCCGGCGTCGCCGTCGTGCGGGCAGGATTCGCCGCCCGCCCTGGGGGAGGAAACGGGCGGCGAACCACCTTGTCCCTTGCGGGAGAACCGGGGCGCGGTGCTACGCCGACGCTCGCGGCGGCGGCAGGTCGGAGACCGTGCCGTTCCACTCGCCGGAAGCATGGGCGCCGGGCGCGCGCCAGCGTGCTCGGTAGGCCAGTCCGACGGCCGTGAGCTGGGAGTTGACCTGCAGCTTGCCGAGCACGGACTTCACCTGCGTGCGGACGGTGGACTCCGAGACGAAGCTGCGGCGAGCGATCTCGCTGACCTGTCGCCCCGCCATCAGCTGCCCGAGCACCTGCGCCTCGCGGGTCGTCAGCAGGTCGAAGCGGGCCTTGACCTCACGATCGAGCTCGACCTTCTCGCGCCAGCGCATCAGCAGCCGGTCACGCTCCTGCCGGTTCATGGCCGGCAGACCGTCGCGCAGCCGCACGAGCGTGGCCACGATCTTCTCGAACGGCATGGACTTCGACAGCACGGTCGTGGCACCCGCCGCGAGCGCCTTGCCCACCGCCACCGGGTCCGAGGACCCGGTCACCACCACGACGACGGAGCGGGCGGCCAGGTGCTCGATGAGGTCGAGACCGTCACCGGCGCCTCCGAGATCGAGGTCCAGCAGCACCACGTCCGGCGCACCCTCGAGCACCCGGGCCACCAGCGGGGCACCCACCGGCGTTTCGAGTGTGGGGATGACGCACCGCGCGTCGTACCCGACGTTGACCAGCGCCACGACCATGGCCTCCGCGAAGAGAACGTGGTCGTCGACCACCGCCAGGCGCTGGGACATCATGTGAGTCCTCCTGCGAGCCGGTTCCAGGGCAGCTTCATCTCGAACACGGCTCCGCGATCGGGCTCGGGATCCTTCAGGTCGAGACTGCCGCCGAGCTCGCGCGCGAGCACCTGGGCGACCGAGAGCCCGATGCCCTCGCCACCCGTCGGCCCCTTCGTCCCGCGTTCGAAGATCGCCGGGCGGAGGTCCTCGGGCACGCCCGGACCGTCGTCACTCACGGTGATGCGGACCTGTCCGCCCTCCTGACGCACCTCGACGTGGGTCGAGGAGCCCGACGCGTGCCGCGCCGCGTTGGTCAGCAGGATGTTGAGGATCTCCACGATCTCGTCGCGACGTCCCAGGACCCGATGACCGGTCCGTCGCCACGAGACCTCGTGACCGGCCAGACCCCGGGCGACGACCACCGACTCGACGATCTCGTCGAGGTCGAGCTCCTCGGGAGCGCCGTTCATCAGGACGTCGTCGCCGGGCGCGACCAGGCGCTGCAGCCGGGCGATCTCGGTCGTGAGCAGTCGTTCGATCCGCTGCCGACGGTCGCTCCCGAACGGCAGTGCATCGCCCTCCAGGGCGTGGACCGCACCGGCGACGGCGGCCAGACTGGCCCGCACCTCGTGCATCTTGTTCTCGAGGTCGAGAACCGGACGCTCAGCAGCGCTGCCGTTGGTCGTCGTTGGATTCCAGTACACCGGCGGAGCGCCACTGCTCGCGCTTCCCAAGCGCCCCCCGGTGCGTGTGTCGAGCACACTCATGATTACCCCGCACGCATTCCCCCTAGCCGGCGGCCACGACCCGAACGCATCACCCCCCTGATGATGCGCCTCGCGCGAGGTTCCCCAACCTCGCGGACCCGGCTTATACACCATAACCATGAAGGGCGAGGAAAAGCGACACACCCTCCACAGGGCGATATGAAAAATGATCCGGGAGGACTAGTCACCTGGGGTCATGACGTCCGGATCGGGGTCATCCGGCCCGGTCACCCACGGTTCACCGAGGGCCTGGGACCGGCTCAGGACGGGTCGGCGACGCGGCCGACGAACAGCGGCGTGCCGTGCGCGGCGTCGTGGACGACGAAGAGGAAGGGCCGATCCAGCACCAGCACCTCCTGGGACACCGGCAGGGCGGTCTCCCCCATCACCACCGCGGTCGCGGCGGCCGCCTCGGTGCCATACTCGTCGACCGCGACGTAAGTTTGGTGCAGCACGTCGGAGACGACCAGTTCGGCGTCCGTCGTCATCGCGCTGAAGTCGGCCTGGTCGCTGAAGGGCAACGTCATCCCGAGCGCCTTCAGCGGGTCCGTGAGGTCGGTGGCGACGCGGTAGGTCCACCGCGGCATCGACAGCCGCAGGGACGCCACGCCCCCACCGCCGGCGTGCAGACCGCTTCCGAGCAGCTCGGCCAGCGCGTCGGCCTCGTGGCCGGGTGCCGGCAGCGCCACGGTCATCGCCAGCGTCCGGCCGACGTACGGGATGCGGGCAGCGCGGAAGAACCGTCCGCCGACGTACGACGCGGGTCCGTCCTCGCTGGTCATCATCGGCACGTCGACGGTGGATCCGTCGACCCGGTGGAACGTCCCTGTCCTCGTCGAGCCCTTGTCGAACGGCACCAGCCACGGCGCCTTGAAGTAGAGCGCGTCCACGAGCACCAGCCGGGTGGTGTCGTCGACGACACCGGCGGGCAGGATCTGCGGGATCCGGCCGTGCGTCTGCTCCGACGTCCAGCCGTTGACGAGCTCGCGGGCCGTCTCGGTCGCGTGCCGCCAGTCGACGACGTGCATGCCCGCGCCGTACTCCTTGGCCAGCACCGTGAGGAACCCGCGCTGCCAGGTGACGGCGCGGTCGCCGAACAGCGCGTTCGCCGCGGCGAGCCCGATCTCGTCCGGCGTGCCGTCGTACAGCTTCACCGGGCCGGACAGGCCCTCGACCGCTTGGGTGAGCGCGGCCAGGCCGCCGTTGTACGACGACAGCGAGTCGACGTGGAGCACGTCGAGCATCTGCTGCCGGGTGCGGTCGACCGCTCCGTTGGCCGTCATCGCCAGCGCGACGGCGATGGAGTACGGCGAGAGCGCGAGGTTCTGGCTCGTCGGCAGGGTCGCCCAGAGATCGGTGGTGAGCCCGCCCATGGCGGTCACCGCACCCGGGACCGCCTGCAGGTCGCCGGCACTGCGAGGCACGTCGGCGCTGACGAGTCGCAACCCGCCGGCCGGCTTCGCCGGCGCGGAGCCGGAGTCACCGCAGGCGGCGAGCACCGGCGCGCTCAGGCCGGCCGCGGCCAGGGCCCGCAGGGTGTCGCGTCGAGAGATCACAGCAGTGGGACGTCAGGCGGAACGGCCGGGTTCCCGCGTGTCGGCGTACGACGCGTGGCGCGTGCGTGCGCGGCAGGCGCAGCGGTCGCACGGCAGGAAGTCGTGGCCCGCGTGCGCACAGCGCGGGCACGGACGGTCGTGAGAGAGGCGCGTGGCGTGCACGCCGTCGCACGCGGTGTCCCACATCTCGTCTCCTCCCGACAGCTTGAGGAGGCGGTGCTCGCCGGGCTGATACGGCGCGGCTCAGGACGCGCGGTCGCCACGGCGTAGGCGGCGTCATCGAGCTCCTGCAGGTCCGGGCGCGACGAGGCCCGGCCGACGCGAAGCATGGGGTCACCGCGCCGACCGGGCTGGTCGGTCAGTCCGTGCCGTGGCGACGGACGAAGTCCAGGATCTGCTCGGAGAGCTCGGGGCGGCACACGACCAGGTCGGGAAGGGAGACGTCGTCCTGGTTGTAGCGCAGCTCCGAGCCGTCCACGCGCGAGCAGAAGAGCCCTGCGGAGCGGGCCACCGCCACCGGAGCGGCGTTGTCCCACTCGTACTGCCCTCCGGCGTGGACGTAGGCGTCGGTGACGTCACGCACGACGGAGATGACCTTCACTCCGGCCGAGCCCATCGGGACCAGGTCGGCGCCGAGCTCGGAGGCCAGGGCCTCCACGAAGGCGGGAGGCCTGGTCCGGGACACGGCGATCCGCGGATGGTCGCTGGACCTGGGTGGGACGACGGGAGGCTCGCCGGTGTGGAAGGTCTCCCCGAGAGCGGGCTGCGCGACGGCACCCGCCGTCAGCTCGCCGTCCTCCCACAGGGCGACGTGGACCGCCCAGTCGTCGCGCGGGGGTTCGGAGAACTCCCGCGTGCCGTCCAGTGGGTCGACGATCCACACCCGGCGTGCCTGGAGGCGCGCCTTGTCGTCCTTGCCCTCCTCGGAGAGCACCGAGTCGTCAGGCCGGTACTGAGCCAGCAGGCGGACCAACAGGTCGTGGGCCGCCTGATCACCGGCGTCCTTCAGCTCCCGGCCGACGAGTCCGCCTTCTCGAACCTCGAGCAACCGACGGCCGGCCGTCGTGGCCAGCCACGCCGCCAGGGCGTGGTCGTCCGTGCGGTCGTCGGGCTCGAGAAGGGGCTCATCGGTCATGGGACCGAAGGCTAACGTCTCGGGTCAGGAGCAGTTGGAGGCCGGGTCCGACGGGTCGGCATCCTTCGGGTCGCACTTGCACGGGTTGAACGTCGGGAACGTCACGGTCGCCGTGTAGGTCTGGTTGTTGACCTGGTAGGTGATCGTGGCGGTCCGCTGCGAGCTCGCCGAGCTGGTGACGATGAACAGCTCCGGGGTCGCGCCGGGTGCCAGCGTGAGCACGCTCCCGACCGGGAAGCCCGTGGTCGCCTTGCCGCTGATCTTGAAGTCGAGCAGCGTGACGTTCTGCGTGGAGCTGGTGTTGTTCTCGAAGGTGACGACCATCCGGTAGCCGAAGTACGTCGCACCGTCGTGCGTGCTCTCACCGGGCAGCTTGCAGCCCGACCCGACACTGTCGATGGTCACCGGCGGCGGCGTCCCCGTCCCGGCGAAGGCAGGAGCGGCAGCGGCCGTGGCAACGACCGGCACCGCCCACACACCCGTGCGGACGACAGCGCGTCTGCTGGGCTTGTTCATGAGTTGTTCTCCTGTTCCCTGTGTGCCCCGGGCCAGTCGGCCCGGGACATGTATGGGCGGGAGACACGCTCGGCGCCGGACACCCGTGACCGGGTGGGACGCAGGGCGCTAGGAACGGCTATCGGCCGCACGACGATCGCGCAGCCGTCCCCACCGGGCACGGCATCAGCAGGTGTCTTCGACACGCGCGAAGAGACAAGCTCCACGATCTTCCCCCACCGGGACCCCTCGGTCCCGTCCCTGGGCCCGATGCTTCACCGACTCCCCCGAGTCGACATCGAACCGGACTCCATTGTCGACAACCAGAGCCCGGAAAGGAAGCCCGGTTTCATGCCATTTGGGTAAATTCCTCGTGGTTCCACCCGGCCAGGGGGCGCCGTGCGACGGAATCGGTCGTCGGCAGAGCATTCCTCGATCACGAGTTGAAGCGGGCCTGGGTCCGCTCGAGTCCGTCGGTCACCAGCGACTCCACGGCGTCCGCCGCGGTGGTCACCTGCAGCGGGAGCACCTTGCGCTCCGCGGACGAGTAGTCCGACAGCACGAAGTCAGCCACCTCCTGGCGGCCCGGCGGGCGGCCGATGCCGACCCGCACTCGGTAGAAGTCGCCGGTGCCCAGCGAGCCCCGCAAGGACCGCAGGCCGTTGTGGCCGTTGTCGCCGCCGCCGAGCTTGACCCGCATCGTGTCGAACGGGATGTCCAGCTCGTCGTGCACGACCACGATCCGCTCCGGGGGGACCTTGTAGAACGTCGCGAGCTGCTTGACCGGTCCGCCGGTCTCGTTCATGTAGCACCGGGGACGGGCCAGCACGACGCGCGGCCCGTCGACCCCGGGGGGCGTGAGCCGGCCCTCGACGACGTCGGCACGACCGGACTTGTGGGCGCGGAAGCGCGAGCCCATCCGCTCGGCGAGGACGTCGGTCACCAGGTAGCCGACGTTGTGCCGGTGTCCGGCGTACGACGGACCCGGGTTGCCCAGGCCGACGACCAGCCAGACGTCGTTCGTGGTGCCGGTCGCGCCGGTCATGTCGTCGTTCTCCTGGGTGGTCGCACCGGCCGGGGCGCTGCGGTGACGCAGCCACCCCGGCAGGCGCGGGAGCCTCACTCGGCGGAGTCGCCCTCGGCGGACTCGCCCTCGGCAGCCTCGCCGCCCTCGCCCGCGGCGGCGGGCTCGCCCTCGGCGGCCTCCTCGGCCTCCTCGTGCACGATGCCGGCGTCGGCCTCGGCCTCGGCGAGCTCGGCCTCCAGCTGCTCGGCGCTCTGGGCCTGCGTGATGTTGACGATGAGTGCGTCGCCGTCGGTCAGCAGCGTCGTGCCCTCGGGGAGAACGAGGTCGGAGGCGTGGATCTGCGTGCCGGCCACGGCACCCTCGATCGACACCTCGATGTTCTCCGGGATGTGGGTGGCCTCGGCCTCGACCTGGATCGTGTTCTCGGCGACCACCAGGGTCTCGGGAGCGGCGTCCCCGACCACGAGGATCGCGACGTCGACGGTGACCTTCTCACCGCGGCGCACGGCAACGAAGTCGATGTGCTCCAGCACCCGGCGGATCGGGTCGACCTGCACCTGCTTGGTCAGCGCCAGCTGGGTGGAGCCGTCGATGTCGAGCTCGAGCAGCGCGTTCGCACCGCCGTGCTTGAGCGCCATCATGGTGTCGTGGCCGGGCAGGGTCAGGTGGACCGGGTCGTTGCCGTGGCCGTACACGACGGCGGGGATCTTGTGGTCGCGGCGGATGCGGCGGGCGGCACCCTTGCCGAACTCGGTGCGCAACTCCGCGGTGATCTTCTCGGCCATGTCGTCACTCCTCGTGCGTCGTCGATGGTGGTCTCGACTCCGCTCGACCACCGGGCTTCGGTCCCCGGGACGAGAGAACGCCGCGCGACCGGGTCAGCGCGGCGTGACATCAGCCGCCCTGTCGATCACGGACACCCGGGCCGGATGGTCTCCACCGACCGACCGGGCTCCCTCGCCGAGGCAACCCTGTGAGTCTAGACAGCGGGTGGCCCGGTCTGCGAATCGGCGGCCGGAACCCGTTGGTGACCGCCGGGCGTCCTCGCCTAGGGTCGAAGCCGTGTCCCTCACCTATGCCGAAGCCCGCGGGCGTGCCGAGCAGATCTCCGACGTGACCTACCGGATCCATCTCGACCTGAGGTCGCGGGAGACCTTCGGGCTGCGGACGGAGGTGAGCTTCGACCTCGCCGACCCACGGGCCACGACGTTCCTGGAGCTGGCGAACGCCCAGGACCTGCGGCTGACGGTGAACGACGCGCCGGTCGCGTCCCCGTCGTACGACGGCACCCGGATCGCCCTGCACGACCTCGAGCCCACCAACGAGGTGGTCGTCGAGGCTCGCGTCCCCTACGTCAACGACGGAGACGGGATGCACACCGTCACCGACCCGGCCGACGACGCGACCTACGTGGCGGCGTACGCCGGCATGGACCTCGCCCACCGGGTCTTCGCCTGCTTCGACCAACCCGACCTCAAGGCGACGATCACTCTCACGGTCCAGGCTCCGGAGGACTGGACGGTGCTCGCCAACGGCCGGCTCGCGAGCCACGACGGCGATCGCTGGGAGTTCACCACCACGCCGCCGATCTCGACGTACCTCTTCACGGTCTGCGCAGGCCCCTGGGCCTCACGCACCTGGGAGCACGCCGGCATCCCGTTCGGCTGGCACGCGCGGGCGTCGCTGGGCGCCGAGCTCGACCGCGACTTCGAGGACATGAAGGAGGTCACCGAGGCCTGCTTCGACTTCTACACCCGCACCTTCGACGAGCCGTACCCGTTCGACTCCTACGACCAGGTGATGGGACCGGGGCACAACTGGGGTGCGATGGAGACCGCGGGCTGCGTGACCTTCCGCGACGAGTACCTGCCGCGCAACGAGCCGGACGCCGGCGAGCTGGTCGATCGGGCCACGGTGATCGCGCACGAGATGGCGCACATGTGGTTCGGCGACCTGGTGACGATGAAGTGGTGGCAGGACACGTGGCTCAACGAGTCCTTCGCCGACTTCATGGGCTACCACGTGGCTCACGAGGCCGGGGTGCTCGGCTCGTGGCCCGACTTCACGCTCAACCGGAAGCCCACCGGCTACAACGCCGACGGCCGGCGCTCGACCCACCCGATCGCCGAGGACGCCGAGCACCTGGTCGACGTCGACACGGCGTTCACGAACTTCGACATGATCACCTACGCCAAGGGCGCCGCGGTGCTGCACCAGCTGGTGACGTGGCTCGGGTGGGACACGTTCGTCAAGGGCACCAACGTCTACCTGACCCGGCACCGGTTCGGGAACGCCGAGCTGGCCGACTATCTCGAGGCACTCGACTCGGTGACCGACCGCGACGTGCGTGGCTGGGCCGAGGCCTACCTGCGCACCACCGGCTTCGACACGATCCGGGTGAGCCGTGACGGCGACGTACCGGTGCTGGAGCGTGACGGTTCCCGGCCGCACCGGTTCTCGGTGGTCGGCCTCGACGGCACGGGCATCAGCGGCACCGAGACGGTCGACCTCGAGGACGAGCCGCTCGCGCTCCCGGGGCTCGCGGGCAGGCCGGTGATCCCGAACGCCGCGGACGAGGCCTACGCCGCCGTCCTCCTGGACGAGGTGTCCTGGCAGGCGACCGTCGACGGACTGTCGTCGCTGCCCGACCCGTTGCTGCGCGCCGTGACCTGGACCAACGCCGTGACCCGCGTCCGCTCGGGGCTGTCACCGGTGCGCGACTACCTCGCGATCGTCCGGGCCCACCTGGGCGCCGAGACCGACCCGGTCGTCTTCGACAGCGTGCTGCGCCGGCTGGCCCGGATCGTGCTGCCGCAGTGGGTCGCACCCGAGGCGTACGCCGGGGCCGAGGCCGTGGTCGCCGAGGTCTGCCGCACCGTGCTCGACGCCGGTGACCCCGACCGGGGGCTCGCAGCGATGCGCCGGTTGGCCGCGACCACCGACGACGCCGACCTGCTGCGCGACTGGCTGGCTTCCGGCCAGGCCCGCCGCGGTCTGGCCGTCGACCGTGACACCCGGTGGGTCGCCGTACGCCGCCTGGTCGTCCTCGGTGAGGCCGGGGCCGACCTGGTCGCCGCCGAGGCCGCCGCCGACCGGTCCTCCAGCGGCCACCAGGCCTCGCTCACCGCGCTGGCGAGCCGTCCGGACGCCGCCGCGAAGGAGGAGGCGTGGCGCGGGATCGTCGACCCCACGGTGTCCAACCGCGACTTCGAGTCGCTGGTGGCCGGGCTGTGGACGCCCGGGCAGGAGCAGCACGTCGCGCCGTACCTCGAGCGGTACCTCGCCGAGGCTCCGCAGATCGCGCGCCGCGGCCAGGCGTTCGCCGCCGAGGTCTCGTTCTCCGCCCCCCGCATCCCGCTGGGAGTGGAGCGGCTCCAGGGCTTCCGCGACGCGTTGGAGGCCGCCGCCGACGCCACCGACAACACCGTCCTGCGCCGCGGCTGGCGCGACACGGTCGACGACTACGACGTCGCGCTGCGTGTGCGAGCAGCCGGGGCGTGAGGTACGAACGCACCGGCGGCGAAGCCGGGTTGAGCAAGCGACGCGTCTGAGGCACGAAGACGCGCGAGCGCGCCGAAACCCGGAGACGGTGCCTGGGGCCGGTCGTGTCGGGATCCCCGCTTACGCGGGTATC
>DATAOY010000080.1:0-17292 GCA_036265495.1 Nocardioides sp. | reverse complement strand
GTCCGGATCGGCCTCGCCCGTTCGCTCCTCGTGCCGTCCGTGCGCCTCGGCGGCCCGCCTCAGGGCCTGCGCGAGATCGCTCACGGACTCGTACGTCGTACCCATGGCGAGTCCTCTCAGCGGCCCGGCAGCCGGGTCTTGATCTCTCGTCATGACATCGTCGCTGGATCTCTTCCCGCCACCGTGCTCCGCGAACCACGACAGCGTCAAGCGGCGCAACGCGACGTCTCAGGCGGCCACTCTCCGCGCCGCCACCCGCTCGTGGTCAGCCCACCGCCTTCTTCACCAGGGCCGCGATCCTCTTCTCATCGGCCTTGGTGAGCTCGGTCAGCGCGAAGGACGTGGGCCACATGCTGCCGTCGTCCAGCGCCGCGCCGTCCTGGAAGCCGAGCGTCGCGTACCGCGCCTTGAACTTGTCCGCGGGCTGGAAGAAGACCAGCACCTTGCCGTCCTTGGCGTAGGCCGGCATCCCGTACCAGGTCCTGACCACGAGCTCCGGCGCCGTCTCGGTCACGATGGCGTGCACGCGCTCGGCGATGACCCGATCCCCCTCGGGCATCTCGGCGATCTTGTCCAAGCACGCCTGCGCGTCCTCGGCCGCCTTCGCCGCGCCCTTGCCACCGGCGCGCTTGAGCTCCGCGGCGTACTCCTTCATCGCCGCGCGCTCCTCGGCGGTCCACGTGCCGGTACCGCCGCTCCGGGTGCTGGTGCCCTGCGTCTTCGCCATGTCGGGGTCCCTTCGAGAGTCGGTCATCAGATGGAGCGAGCCTAGGCAGGTCCGGCACCGGCCGCTTCTCGGATCCTGACCGCTCGAGCCGCGACCACGAGCGTCGAGCGGTGCGGGACCCGGGCAGGCCGGGTGCGCCGAGGCTGTCGGTGCGCCCTGCCATGATCGGAGAGGTGGTCGCGTAGGCTGGCGTCCTTCCCCCAGCTGGTCCGTCCAGGCCGTGCGTCTCGCCTGCCCGACCTCTGAATCCCGACCGCTCGTGCCGCTGAGGAGGACCTCCCCGTCCATGTCGTCCGACTCTGTCAGCGGCGGAGACTTCGTCCACCTCCACGTCCACACCGAGTACTCCATGCTCGACGGGGCGGCGCGACTGGATGACCTCTTCCGGCGTACGTCGGAGCTGGGCATGAGCAGCATCGCGATGACCGACCACGGCAACGTGTTCGGGGCCTACGACTTCTACAGCAAGGCCACCGCGGCGGGGATCAAGCCGATCATCGGCATGGAGGCCTACCTCACACCCAACACCAGCCGCTACGAGAAGAAGCGCGTCCGGTGGAACGACGGGGGCGACGACGACGTCAGCGGCTCCGGCGCGTACACACACATGACGCTCCTGGCCCAGAGCACGGCGGGGATGCACAACCTGTTCCGGCTCTCCAGCCGGGCCAGCATGGAGGGCTACTACTACCAGCCGCGCGCCGACCGTGAGCTGCTGAGCGAGTACGCCGCGGGCCTGATCGGCACCACGGGGTGCCCGTCGGGCGAGGTCCAGACGTGGCTGCGCATCGGTGACTACGCCAAGGCCCGCGCCTCGGCGGCGGAGTTCCAGGACATCTTCGGTCGCGAGAACTTCTTCGTCGAGCTGATGGATCACGACCTGGTCATCGAGAAGCGGGTCCGCGACGGTCTGCTCCAGCTCAGCCGCGACCTCGCGATCCCGGTCATCGCGACCAACGACTCCCACTACGTCATGCGCGAGGACGCACCCGCGCACGAGCACCTGCTCTGCGTCTCCTCCGGTTCCGTGATGAGCGACCCGAAGCGCTTCAAGCTCGACGGCGACGGCTACTACATCAAGTCCGCGGCCGAGATGCGCGAGCTGTGGGAAGGCAAGCACGGCATGAAGGAGGCGTGCGACAACACCCTCCTGATCGCCGAGCGCTGCTCGGTCGAGTTCACCGAGGGCAACGGCACCTACATGCCGCGCTTCCCGGTGCCCGAGGGACACACCGAGGAGTCGTGGTTCCGGCAGGAGGTCGAGGCCGGGCTCCAACGGCGCTACCCGGGAGGCATCTCCACGGCCGTGCGCGAGCGCGCCGACTTCGAGATGAACGTGATCCTCCAGATGGGCTTCCCCGGCTACTTCCTGGTCGTCGCCGACTTCATCAACTGGGCCAAGGACAACGGCATCCGGGTCGGCCCCGGCCGCGGGTCCGGCGCGGGCTCGATGTGTGCCTACGCGATGCGCATCACCGACCTCGATCCCATCGAGCACGGCCTGCTGTTCGAGCGGTTCCTGAACCCCGAGCGGGTCTCGATGCCCGACTTCGACATCGACTTCGACGAGCGCCGGCGCGGCGAGGTGATCCGCTACGTCACCGAGAAGTACGGCGAGGACCGCGTCTCGATGATCGTCACCTACGGCACGATCAAGGCCAAGCAGGCGGTCAAGGACTCCAGCCGCATCCTCGGCTACCCGTTCGCCATGGGCGACCGCATCACCAAGGCGATGCCGGCCGCGGTCATGGGCAAGGACATCCCGCTCAAGGAGATCTTCGACCCCGAGCACCGGCGGTACGGCGAGGGCGGCGAGTTCCGCTCCCTCTACGAGTCCGACCCGGACGTGAAGACGGTCATCGACACGGCGATCGGTCTCGAGGGCCTCAAGCGGCAGTGGGGTGTCCACGCCGCGGGCGTGATCATGTCGAGCGAGCCGCTGCTCGACATCATCCCGCTGATCCGCCGGCCGCAGGACGGCGCGATCATCACCCAGTTCGACTACCCCATGTGCGAGCACCTCGGGCTGATCAAGATGGACTTCCTGGGCTTGCGCAACCTCACCGTCCTCGACGACGCGGTCAAGAACATCGAGCGCAACCGCGCCGAGACCGTGGTCCTGGAGGATCTCGCCCTCGACGACCCCGCGACGTACGCGCTCATGCAGCGCGGCGACACCCTCGGCGTCTTCCAGCTGGACGGCGGGCCGATGCGCGCCCTCCTGCGCTCGATGCGTCCCGACCAGTTCGCCGACATCTGCGCGGTCGGCGCGCTCTACCGGCCGGGCCCGATGGGGATGGACTCCCACAACAAGTACGCGCGCCGCAAGACCGGCCGCGAGCCGATCGAGCCGATCCACCCCGAGCTCGCCGAGCCCTTGGCGGAGATCCTCGACGAGACCTACGGCCTCACCGTCTACCAGGAGCACGTGCTCGCGATCGTCCGCAAGGTCGCCGGGTACTCCCTCGGCCAGGCCGACCTGCTGCGCAAGGCGATGGGCAAGAAGAAGCGCGAGATCCTGGACGCCGAGTTCGTGCCGTTCGAGGCCGGCATGATGAAGAACGGCTACTCCAAGAGCGCGATCAAGGCTCTCTGGGACATCCTGGTCCCGTTCAGCGACTACGCGTTCAACAAGGCGCACGCCGCGGCGTACGGCCTGGTGTCCTACTGGACGGCGTACCTCAAGGCGAACTACCCGGCCGAGTACATGGCCGCCCTCCTGACGTCGGTGAAGGACGACAAGGACAAGATGGCGATCTACCTCAACGAGTGCCGCCGGATGAAGATCCAGGTGCTCCCGCCCGACGTCAACGAGTCCGACGCGACGTTCACTCCGGTCGGTGGCGACATCCGCTTCGGCCTGACCGCCATCCGCAACGTCGGCGCGAACGTCGTGGACAAGATCGTCGAGGCGCGCGTCGCGAAGGGCCGCTACGAGCACTTCAACGACTTCCTCGAGAAGGTCGACCCGCTCGCGTGCAACAAGCGGGTGATCGACTCGCTGATCAAGGCCGGCGCGTTCGACGACCTGAAGCACAAGCGCCGCGCCCTGGTCGCGATCCACGAGCAGGCGGTCGACCGCTACTCCTCGATCAAGAAGGACTCCGGTGGGGGCCAGGACTCCCTCTTCGACGACCTCATGGGCGGCGGGGACTCGCCGCCGATCTTCGACCTCACGGTCGCGGTGCCGGACATCGACGAGTGGGACAAGATGACGCTGCTCGGGCACGAGCGGGAGATGCTCGGCCTCTACGTCTCCGACCACCCGCTGATGGGGCTCGAGCACGTCCTCGCGGGAGCGTCCGACTGCAGCATCGGCCAGCTCCTGCTCGACGAGGAGCGCCCCGACGGCAGCCCGATCCAGGTCACCGGACTGATCACGTCCGTCCAGCGGAAGATCACCCGCAAGGGCGACACCTGGGCGGTGGTCACGATCGAGGACCTCGACGGCGCGATCGACGTCCTGCTGTTCCCCGGCACGTACCAGCTCGCCGGCAGCCTCCTCGCCGAGGACGCCATCGTCACCGTGCGCGGCAAGCTCTCCCGCAGCAAGGACCAGCCGGAGATCCGCGCGGAGGAGCTCAGCGTCCCAGACCTGGACGACGGGCCCAAGGGGCCGGTCGTGGTGAGCCTGCCGATCACCCGCTGCACACCGCCGGTGGTCGACCAGCTCAAGGAGGTCCTGCGCACGCATCCCGGCGTCACCGAGGTCCACCTGCGTCTGCTCGGTCGGCAGCAGACCACCGTGATGCGGGTCGACGACAACCTCCGGGTGGCCGCGGGCGCCCCGCTGTTCGCCGATCTCAAGCAGCTCCTCGGTCCCGGGTGCCTGAGCGGATGAGCGAGCGCGACGAGCGGGCGAGACCCGGACTCCTCTCCGCGGGCAGCGTCGTGCGGACCGCGCTGGTCGTGCTCCTCGCGTACGCCGTGCTCGGCGCGGTCGCGGGGGTGGTGTGGGAGTGGATCTGGACCCCGCCCGGCCAGATCATCGACCGTCACCAGGTGCTCTTCGACAGCTATGCGTCGCTGCGCCGGGTGTTCAGCGGCACCGGCCTCTACGCGTTGGTGGGCGGCCTGACCAGTGCGCTGATCGCGTTGGCGGTGACCACGCTGACCCGTGGCCGCGAGCTGTGGGTGCTGCTCTTCGTCATCGTCGGCTCGGCGATCGGTGCCGCGCTGATGTGGCGCGTCGGCACTCAGCTCGGTCCCACCGATCCGGCCTCTCTCGCGGCGCACGCGAGCGGACGCACCGCGGTTGCCGGCAACCTCACCGTCTCGGGGAGGAGTCCCTTCCTGGTCTGGCCGATGACGTCGCTGTTCGTGTTGGCGATGATCTACTTCGCCTGGCCGAACGTCTCCGGCGGTCACGACTCCGCTACGCCGTCGACGGATCGTCGCGAAGCCGACACCTCGCAGGCGCGGCCCGGGTAGGCTCCCGCTCGCCTACGTCGCACGCCGAGCGCGTTTCTCACGGGGAGATCACGCCATGTCCGAGCCACGCCCGCCTGCCGGCACGCCCGAGTACCTCGAGTCCGGCAGTGGCTCTCCGCTCGCGCCCGAGGCGACTCCGCCCACCGAGGTGGCCGGTTCGGCTGGCCGGCGCGGTCGGCGTCGGGCGTGGTGGATCGGTGGCGGTGTCGTCCTGCTCGCCGGGGTCGGCGCCGGAGCCTGGGCCGCACTCAGCTTCTTCCAGCAGGGCGCACAGCCTGCGGAGGCCCTGCCGTCGTCCACCGTCGCGTATCTCAGCATCGACCTCGACCCGTCGGGCGGTCAGAAGATCGACGCGTTCCGGACACTGAACAAGTTCCCGGCGTTCAAGGACGAGGTCGGTGTGAACAGCGTCGACGAGCTGCGCCACAAGCTCGGCGCCGAGCTCGTCTCGCAGGCTGACTGCCCCGGCCTCGACTACGACCAGGACATCGACCCGTGGCTGGGCGACCGGATGGCCGTGGCGGGGGTGCCGATCGACGGACGGCCGCAGCTCGTGGCGGTGGTCCAGGTCAAGGACGCGGGCAAGGCTCGGGCCGGGATCGCGACCCTCGAGAAGTGCGACGACTCGGACCAGGACCCCGGGTACACGGTCCATGACGGGTGGCTGGTCCTCGCCCAGTCGCAGGACGTGGCGGACCGGGTCGTCGCCGCGACCGAGAAGAGCACCCTCGCGGACGACGCGACGTACCAGAAATGGACCAAGGCGGTCGGTGAGGCCGGCGTCGTCAACGCCTACGCCTCACCCGACGCCGGCAGGTATCTCGCCCAGGAGCTCGGCGGCGTGTTCGAGGGTGCCATGAACGGCACCGGCGAGTCCTTCGCCACGTCGAGCACCACCACCAGGCTCGCGACCGGCTCCGGTTCCGGCGCTGCGGGCGACACCTCTGACGACCCGTTCACCAGGGCACTGTCGAGCTTCCGGGGTGGTGCGGCCACGCTGCGCTTCACCGGTGACGGTCTCGAGCTCGCGATGGCCGGCGACGGAAGCTCGGGGCAGCTGTCGGACCTCACCGGAACCACCGGCGGCGCGCTCGTGCAGCGCCTGCCCGACGACACCGCCGCCGCCGCGGGCATCTCCTTCCCGAAGGGCTGGCTGGACCGCTACCTCGACCGGATGTCCGACCTCTTCGGCAGTGGCCTGTCCCGGGACGACGCCGTGCGCGAGCTCTCCCGCGAGACCGGGCTCGACATCCCGGGCGACATCGAGACCCTCCTCGGCTCGGGTGCCACGGTCTCGGTCGGCAAGGACATCGATCTCGAGGCCGCCGAGAACGCCGACACGCTCTCCGGCCTCCCGATCGGGGTCACCGTCAAGGGCGACCCCGCTGCGATCGAGCAGGTGCTGGGCAAGGTCCGGGCCCAGGTCGGCGACGAGGACCTGGGATTCCTGGGCTTCGACTCGGCGGGTGATCTCGCGGCGATCGGACCCACCGCGGCGTACCGCCAGCACCTGCTGGAGGGCGGCAACCTCGGAGACGACGACACCTTCCGAGGGGTCGTGCCCGACGCCGCCCACGCGAGCTCGGTGCTCTACGTGAACCTGGACGCCCTGGAGCCCGCGATCAGCAAGGCGGCGGCCGGTGACCAGGAGACCCTGGACAACCTGACTCCGCTGCGGGCGATCGGGGTGTCGACCTGGCACGACGGCGACACGATCAGGTTCTCGTTCAAGATCTCCACGAACTGAGTCCCGCCCGTGCTGGTCGAGGAGGTCGCACTGCTGTCGACGCGCCCGACCTCGCTTCGACAGCTCGGCCCTGCGTCGGTGCACCGGCGCGCTCGCTCAGTTCGGCGACCATCGGGTGCGGGCGATCTCGGTGGCCGGCAGCGACGGGAAGACATGCATCGTGTGCACCTCGGCACGCAGCACGTCGGTGACCATGCGCAGCCGGTCGTCGGCGTCCTCGGCCTCGAGCAACGCCTGCCGCTCCGCGAGGCTGAGCGGGGCCAGGGCGGCCAGGGCCCAGGAGAGGTACGCCGAGTCGTGCGGCAGGTCGCTGGTCGGTGGCTCGCGGTCGATCTCGAGCAACGCCTCGCAGTAGGCCTCGAACGTCGAACGGGCGGCCTCCGCCACCGCGTCGGGTACCGCCACCTCGTGCTCGGTCAGCGGCGTGACCCGGCCGACCGGGTACGCGCCGGTCGTGTCCAGGTGCTCCAGCTCGATCCGGTCGAGCCCGACCGCGACCAGCTCGAACGTGCCGTCGGCCTGCGCCTCGACCTCGGTCATCTTCACCCGGCACCCGACCCGGAACAGCCACTGCGCGCCGTGCTCCCCGACCTCGTAGCCCTCACGGATGCCCACCGACCCGAAGACGCGTTCCGTCGGGTCCTCCACCCGGAGCAGGTGGTGGACCAGTGCGCGGTAGCGGTCCTCGAAGACCCGCAGCGGCACACTCATGCCGGGAAAGAGCACCGTGTTCAGCGGGAACATCGGGAGCGTGTCGCTCATGCGTCGAGGGTAGCCATCACCCCGGTGGGCGGAGTGTCGACTCGCGCGAGCGCGACTTGACGCTGAGGTGTCGGCTCGAGCGCACGCGCGCCTCGCCGCACGCTGCGGTCGTCCCATTCCGGCTCCGCCGTCGGTCGCTGGGGTGTCGGCTCGCGCGCAAGCGCGCCTCGCCGCTCGCTGCGGTCGTCCCATTCCGGCTCCGCCGTCATGGGAGCGTCCTCGCTCGACCTAGAATTCGGGCCATGATCCGGCGCATCGACCTGCGTGGCCGTACGCCCGACGACTACCGAGAGGTGGTGCCGCGGGCGGACATCGACGTCGACGCTGCCGTCGAGTGGGTGCGGCCGATCTGTGACGCCGTACGGACCCGCGGGGTCGAGGCGATCAGGGAGCTCTCCGAGCGGTTCGACGGGGTGGCCCCCGAACAGCTGCGCGTTCCCCGGGAGGCTCTGGACCGCGCCCTGGCCGAGCTCGACCCGGCGGTCCGAGCCGGGCTCGAGGAGTCGACAGCCCGGCTACGACGGACCTGTGAGGCCGAGCTCGAGCACGACCTCACCACCACGCTCGGCGCGGGCGCGACCGTCACCCGGCGCCTGGTCCCGGTACGCCGGGTCGGGCTCTACGCGCCCGGTGGCCTGGCGCCGCTGGTCTCCAGCGTGGTGATGAACGTCGTCCCCGCCCAGGCCGCGGGAGTCGCCTCGATCGCGCTCGCGAGCTCGCCGCGCAAGGACCACGGCGGTCTTCCCGAGCCCACGATCCTGGCCGCCTGCGCGCTCCTGGGTGTCGACGAGGTGTACGCCGTCGGCGGGGCCCAGGCGATCGCGATGTTCGCCTACGGCGCGGGGGAGTGCGCGCGGGTCGACCTGGTGACTGGGCCCGGCAACATCTACACGGTCGCCGCGAAACGTCTGCTCAAGGGACGGGTCGGCATCGACGCCGAGGCCGGCCCGACCGAGATCGCGATCCTCGCCGACGACACCGCCGACGCGGCGTACGTCGCGGCCGACCTGGTCAGCCAGGCCGAGCACGACCCGCAGGCGGCGAGCGTGCTCGTCACCGACTCGCTCCGGCTCGCCGACGACGTCGAGGCCGAGCTCGAGAAGCAGGTGCACGCCACCCGGCACACCGAGCGGATCGTGACCGCGCTCGGTGGCCGGCAGTCGGGGATCGTCCTGGTCGACGACCTCGACCAGGGGCTCGACGTCGTCAACGCCTACGCCGCCGAGCACCTCGAGATCCAGACCGCGGACGCTGCGGCGCTGGCCGCCCGTGTGCACAACGCCGGCGCGATCTTCATCGGGCCCTACGCCCCGGTGTCGCTGGGCGACTACTGCGCGGGCTCCAACCACGTGCTGCCGACGGCCGGCTGTGCCCACCACTCGTCGGGGCTCTCGGTGCGGGCCTTCCGCAAGGCCGTGCACGTCGTCGACTACTCGCGCGACGCGCTCGCCGAGGTTGCCGACCATGTCGTCACGCTCGCGGAGGCCGAGGACCTGCCCGGGCACGGTGAGGCCGTCACGCTTCGGTTCCGACGATGAGCCCACTGCCGCCGGGGCTGTTGCGGGAGGAGCTGCGCGGCATCGAGCCCTATGGCGCCCCGCAGCTCGACGTCCCGGTCCTCCTCAACGTCAACGAGAACCCCTACCCGCCGTCCCAGGCCGTCGTCGCGGACATCGAGCGCGCCGTGGCCGAGGCCGCCGGTGACCTGAACCGCTACCCGGACCGCGAGTTCGTGGCACTGCGCGAGGCGCTGGCGAGGTACCTCGGACACGGCGTGACGCCCGGGCAGGTGTGGGCCGCGAACGGCTCGAACGAGGTGATGCTGCACCTGCTCCAGGCCTTCGGCGGCCCGGGCCGGCTCGCGCTCAGCTTCGCGCCGACCTACTCGATGTATCCCGAGTACGCCCGCGACACCCACACCGACTGGATGGTCGGCCACCGGGAGCGGGACTTCACGCTCGACCCCGACCACGCCGTCACCCTGGTCCGCGAGCGGCGACCACACGTCGTCCTCCTCCCGTCGCCGAACAACCCCACGGGCACCACGCTCCCGCACGACGTGATCCGGGCGCTCTGCGAGGAGCTCACGGGTGGCGTGCTCGTCGTCGACGAGGCGTACGTCGAGTTCCGGCGGGCGGGCACGCCGAGCGCCCTGGAGCTCCTGCCGGCGTACCCGAACCTGGTGGTGACCCGCACCATGAGCAAGGCCTTCGCCCTGGCGGGTGCGCGCGTCGGGTACCTCGCCGCCTCGACCGAGATCTGCGACGCGCTGCGCGTCGTCCGACTGCCCTACCACCTGTCCGCGGTGACGCAGGCCGTCGCCTGCGCGGCGCTCCGGCATGCCGACGAGCTGCTCGGCGCGGTCGACCGGCTGCGTGCCGAGCGTGACGACACCGTGGCCTGGCTGCGGGCCCACGGGTTCGCCGTCGCCGACAGCGACGCCAACTTCGTGCTGTTCGGGACGTTCCCCGACCGGCACGCCGTCTGGCAGGGGCTGCTCGACCGCGGCGTCCTGATCCGTGAGACCGGTCCCGACGGCTGGCTGCGGGTCTCGATCGGGACCGAGGCCGAGATGGCAGCATTCCGTGAGGCGCTCACCTCCGTGACCGCCGTCCCGAGAGAGGCCCGAGCATGAGCCGCACCGCATCGCTGGACCGGCAGACCAAGGAGTCCAAGGTCCACGTCGAGCTCGACCTCGACGGATCGGGCCGCGCCGACGTGTCGACCGGCGTCGGGTTCTACGACCACATGCTGGCGTCGTTCGCGCGGCACGCCCTCGTCGACCTCACCGTAGCGACCGACGGCGACACGCACGTCGACGCCCACCACTCGGTCGAGGACACCGCGATCGTCCTGGGCCAGGCCCTCCACGAGGCGCTCGGCGACAAGCAGGGCATCCGCCGCTTCGGTGACGCGATGGTGCCGCTCGACGAGGCGCTGGTGCAGTGCGCCGTCGACGTCTCCGGTCGCCCGTACTGCGTCCACCTGGGGGAGCCCGAGGGCCAGGCGTACGTCGTGATCGGGGGCGACTACGCCGGCTCACTGACCCGCCACGTCTTCGAGACCCTCGCGTTCCATGCCCAGATCGCCGTCCACGTGCGCGTGCTGTCCGGCCGCGACCCGCACCATGTGGTCGAGGCGCAGTTCAAGGCGTTCGCCCGGGCGTTCCGCGAGGCCGTGGCGCTCGACCCGCGCGAGAGCGGCGTGCCGTCCACCAAGGGGTCGCTGTGATCACCCCACGACGTTCGCCGTGTCCCCTGCTTCCCTCCTCCGACGGGCCACGATGCGGGGACCCCGATCCCTGTGGCTGATGACATGCCGACGGTGGTCGTCCTCGACTACGGCTCCGGGAACCTCCGCTCGGCCGTCCGCGCCCTGGAGCGGGCCGGTGCCGCGGTGGAGCTCACCGCCGACCGGGTGGCGGCCGAGGAGGCGGACGGGCTCGTCGTACCGGGGGTGGGTGCGTTCGCGGCGTGCATGAGCGGGCTGCGCGCCGTCGACGGTCCGCGCGCGATCGGCCGGCGGCTGGCCGGTGGCCGGCCGGTGCTCGGCATCTGCGTGGGCATGCAGGTGCTGTTCGAGCGAGGGGTCGAGCACGGCGTGGAGACCGCGGGCTGCGACGAGTGGCCGGGTGCGGTCGAGCGGCTCCAGGCTCCGGTGGTGCCCCACATGGGCTGGAACACCGTGGCCGTGCCGGAAGGCTCCTCTCTCTTCACCGGCGTCGAGGGGGAGCGGTTCTACTTCGTCCACTCGTACGCCGCGCGCACCTGGGACCTGCACACCGACGGCCGGACCCGCGCGCCCCTGGTCACCTGGTCCGAGCACGGCGGCGATCGGTTCGTCGCCGCGGTCGAGAACGGCCCCCTGTGCGCCACGCAGTTCCACCCGGAGAAGTCCGGCGACGCCGGCGCGGTCCTGCTGCGGAACTGGGTGGCGTCGCTGTGAGCCCCCGCCCGGGTCGCGCATGAGCAAGGAGCGAGCGCGCCGTCGCGCCGAGCGTGAGCGCGAGGCCTCGTCGAAGGCGGCCGCTCGGCTGCGCGAGCAGGAACGACGCGCGCGGGCACGCGCCCGGAAGCTGGCGCTCACCGGCTGGATCCCGCGACCCCGGATGACGCCCGGGGTGCTGGCGGAACACCGGCGTGCCGAGCTGACGGCGACGATCGGCCTGCTGCTCCTGGTCAACCTCCTGGTATGGCTGGTCCGTCCCGACTGGGCGGCCCGCGTGGGCGCCGTCGTCGTCAGCCTGGTCGTGTTCCCGGTCGTCAGACTGATGCTGTCGCGCCGATGACCCCGCTGATCGTGGTGACCGGCGTCCCCGCGTCGGGCAAGACCGGCCTCGCGACCGCGCTCGCGGAACGGCTCGGGTACGCCCTGGTCTCCCTCGACGAGATCAAGGAGGAGCTGGCGGTCGAGGCGGAGGACACGCCCCGGGAGTGGCTCCGGTACGACGCCGAGGCCGAGCTGCTGCGACGGCTCGAGGCGTTCGGAGGCGAGGCGGTGGTCGACATCTGGATCGCACCGCGCCGCGACACCGCGCGGATCGTGGAGCTGCTCGGACCGTGGTGGGACCGGCTCGTCGAGGTGCGCTGCCAGGTGCCGGCCGAGGTCGCGATCCGGCGGTACGTCGCGCGTGAGCGGGGATGGCCGCACCTGCCTGCCGACGACGACACATTGGCGCGGATCCGGGACGCGGCCGAGCGTCCCGAGCCGCTCGGGGCGCCGCGCACGGTCCTGGTCGACACCACCCGGCCGGTCGAGATCGGCGACGTGGTGACCGCGGTACGCCGCGAGACGGGTGCCAGGCGGGTGGTCCGCCGTCACTAGTCTCGGCGGCATGGCCCCCCTGGAGCTCCTGCCCGCTGTGGACGTCGCGGGTGGTCGAGCCGTGCAGCTGGTCCAGGGCGTGGCCGGATCCGAGAAGACCTTCGGCGACCCGGTCGAGGCCGCTCTGCGCTGGCAGGCCGCCGGGGCCGAGTGGATCCATCTCGTCGACCTCGATGCCGCGTTCGGCCGCGGTCAGAACCGCGCGCTGCTGGCGGCGATCGTCGACCGGGTCGACGTCGGGGTGGAGCTGAGTGGCGGCATCCGGGACGACGAGTCGCTGGCCGCTGCGATGGCGACCGGCTGTCGCCGGGTGAACATCGGGACCGCGGCCCTCGAGCGACCGGAGTGGTGCGCCGGGGCGATCGCGCAGTGGGGCGACCGGGTGGCCGTGGGGCTCGACGTACGCGGGCGGACCCTGGCGGCGCGCGGCTGGACCCGCGACGGCGGTGACCTGTACGAGGTGCTGGCCCGGCTGGATGCCGAGGGCTGCGCGCGCTACGTCGTCACCGACGTGAACAAGGACGGCATGCTGCAGGGTCCCAACCTCCAGCTCCTGCGGGACGTGTGCTCGGCCACCGACCGGCCGGTCGTGGCCAGCGGTGGGATCACCGAGCTGGCCGACCTCGAGGCGCTGGCCGGGTTGGTGCCCGAGGGCGTCGAGGGCGCGATCATCGGGACCGCGCTCTACGAGGGGCGGTTCACGCTCGAGGACGCCCTGACCCTGACCCAGGGGGCCGCGTGAGCCTCGCCGTCCGGGTGATCCCGTGCCTCGACGTCGACGCCGGGCGGGTGGTGAAGGGCGTGAACTTCGCCAACCTCCGCGACGCCGGTGACCCGGTCGAGCTCGCGCGCCGGTACGACGCGGAGGGCGCGGACGAGCTGACGTTCCTCGACATCTCGGCGTCCCATGAGGGCCGATCGACGACCCTGGAGATCGTCTCCCGCACCGCCGAGGAGGTGTTCATCCCGCTGACGGTCGGCGGGGGAGTCTCGTCCGTCGACCACGTCGACCGGCTCCTGCGCGCCGGCGCGGACAAGGTGGTGGTGAACACCGCCGCGATCCGGAGGCCCGAGCTGCTCGCCGAGATCGCCCACCGGTTCGGGTCGCAGGTGCTCGTGCTGTCGGTGGACGCCCGCCGCGCGGCCGGGAGCGCATCGGGCTTCGAGGTGACCACGCACGGGGGCCGGCAGTCGTCGGGGCTCGACGCGGTCGCGTGGGCCACCCGCGGGGCCGAGCTCGGGGCGGGCGAGATCCTGCTCAACGCCATGGACGCGGACGGCACCGGGTCCGGCTTCGACCTCGACCTGATCCGCCTGGTCCGGGCGGCGGTCACCGTTCCGGTGATCGCGTCGGGCGGCGCCGGTGCGGCCGGGGACTTCCCGCCTGCCGTCGCCGCCGGCGCGGATGCCGTGCTGGCGGCGACCGTCTTCCATTTCGGCACCGTCGCCATCGGCGAGGTGAAGTCCGCCCTCGCGGACGCCGGCCACCCGGTTCGCTGACCGACCTCGACGCCGCACTGTGGCTCGCTCGCGAGGGCGGGGCGCACGACCGCACGTCGGTCGCCGATGCGGTGCTCGAGCGGACTGGTGGTCGAGTGCGGGCCGGTCCGCACCTCGTGGCCCAGCCGAACGCCGAGACCCAGAACGGCGCTCGCATGGAGAGCGCGAGCGCCGTTCGTAGCAAGTGGCCATGAGCTTGGGGGGTTGGCCACCTTCACGAGAAGGTAGCGAACGGCGGCCCGGACCGGGGGCGGGTTTGCAGAAACTTGACCCGGGCTTGCAGGCGGCTGCGCCGGCGCCGGGCGACCGCTCCGCCGCCTCCGTCGTCGGCCGTCCGCGGCCGTCCGCGACCGTTCCGAGCCGGACGGTCGCCCGGCTCCGACCGGACCCCGCCTCACCACCCGATGACGGCCTCCCTGCTGCCTCGGCGCCGGACAGCCCCACTCGATCCGAAGCGAGATCCCTCCCCGACCAGCCATTTCCGCGCCGGGTGAGCCCCTGAGCCACCTGATCGTGCCCTCGCCCGCGACGCCCACCCCGGCCGGGGACGACCGCCCACCACTCCGGCCAGGGCGGCGTCTCCGAGCCCGGCCAGCGCCGCCGCGGCGAGCGTCAGTCCGGCCGTACGCGCCGAGCGTCGGGAGGCTCACGCCGGCTCGGGCCCGTCGCCCGGGCGCCGAGAAGTTTTACCTTTCGGACCCGCCGTCGTGCCGGTCGTTGACGGTCGGGGCGCCGCGTCCGCACGCGGATGGGGAGCCGATGGGAGGCCGATGGGAGAATGACGGCATGGACCTCGACCCGGCGGTGGCAGCGCGCCTGAAGCGCACCGATGCCGGACTGGTCCCGGCGATCGCCCAGCAGCACGACACCGGCGAGGTGCTGATGCTCGGGTGGATGGACGACGAGGCGTTGGCCCGCACGCTGGCCACGGGGCGCGCGACGTACTGGAGCCGCAGCCGGGCGGAGTACTGGACCAAGGGCGACACCTCCGGCCACCGGCAGTGGGTCCGTCGGGTCAGCCTGGACTGCGACGGCGACACGGTCCTGCTCCAGGTCGACCAGGAGGGTCCGGCCTGCCACACCGGTACCCGCACCTGCTTCGACGACGGCCTGGTCTGGGAGACTGATGACACAGCCGGCCACTGACCGCCGCTGGTTCGGCCCCACGGTGGTGCTCGGGGTCTTGGGCACCGGGATCGCCGCATTCGCGGGCGGCAAGCCGTGGGCGGCGCCGGACGGCGGCGCCGGTTCGACGCTCGTCGACAAGTCCGGTGGCCACGTCCCGCTCGCCGCGGCGCTCGGTCTGGTCGGGCTCGCGTGCTGGGGCGTCCTGCTGGTGACACGAGGACTCCTCCGTCGTGGGGTCGCCGTGCTGGGAGTCGTGGTGGCCGTCGGGCTGGTCGCGACCGCTGTCGTCGGCCGCGCGTCGGCGCTGGACTCGGCCCGCCACGCGACCGTCGATCTCGGGCGCGCCCCGACCGGGGCGCACACGACCGCCTGGTGGTACGTCGCCACGGTCGCCGCCGTGGTCGCGTTGTTCGCAGCGGTGGTCGCGGTGCGCTACGTCCCCGGATGGCCCGAGATGGGCAGTCGGTACGACGCGCCCACCGGCGCCGCGGAGCCGTCGGACCCGGCCGACATGGAGGACGTCGATCTGTGGCGCGCCATCGACCAGGGGCGCGATCCGACGGACCCCACCGACTACTAGGATGCCGTCACCGAACCCGCCGAGGAGTCCGTTGAGGAGCCTGCATGTCTGACAACCACGGCAACACCCCGGCCGCGTGGGCCGCGGTGGCGGTCGCGATGCTCGGCTTCGTGGTCGGCGGGATCGGCTTGATGTTCAACCCCGTCAGCATGCCGATCTTCTGGGTCGGCGTCGCGATCGGCGTCGCCTCGCTGGTCGTGTTCGTGGTGATGGCCAAGATGGGGCTCAACCGCCCCGGTCAGTGATGACGCTGGCCGCCGCATCCCCGACCCTCCGGACCCGCTCGGAGCGGATCCGGCGGCCGATCGCCTGCGCCGCGACGGTGGCGGCCGCGACGTTCGCCCTGCACGTCCGCGACCCGCACGTGACCCACTCCTGGGGGGTCTGCCCGCTCTACGCACTGACCGGTCTGTACTGCCCGGCCTGCGGCGGGCTCCGCGGCGTCAACGACCTCGGCAACGGTCACCTCGGTCAGGCCGCCTCCAGCAACCTCCTGCTGGTGCTCGCGATCCCGTTCGCCCTGGTGTTCTTCGCCCGCTGGACGTACGGCGCGTGGACCGGCCGAGAGGTGCGCGCCGTCCCGGCTGTGCCGAGGGCCGTCGAGGTCGGGCTCCTGCTGCTCGTGGTCGCCTTCACCCTGGTCCGCAACCTCCCGGGGAGCTGGCTGGCGCCCTGACCGACGGCGCCGGACACCCTGCCGGCCGCTCTGGGGTCGCGTGAGAGGCTTGTCGGCGTTTCCGCGCATCCCGGAGGTCCTCTCATGTCCGTGCTCGACGACATCGTCGCGGGCGTGCGCGAAGACCTCGCGAGACGGCAGGCCGCGACGTCCGAGACCGACCTCCGCGCGCGGCTGCTCGACGTACCTCCGCCCCGCGACCCGATGCCGCGGTTCCGGGCCACCGGGTCCTCGGTGATCGCCGAGGTCAAGCGGCGGAGTCCGAGCAAGGGCGACCTGGCCGAGATCCCCGATCCCGCGGAGCTCGCCGCGGCGTACCAGCGCGGGGGAGCCGCGGCCGTCAGCGTGCTCACCGAGGAGCGTCGGTTCGGTGGCAGCCTGGCGGACCTCGATGCCGTTCGCGCCGCGGTCGGCGTGCCGGTGCTGCGCAAGGACTTCGTGGTCGACGCCTACCAGCTGCTCGAGGCCCGGGCCCACGGGGCCGATCTCGCGCTGCTGATCGTCGCGGCGCTGCCCGGTGACGAGCTGACCCGACTCCACGACCACGCCCGCGAGCTGGGCCTGACCGCGTTGGTCGAGGTGCACGACGAGCCCGAGGCCGAACGCGCCGTCGCGCTCGGGGCGGGCCTGGTCGGCGTCAACGCTCGCAACTTGAAGACCCTCGAGGTCGACGCCGCGACGTTCGGCAAGCTCGCGCCGCTCCTGCCCGACGACATCGTGCTGGTCGCCGAGAGCGGCATCGCGAACGCCGACGACGTACGCCGCTTCGTCGCCGACGGTGCCGACGCCGTGCTCGTGGGCGAGGCCCTGGTCGGCGACGGAGACCCCGAGGGCGCGGTCCGGGCGATGACGGGACTGACGGCGTGACCGCCTGGAACGCCGACGAGCGAGGCTGGTTCGGCGGCGAGACGGGGTGG
>DATAOY010000079.1:0-22886 GCA_036265495.1 Nocardioides sp. | reverse complement strand
GGCGAAGGTGCCGGTGTAGCCGTGGTCGGCGTCGCACTCGGGGTCGCCGCACGCGGCCGGCTCGAGGTCGAGGCGCGCCACCCCGCCCCACCCGATGGTCAGCACGGCCTCGGCCGGCGGGGTCGGGCCGTCGGTCGGGTTGGTGACCATCCGGGTGACGACGACCGACTTCACCGACGACAGCGAGATCGCCTCGGTCGACGTGGACGTGTAGGGCTCGGGCAGCATGTCGTCGCCCTCGTGCTCGTCGGTGTGGGCGAGGATCAGCCGGCTCGGGGTGAGGACCACCACCGTCAGGTGGCGGCGTACCTCGTCGCGGTCGAAGGTCGGCTCGTGGTGGACGAAGAACGACACCACGTCCTCACCGGAGACCGCGCGCATCACGCCGTCCGAGACGACCTCGGGGTAGTACCCGGTGCGGTCGATGGCCTCCTTCAGACCCTGCATGGGTCGAGTCTGTCACGACCCGCTCAGTTCGGGATGGTGTCCTCCACGGCGGCCGGCAGCCGGCGGACGAACCAGTCGGACCGCGGGTCGGCCACGGGGTCGACGCGGGCGCGCGCGGTGAGCACCGTGCAGTGCTCGGCGCCGGCCAGCACCAGCGAGAGCTCGAGCGACGAGATCTGCGGCAGGTCGTGCTGGAGCTGGGCCACCCGCGAGATGAGATCCTCCACCGGCTCGACGTCGACGACCTCCGAGCCGCGGTAGCCGAACAGCATCGGCGCCGCCTTGATCTCGCGGGTCATCGCCGCCGGGTCGCGGGCGCCCAGCGGCGGGATGCGGTACGACCGGTCCTCGAGCAGCTCGGTCAGCGGCCCTGAGATGCCGAACGACACCACCGGCCCGAACCGCGGGTCCTCCATGCTGCGAATGCTCAGCGGCACTCCGGGCGGGGCGTTCCTCTGGACCACGAAGCCCGCGGTCTCGGAGTCGTCGATCAGGGCCCCCAGGCTCTCCCAGGCGTCCTTCATCTCGGCCGGCCGGTCGATGTTGCGCCAGACGTGAGCCAGGTCGGGCCGCTCCCGCAGCCGGTCGGTGGTCGCCTTGAGCACGACGTCCCAGCCGAGGTCCTTGCCGGCCCTGGTCGCCTCCTTCAGGGACGCGACCGGCACGGCCTCCCACAGCGAGATGCCGTACGCCCCGAGCAGCGCGGTCAAGTCGTCCGCCTCGAGCTCGGTGCCGTCGGGATGGTCGACGAGGAGCCGATGGACCAGAGCCTTGGCCACGCCGGGGTCGATCTGCGTGGGCACGGCCGTCGGCCCGTTCGGGGTGCGCAACCACACGGCGTACTCGACGACGCGTGCGAGCGCGCGCACCGCCGCCTCGACCGCGGGGTACGAGGGGACCGAGCCGCGGCCGGCGGTCGAGCCGGCGACGTCGGGTACCCGCAGCAGCTCCGGCACACCCTCGGCGCCGAGGAACGACGAGACCAGCGGCTTGTCGGACTGCTCCCCCACGGCGGCGAGCACATCGGCGACCTCGACCCCGGACACGTCGATCGGCGGGATGTAGACCGCGATCACTGCGTCGACCTCGGCGTCGTCGATGGCCGCGTCCAGGGCGTCCTCGAAGTCCGGACCGGTCGCGTCTGCACCCAGGGCCACCGACCGGCTGACCACGAGCCCGACGGCCGCGGCGGCATCGGCGGCGAGCAGCCCGAGCGCGTCGGAGTTGCCGACGATGGCGACGCGGCGCCCGCGCGGCAGCGGCTGGTGAGCGACCAGCTGCGCGACGTCGAACATCTCGTCGAGGGTGTCCACCTGGATGACACCAGCCTGGCGGAACATCGCGTCGACCGCCTGGGGCGGCGCTCCGATCCTGCGCACGGTCTGCCCCATCGGGGCTCCCGGTGTCGTTCGGCCCGAGCGCATCGCGATGATCGGCTTGCGCAGCGAGACCCGTCGCGCGATCCGGCTGAACTTCCGCGGGTTGCCGATCGACTCGAGGTAGAGCAGCACGACCTCGGTGGAGTCGTCCTCCTCCCAGTACTGCAGCAGGTCGTTGCCCGACACATCGGCTCGGTTGCCGGCGCTGACGAACGTCGAGAGGCCGAGGCCGCGGTTGTTGACCTTCTCGAGGATCGCCGTGCCGAGGGCTCCGGACTGGCAGAAGAACCCGGCCCGGCCGCGGGCCGGCTTCTGCGTCGACAGCGACGCGTTCAGGCTGACCTGGGGGTCGGTGTTCACGATGCCCAGGCAGTTCGGCCCGATCACGCGCAGGCCGTAGGACCGCGAGAGCCCGACCAGCCGGCGCTGCCGCTGCCGTCCCTCCTCGCCGATCTCGGCGAAGCCGGAGGAGATGATGATCAGTCCGTGCACGCCCTTGGCGGCGCAGTCGAGGACGACGTCCTGCACCGCCTCGGCCGGCACCGCGACGATCGCGACGTCGACGTCGCCCGGGATGTCGCCCACGGTCGAGTACGCCGGCAGGCCGGAGACCGCCTTGGCCGTGGAGTTCACGACGTACACGCGGCCGGTGTAGTCGCCGAGGACCAGGTTGCGCACCAGCGCCTGACCGACGGTGTCCTGACGACGAGACGCCCCGATGACCGCGATCGAGCGTGGGTTGAAGAACTTCTCGATGGACGCCGCCTCGGCCCGATGCTCGCGTCCCGCCATCACACCGATCGCGGTGTCGGTGGGCTCGATCGGGAACTCGAGGGTGATCACGCCGTCCTCGAAGCCGCTGACCAGGCGGTAGCCGGCGTCGCGGAAGGTCTGGATCATCCGGTGGTTGTCGGGCAGCACCTCGGCCACGAACCGCTCGATGCCCCGCTCGCGGCCGGCCTGGGCGAGGTGCTCGAGGAGCAGCTGGCCGATGCCGCGACCCTGCTGGGCGTCCTCCACCAGGAAGGCGACCTCGGCGAGCCTGTCCGTGGCCGAATCGGGGTCGGACGCGTCGACCGGGTGCCCCTCGTAGCTGCCGAGCGCGATCATCCGCCCGGACAGCAGCATCACGAACGCGACCCGGTGGACGTGGTCGACGTGGGTGAACCGGGCGACATCGCGCTCGGACAGGTGCGGCATCGGCGAGAAGAAGCGGTAGTACTTCGACTGGTCGGAGATCCGCCCGTAGAAGTCGACCAGCAGGTCGGCGTCCTCCGGCCGGATCGGCCTGATGTGCGCGGTACCGCCGTCCCGGAGGAGCACGTCGGCCTCCCAGTGGCGGGGGGCGACGTGCTCGTCGGCGTTCGCGGCGGTCACGGGCGAAATCTAGCGGGCCGAGGTTTCGCGGAGGTTGCCCACGGGCGGCGCCGGCCCCGGTCGTCAGTGACGCAGGCGGTAGCGCAGGTGGAGCACCCGCTCGCCCTGCACGACCACGCTCGGGTCGTCGAGGACGATCTCGTCGGTGGTCGAGCCGAGGAACCTCTTCCCGTGTCCCAGGAACACCGGTGCCAGGTCGATCGCGAGCTCGTCGGCGAGCCCGGCGGCCACGACCTGGCCTCCGACCTCACCCGCGCAGACCAGCACCGTGCCGTCACCGGCGTGCTCTCCGGCCCGGCGTACCGCGTCCTCGATGCCGTCGGTGCAGAAGGTGTACGGCGCGTCGGGGTGCCGCCCCCACCACTCGTCCGCGTCGCGATGGGTGACGACGAAGACGTGGTCGCCCACGATCGGGGTGCCGCCCCAGCCGTCGACGAAGTCGAAGAGGTGACGCCCGATCAGCTGGCAACCGACGCCCGAGACGTCGAGGTAGTCCGCCGACTGCTGCGACACCTTGAACACGTGGTCGGGGTTGAACGTGAGCTCGACGGCGCCGGCCTGGTACCAGTCGAAGATGGGTCCCGGCAGGTCGTCGGGACGGGCGATGTAGCCGTCGAGCGAGGCGACGGCTTGGACAACCACGGTGGCCATGAGGCCTCCTCCTCGTATTCAACTCATTGGTTGATAACACTGAAGCAGGCCGGCCTCCACTTTGTCAACCGCACGGTTGAGAAGGAACGCGGCATCGTGCGGCGCGCCCCGCGCCCCACCGTCGGCGCCACCGGGGAGAATGCGCGCATGGCACGCGGCAGCACCCGGCAGGACCTCCCCGACGACTTCGAGGAGCACATCCTCGACACCGACATCAAGCAGGAGATGGAGGCGTCGTACCTCGAGTACGCCTACTCGGTCATCTACTCCCGGGCCCTGCCCGATGCCCGCGACGGCCTCAAGCCGGTGCAGCGCCGGATCCTCTACACGATGAACGACATGGGCGTCCGCCCCGACCGCGGTCACGTGAAGAGCGCCCGCGTCGTCGGCGAGGTGATGGGTCGCCTGCACCCACACGGCGACGGCGCGATCTACGACGCGCTGGTGCGGATGGCGCAGCCCTGGTCGATGCGGCTGCCGACGGTCGACGGCCACGGCAACTTCGGCTCCCCCGACGACCCCCCCGCGGCGATGCGCTACACCGAGTGCCGGATGGCGCCGTCCGCGGTCGCGATGACGGCGTCGATCGACGAGGACACCGTCGACTTCAAGCCGAACTACGACAGTCGCGAGCGCGAGCCGGTGGTGCTCCCCGCGGCGATCCCGCACCTCGTGGTCAACGGCGCGACCGGCATCGCGGTCGGGATGGCGACCAACATGGCGCCGCACAACCTGGTCGAGGTGGTGCAGGCGTTGCGCCACCTCGTCACCCGACCCGACGCCACCCTCGACGACCTGATGCGGTTCGTCCCGGGGCCCGACCTGCCGACCGGCGGCATGATCGTCGGGCTCGACGGCGTCCGCGACGCGTACGAGTCCGGGCGGGGCACGTTCCGGATGCGCGCCACCGCACGCGTCGAGTCCGTGGGCCGCCGCAAGGGCATCGTCGTCACCGAGCTGCCGTACGGCGTGGGCACCGAGAAGGTCTCGGAGCGGATCAAGTCGCTGGTGCAGAGCAAGAAGCTCCAGGGCATCGCGGACATCAAGGACCTCACCGACCGCGAGCACGGGCTGCGGCTGGTGATCGAGGTGAAGAACGGGTTCGTCCCGGAGGCCCTGCTCGAGCAGCTCTACCGGCTGACCCCGATGGAGGACTCGTTCGGCATCAACAACGTCGCGCTCGTGGACGGCCAGCCGCGCACGCTCGGGCTGAAGGACCTGCTCGAGGTGTTCCTCGGACACCGGTTCGACGTCGTGCGGCGTCGCTCCGGGTTCCGTCGGGAGAAGGCCGCCGACCGCCTGCACCTGGTCGAGGGGCTCCTGGTCGCGATCCTCGACATCGACGAGGTCATCCAGCTGATCCGGTCCTCCGACAACGCCGCGGCCGCCAAGGAGCGCCTGATCGGGGTGTTCGACCTCTCCGAGACCCAGGCCGACTACATCCTCGACATGCCGCTGCGCCGTCTCACCAGGTTCTCCCGGATCGAGCTCGAGAAGGAGAAGGACGAGCTCGAGCGCACCATCGAGGCGCTCGACGCGATCCTGGCCGACGACCAGCTGCTGCGGAAGGTCGTCTCCGACGAGCTGGGCGAGGTGGCGAAGACGTTCGGCACCCCGCGTCGTACCGTCCTGCTCGAGTCCGCGGGCGTGACGATCTCGGCCGCCGCAGCGTCGATCGAGGTGGCCGACGACCCGTGCTTCGCCTACTTGTCGTCGTCCGGGCTGCTCGCCCGGTCGTCCTCCGACGAGCTCCCGAGTGGCGAGGGTGCCAGGGCCAACCACGACGTGATCGTCTCCGCCGTGCGCACGACCGCCCGCGGCGAGATCGGCGCGCTCACCTCGCGCGGCCGCGTGGTGCGCCTCAACGTGCTCGACCTTCCCGCCCTCCCAGGCTCGGCCAACCACCCGAACCTCCAGGGCGGCCTGCCGTTCGACCTGGTCCGCTCGCTCCAGCCGGGCGAGCGGGCGCTGGGCCTGTGCCGGCTGCGTGCCGACGGGCCCGGCCTGGCGCTCGGCACCCGCCTGGGTGTGGTGAAGCGGGTCAACCCCGAGGTGCTCGGCAAGGACGAGTGGGACGTGATCGCGCTCAGGGACGGCGACGAGGTCGTCGGCGCCGTCGAGCTCCGCTCGGGCGACGAGCAGCTGTGCTTCATCAGCTCCGACGCGCAGCTGCTGCACTTCGGCGCCTCCGGCGTCCGGCCCCAGGGCCGCAGCGGCGGCGGGATGTCCGGCATCAAGCTCGGCGGCGGTCAGTCCGTGGTGTGGTTCGGTGCGCTCGAGGCGACGTCCGCGGTGGTGGTGACCGCCAGCGGCTCGTCGACGGCGCTTCCGGGCACCGAGCCGGGCGCGGTCAAGGTGACGCGCTTCTCCGAGTACCCCGGCAAGGGCCGGGCGACCGGTGGCGTGCGCTGCCACCGGTTCCTCAAGGGCGAGGACGCACTGATCTTCGGCTGGGCGGGCCCGGCACCCGCCCGGGCGGCCGCGGCGAGCGGCTCGCCCGTCGACCTCCCCGAGGCGACCGGGCGTCGTGACGGCAGCGGTACGCCGGGGTCGCAGCCGATCGTGGCTTGTGCCGGTCCCGTGCCGAGCCAGCTCTGACGGCCGACGTGACCAGGCCGTGACCCGGGCCGTGACCCGGGCCGTGACCCGGGCTGTGACCCGGGCTGTGACCCAGGCTGTGACAGGGTGACCCCCATGTCGCTGCGACGCGTCGCCCCGGCCCTGCTGGTCTCGGCGCTGCTGGTCGGCTGCGGCGGGGGGTCGGGGTCCGGCGACACCGACCCGGCCACGGCGCTGAAGACCGCCCAGCAGAAGCTCGAGGACACCAGCGGTGTCTCGCTCTCGCTGGGCACCGACGACCTGCCCGACGGCGTCCAGGGCCTGAAGTCGGCGTCCGGGATCGTCACCGACGCACCCGCCTTCGAGGGCACCCTCGGCGTCGTGACCACGATCGGCACCTTCTCGGTCCCGGTCAGGTCCGTCGACGGGCAGGTGTACGCACAGATCCCGCTCACCCCCGGCTGGTCCGAGCTCGACCCAGCCGACTACGGCGCCCCCGACCCGGCCCAGCTGATCAGCGCCGACCACGGCGTCCCGTCCCTGCTGGCGGCCACGACCGACCCGACGAGCGGCCAGGACATCCGGGGCGGCGTGGACAACAAGGAGGTGCTGTCGACGTACACCGGCACCCTGCCCGCCTCGGCGGTCTCGTCGATCATCCCTGGTGCGACGGGCAGCTTCGACGTGACGTACGGCGTGACCTCGGACGGCGAGCTCCGGCAGGTGTCCATGCATGGCGTCTTCTACGCCGGTCACCCCGCGAACACCTACACGCTCGTCCTCACCGACTACGGCACGAGCAAGGACATCACCGCCCCATGACCGGCTCATGACCGGCCGGCCCCGGCTGCTGCTCGGGCTGGCCTCGGTCGCGGTGGCCTTCGCGGCCGCCGACACCTACGTCGTCGTCCTCGCGCTCCCCGACATGATGGAGTCCGCCGGCATCCCGATCGACCAGCTCCAGCGCGGTGCGCCGATCGTGTCCGGCTTCCTGCTCGGGTACGTCGCGATGCTCCCGCTGATCGGCCGGATCGCCGACCTGCGCGGCCGGGTGCCGGTGCTGGTCGGCTCGCTGGGGCTGTTCGCCCTCGGCTCCCTGGTGACCACCGCCTCCTACGACCTGCCGAGCCTGGTGGCCGGGCGCTTCCTGCAGGGGGTCGGCGGCGGCGGGCTCGTCCCGGCGACGCTGGCACTGGTGGCCGACCTCTATCCCGTCGACCGCCGCGGTGTGCCGCTCGGGATCGTCTCCGCCGTCCAGGAGCTCGGCAGCGTGCTCGGCCCGTTGTACGGCGCGGTCATCCTGGCGGTCTCCGACTGGCGGGTGATCTTCGCGGTCAACCTAGTCGTCAGCCTGGTGCTCGCGGTCCTGGTCCGTCGCGTGGCCGCCGACGAGTCCCGGAGCCCGGGCGACCCGCGGCTGTCGACGTTCGACTGGGGCGGGCTGGTGTTCCTGCTGGTCGGCGCCGCCGCCGCTGCTCTCGTGGTGCTCCAGCCGACGTCCCTCGTCATCGACGTGACATGGGGCCAGCTGTTCATCCCGGTCACCGGCTCGGGTCGCTGGCTCTCGCCGGTCGGCCTGGTCGCGATCGTCGCCGCACTGCTGTTCCTCGTGCGCGGTGGCACGGCCCGTCGCCCCCTGGTCGACGTACGCGGCTGGTGGGCCGCCGCGCTGCGCGCCGACCTGGCCGGCGCCCTCTTCCTGGCGGCCGCGCTCGGCGGCGTGATCCTCGCCTTCGCCACCGCAGACCCCCGCACCCAGGTGTTCGCCCCGCAAGGGTGGTGGTACCTGCTCGGCGCCCTGGTCGCGACGGCCGTGTTCATCTGGCACCTGCGCACCGACGAGGCGCCACTGGTCCCCCGCGGCGCGCTGCGCCGTACCCCGGCCTGGGGGGCGCTCCTGGTCAGCTTCTTCATCGGCGCGGCCCTGATCGCCGCCCTCATCGACATCCCGATCTTCGCCCGTACCACCGTCTACTCCGACTCCCAGCTGCTTGCCGCACTGGTCCTGGTGCGCTTCCTCGTCGCGCTCCCCGTCGGAGCGGTCGTGGGCGGCTACCTGACGCGCAGCCGCCCGGCCGGTGCGGTCGCGGCCGCCGGGATGGTCCTGGCCGCGTTCGCGTTCGTGCTGATGAGCCGCTGGGACCTCACCTCCTTGTCCGGCTGGCCGGCCACGATCCCGCTCGTGGTCGGCGGCTTCGGCTTCGGCCTCGCCCTCGCCCCGGTCAACGCCGCCGTCCTCGCTGCGACCGACTCCGACGTGCACGGCCTGGCCGGTGCCGGCGTCGTCGTCTCGCGGATGATGGGAATGCTCGTGGGCGTCTCCGCCCTGACAACGATCGGGCTCCGGCGCTACTACGCCGAGGCCGGTGACCTGCCGCCGCCGCTCCAGGTGTGCGGCGGTACGACCACCCGCTGCGACGCCTTCGAGCGGCTCCTCCAGGAGGCCGGGATCGCCCAGGAGCAGACGGTGTTCGCCGGTGCGGCGGTCTGCGCGCTGATCGCGGCCCTGCTCGCCCTGGTGCTGTTCCGGACCGCGCAGACGCGGGCGTTACCCTCGCGTGCGTGGGTGGACCCGTGAGCGACGACGACTTCGCAGACCTCCTCGCCGCCAACGCGAGGTACGCCGAGAACTTCGACGAGGGTGGCTTCGACGGTGTCGCCCACGCCGGCGTCGCGATCGTGACCTGCATGGACTCGCGCATCGTCCCACTGGCGATGCTCGGCCTCCGGCACGGGGACGCCAAGATCTTCCGCAACCCGGGCGGTCGGGTGACGCCCCAGGCGCTCGAGGCGCTGGTGCTGGGCGTCCACCTGCTCGGCGTCGAGCGGATCCTGGTGGTCCCCCACACCCGCTGCGCGATGGCCTCCGCGACCGAGGAGCAGCTCCAGCAGCGCGTGTCGGCGTCGGCCGGCGTCGACGCGTCGTGGCAGCCGTTCCACGTCGTCGCCGACCAGCTCGCGGCACTCACCGACGACGTGCAGCGGGTGCGCTCCCATCCGCTGATCCCGGAGCGGGTGAAGGTCGGCGGCTTCCTCTACGACGTGGACACCGGCCTCCTGACCCGGCACGACTGACCGGCATCGAACCGCCGGGGTCCGTCCCCCGTATCTACGTCGGTGCGCCTCAACTCCTCGACCCGTGGAACCGACATGGACGGAGCCGGGCCGCGGGAGGAGAATCCCCGCGTGACGTTGCTCGAGAGGGAGTCACAGCTCGGGTCGTTGCTCCAGTACGCCGACGAGGCTCGCGCGCGTTCCGGACGCCTCGTACTGGTCTCCGGAGAGGCCGGGGTCGGCAAGTCGTCCCTGGTCGAGGAGCACCAGCGCCGCCTCCCCGACGCGACCTGGGCGTGGGGCGCCTGCGACGGCCTGTTCATCCCACGGCCGCTCGCGCCCCTGCACGACATCGCCCGTGCGGTCGGCGGCGCCGTGCTCGACGCGGTCCGCGACGGCGCCCCCCGCGAGCAGGTCTTCGACGCGGTCCTGCACTGGCTCTCGGGTGCCGAGCGGCTGGTGGTTCTCGTGATCGAGGACGTCCAGTGGGCCGACGAGGCGACCCTCGACCTGCTGCGATTCCTCGGCCGGCGGGTTCGCGACCTGCCGGTCCTGCTTGTCGTCACGTTCCGCGACGACGCGATGGCGCCGTCCGACCCGCTTCGGGTGACGCTCGGCGAGCTCGCCGGCCAGCGCTACACCCGCCGCATCGACCTGCCGCCGCTGACCGCCGCCGGAGTGCGCAGCCTCGCCGAGGGCACGTCGTACTCCGCGGTCGAGCTGTACGAGCTCACCGGCGGCAACCCGTTCTTCGTGGTCGAGGTCCTCAGCGAGCACGGCACGCAGGTGCCGGTGTCCGCGCGGGACGCCGTGCTCTCGCGGGCCGCCCGGCTCAGCGACACCGCCCGAGCCGCGCTCGACCTGTCCTCGCTGGACGCGTGGCGGGTGGACCCGCAGCTGGTCGCCGACGCGGGCGGGGTGACCCTCGAGACGTTCGACGAGCTGCTCGCAGCGGGCCTGCTCAGAGCCGACGGCGACTCCCTGCAGTTCCGGCACGAGCTCGCCCGCCGCGCGATCGAGTCCGAGGTCCCACCGCACCGCCGACTGGCCGGACACCAGGCACTGCTCACGGCGCTGACCGGGAGTGGGTGTGACGACGAGGCGCGCCTGGCCTACCACGCCGAGGCGGCCGGTGAGCCCGACCTGGTACGCCGCTACGCGCCGATCGCGGCCCGCCGTGCGGCCGATCTCGGCGCTCACCGCGAGGCCGTCGCCCAGTACGAGCGGGCGCTGCGGTTCGCGCCGCCCGACGACCGCGACCTCGCCGAGCTCTACGACGGCTATGCCGACGTCCTCGCCATGGTGGACCGCTGGCCGGCGGCCGCCGAGGCACGCCAGAAGGCGATCGTCATCTGGCACGAGCTCGGTGAGGTACGCCGTGAGGGGCACGACCACCGCAAGCTGAGCTCGGTGATGTGGCGGTTGTGCCGCGGAGCGGAGTCCGTCGCCGCCGAAGAGCGGGCGATCGAGCTGCTGGAGCCGCTCGGCGACGACCCGGAGCTGGCACGCGCCCTGTCCTCGCACGCGTTCACCACCTGGTCCGACGACCCCGAGGCCACCGAGGAGATGCTGCTGCGTGCCGACCGGATGGCCGAGCGACTGGGTGACGACGCCCTGCGCAGCGACGTCGTGAACAACCACGCGTTCCTGCTCTTCAGTCGCCGCCAGGACTGGACACCACGCATGCGGGAGGCCCTGCGGCTCGGTCTGGAGTCGGGGGGCGAGGCTCAGGTCGGCCGGGCCTACGCCAACGGCTACACCTTCTTCGCCGCTCAGTACCGCTTCGCCGAGGGCGAGCGCTTCTGGCGCGACGGCATCGCATACTGCGACGAGCGCGACATCGCGACGTTCGCCACCTGCCTGCGCGGGCATCGGGCGATCGCCCTGCTCGATCTCGGCCGCTGGGACGAGGCGGCCGCCCTCGCCGAGCGCGTCCTCGCCACCGAGGCGAGCCCGGTCAACCTGCTGACCTCGCAGGTCACCCTCTCGCTGGTGCGCGCCCGGCGCGACGAGGACGGCGCCCTCGACATCATCGCGCCGGGAGTCGCGGCCGCGGACAGCCTGGCCGAGGCCGAGTGGATCACGACGACCCGGTTGGCACTGGCCGAGGTGCACTGGCTGGCCGGCCGCGACGACGCCGCGATCGCCGAGCTGCACGCGATGCGCTCGGTGATCACCGAGATGGAGTACGTCCTCGACGCCCAGCTGAGCGTCTGGGAGCAGCGGCTCCTCGGCCGCGCACGACCGGCGTCGCCGGCACCTGGTCCGTGGGCGACCTCCCTCGCCGGCGACCATGCCGCGGCCGCGGTGCACTGGGAGCGGCTGGGGTGTGCCTACAACGCCGCCCTGTCGCTGTACGACTCGGAGCGCGACGACGACCTCCGCGAGGCGATCACGCGCTTCGAGGCACTGGGTGCCGAGGCCGCCGCGCGCCGCACCCGGCAGCGGATGCGTGAGCTCGGCCACCGCGCCGTGCCGACCGGGGCACGCGCGAGCACGCGGCAGCACCCGCTCGGGCTGACCCGGCGCGAGGACGAGGTGCTGACTCTCATCTGCGACGGGCTGACCAACGACGAGATCGCCGACCGGCTCGTGCTGTCGACGCGCACCGTCGACCACCACGTCTCGGCGGTGCTCTC
Organism: Nocardioides sp.; assembly: GCA_036265495.1. GTDB lineage: Bacteria > Actinomycetota > Actinomycetes > Propionibacteriales > Nocardioidaceae > Nocardioides. Next base: position 10,780 of record DATAOY010000079.1, on the reverse strand, counting down.
CAAGCTCGGCGTGAGCTCGCGTGGCGCGGCCGCCGCCCAGGCGCGGCGGCTGGGCCTGGTACCTGCCGCAACCTAGGCAGCGCGGACCCCCGAACCTGGGTAGTTCACCCGATGAGGCGGCGGGCGCTTCTTCCTACGGTCATCGGTGAGTCACCACGACATCACTGATCACCAGAAGGAGACAGCTCATGCCGCTCTACATGGACGTACACCGCCTCGACGGCCCCGTCACGGCCGACGACGTGGCGAAGGCCCACATGGCCGACCTGCAGGTGCAGGACAAGTACGACGTCAACTACCAACGTTACTGGGTGGACGAGGGCACCAACACGATCTTCTGCCTCGTCGAGGCGCCCTCGTCGGACGCCGCCACCACGGTGCACCGCGAGGCGCACGGCCTCGTCGCCGACGAGGTCCACGAGGTGAAGGAGGGTTCGTGATGCGAGCACCGCGCATGCTGGGGGGCATCGCGTTGGCCATCGTCGCGCTCCTCGCCCCGCTGACGGCCCCCGCCACCGCGGGGACCACCCACCAGGTCGCGGCCGCCAAGGCGGCGACCAAGGGGTTCACCCACACACCCGCGGCCCGCAAGGCGGGGTACGCCCTGCTGAAGGACGCCGCCGGGATCGCCTGCATCGACATGAAGGGCATGGGTGCCATGGGCGTGCACTACGCCAACGGCGCCCTGGTCGACGGCAAGATCCAGGTCAAGCACCCGGAGGCGCTCGTCTACCGCTTCACCCGGAACGGGCACCTGCGCCTCTCCGCGCTGGAGTACCTGGTCACCCGGGCCGCCTGGCGGGCCCACCACCCGAAGGGCCGTCCCGAGCTGTTCGGGCACCGGTTCAACTTCACGCCTGCGGGGAACCGCTTCGGGCTGCCGGCCTACTTCTCGCTGCACGCGTGGCTGTGGTACGCGAACCCCGCCGGGACGTACCAGATGTTCAACCCGAGGGTGCACTGCCCGGCCGGCATCTGACCCCATCGGTCGAGACCACGGGAAAGGCCTCGACCATCCGGGGACGACGGTCAGGCGCGTCGCCTGCCCAGGATGACCTGACCGTCTCGTAGACCCGGCCCGATCACCTTCCAGCCCGCACGGGCGTAGAGGTGCCGGGCCGGGTCCTCGGCGTCCCCGGTCGTCATCAGGACCCAGCGCTCGTGCGGCAGGTCGTCCGTCAGCCGCTCGAGCAGGGCCCGGCCGACGCCGCGGGCGCGGGCGGTCTCGAGGACGCCGATGCTGACCAGCTCGAAGTGCCCGCCCAGCCACTCCTGCGCGACGTCCGGCCCCAGCACGGTGACCGCCTGCTCGGTCCACCACTGGCCGCGCCGGCCGGTGTAGCCGTAGGCGAACCCGACGAGACGGGCTCCGTCGTAGGCCCGAGCCAGGCGGAAGCCCTCGCGGGCGGCGTGCCGGTCCCACACCCCGGTGCGCCAGGCCGTCTGGTCGGGCTGGTCGCCGAACACCGCGTCGTAGACCCCGAAGACCTCACGGCCGTCGTCCTCCGACGCCTCGGTCACCACGTGGTACGTCGTCACAGCACCGATTCTGCGCCGCGGTCCACCCAGCGTCAGGCGTCCAACGCCTCGACATCGACGTCGTAGGCCCCCTGCACCAGGAACTCCTTCCGCGGAGCGACGTCGGAGCCCATCAGCAGCTCGAAGACCTCCGTGGCCGCCTCGGCGTCGTCGATGGTGATCCGGCGCAGGGTGCGGTAGCGGCGGTCCATGGTGGTCTCGGCGAGCTGCTTGGCGTCCATCTCACCGAGGCCCTTGTAGCGCTGGACGGGGTCCTTCCAGCGCAGACCCTTCTTGGCCAGCTCGGCGAGCTTCCGCTGCAGCTCGGCGTCGGAGTAGGAGTAGACGTACTTCTCCATCCCCTTCTTGGGGTTGGTCAGCTCGATCCGGTGCAGCGGCGGGACGGCGGTGAAGACCCGGCCGTCTCGGATCAGGTCGGGCATGTACTTGAAGAACAGCGTGGCCAGCAGGCAGCGGATGTGGGCGCCGTCGGAGTCGGCGTCGGCCATGAAGATGATCCGCCCGTAGCGACGGGCCTCGAGCTCGAAGGTCCGGCCCGACCCGGCGCCGACGACCTGGATGATCGAGGCGCACTCGGCGTTCTTGAGCATGTCGCCGATCGAGGCCTTCTGGACGTTGAGGATCTTGCCGCGGATCGGCAGCAGCGCCTGGAACTCGGAGTTGCGTGCGAGCTTCGCCGTACCGAGGGCCGAGTCGCCCTCGACGATGAAGAGCTCGGTGCGGTCGTTGTCGGTGGCCCGGCAGTCGGCGAGCTTGGCCGGCAGCGCAGATGACTCCAGGGCGTTCTTGCGGCGCTGGGTGTCCCGCTGCTGCCGGGCGGCGAGCCGGGTCTTGGACGCGGCGACGACCTTCTCCATCACCAGCCTGGCCTGGGCCTTCTGGTCGCGCTTGGTCGAGGTCAGGAACTTCTTCAGCTCCGAGGAGACGACCCTGTTCACCACCGAGCGCACGGCCGGGGTGCCGAGGATCTCCTTGGTCTGGCCCTCGAACTGCGGCTCGGCCAGCCGGACGGTGACGACGGCGGTCATGCCCTCCAGGACGTCGTCCTTGAGGACGTTGTCGTCGTTGACCTTCAGCGCCTTGGTCGCGCGCATGACCTCGTTGAACGTCTTCGTGATCGCGGTCTCGAAGCCGGCCAGGTGGGTGCCGCCTTTGGGCGTGGCGATCACGTTCACGAAGGACCGCACCTCGGTGTCGTAGCCGGTGCCCCACCGCACCGCGACGTCCACCCCGAGCTCGCGCTCGACCTCCTGCGGCGTCATGTGCCCCTTGTCGTCGAGCAGCGGCACCGTCTCGGTGAAGGTGTCTGTGCCCTGGAGCCGCAGGATGTCGGTGACCTTCTCGTCGTGGGCGAGGAACTCGGTGAACTCCGCGATGCCACCGTCGTGGCGGAACTTCTCCTCCACCGGCTGGTCGCCGCGCAGGTCGCGGATCACCAGCTCCAGACCGGGCACGATGAACGACGTCTGGCGAGCGCGGCCGGTCAGACCGTCCCACTCGAAATGAGCGTCCTTGGTGAAGATCTGCCGGTCGGGCCAGAACCTGATGCGGGTGCCGGTCCTGGTCTTCGACACCCGGCCCCCCTTGCGGCTCAGACCGGACCGTTGTGTGAAGGACCCGGTCGGGCCGTCCCCGTCGAAGACGCCGGGCACGCCTCGACGGAAGCTCATGCCCTGCTGGGACGGGGTGCGGTCGACGTCGACGTCGAGCCGGGCCGACAGCGCGTTCACGACCGACGCGCCCACCCCGTGCAGGCCGCCGGTCGCGACGTACGACGAGCCACCGAACTTGCCGCCCGCGTGGAGCTTGGTGAAGACCACCTCGACGCCCGGGAGGCCGGTCTTCGGCTCCTTGTCGACCGGGATACCGCGCCCGTGGTCGTGCACCTCGGCCGAGCCGTCGCGGTGGAGCGTGACCTCGATCAGGTCACAGGCTCCGGCCAGGGCCTCGTCGACGCCGTTGTCGATGATCTCCCAGAGACAGTGCATGAGACCTCGGGTGTCGGTGGACCCGATGTACATGCCCGGTCGCTTCCGGACCGCCTCCAGCCCCTCGAGGACGAGGAGGTGCGCTGCGTTGTAGGTGTTGTCGGCGATCGTGCTGCTCCCGGGTCGGCGGCCCGCCGGTCGAGCCTGTCCAGATCTCGAGCCTACCGGCGACACGCCGGACGGTTGCGAAGGCACGCTGCCGAGGTGGACGGCGGCCCTGCTCTACCGTGGCGACATCACGAACCGGTCAAGATTCCGGAACAGATTTCGGGGATTTAGAACCGCGCCAGAGCAGGAACCGTCACACTCAACAACAACAGATCGTCTATCAGGGACCGGGCTTTCCCGAGGGGTGGAAACTCCCTGCAGGGGAACGAGGGACGTGATGGGATCGCGTGTCGGACGACACGTCGCGACTGGGGGGTCGAAGGAATCTTCTCCAGCCCGGCTACGTTGTAAGCGGCACCGAACGATAATGAGAAATGAGGCCGATGTGACCACTGCCGTTGCCACGAGTTCCGCGCTGAGCGCTGCGGACCGCTGCGACCGTTGCGGAGCCCAGGCCTACCTGCGAGTCGAGCTCCAGTCGGGTGGCGAGCTGTTGTTCTGCGCCCACCACGCCCGAGAGCACGGAGACAAGCTCCGCCAGATCGCCGCGCACGTCATCGACGAGACCGACAAGCTCCACGAGACGCCTGCCACGGCTCCCGGCGACGAGCACTGACGGCGACCAGACCTGGGGCTCAGCACGAGCCTTGACGGGGGCCCCGGACCGGTGAGGTCCGGGGCCTCCGTCGCTGCTCGGCACGACTGTGGGCGTGTGCCAGGCTTTCGGCCATGTCCGGCACCGTGGTCGTCTGCGGCCTCCTGGTCGTGGTCGGCCTCTTCGGCATCGTGGTCCCGGTCGTCCCCGGCACGATCCTGGTCGCGCTCGGGATCGGGATCTGGGCCTCCGAGCAGGGGTCGGTCACCTCGTGGACCGTGTTCGGGGTCGCGGCCGCCTTCCTCGTGTCCGGCGCGCTCCTGAAGTACGCCGTGCCCGGCCGCCGGCTCAAGCGCACGGTCCCGACCAGCACCTTGGTGGTCGCGGGTCTGTGCGCCGTCGTCGGCTTCTTCGTGATCCCGGTCGTCGGGGCGTTGGTCGGCTTCCCGATCGGGATCTATCTCGCCGAGCTGGTGCGTGTCGGTGTGGACCGGGCCTGGCCGTCGACGAAGGAGGCCCTCAAGGCGGTGGGCGTCAGCATCCTGATCGAGCTGGCCGCGGCTCTGGCGGCCACGACCGTGTGGATCCTGGGTGGGCTCCTGTCGTGATCGCGGTCCTCCTGGCGCTGCTGGGCGCCGCGTCGTACGGCGTCTCCGACTTCATCGGCGGCATCTTCGGCAAGCGGGCCAGCCCCTGGGCGGTCGCCGCCACCGGCGGCCTGGGTGGCGCGGCGAGCGCGACCATGCTGGCCCTGGTCAACCCGGGCAGTCCGGCGGTGGTCGACCTGGCCTGGGGAGCCGCGGCCGGGATCGGCAACGGCACCGGTACGGCGTTCCTCTACCGCGGACTCTCGTCGGGGCGCATGGGCGTGGTCGCTCCGGTGAGCGGCGTCCTCGCCGTCGTCCTGCCGGTCGTGGTCGGCGTGATGACCGGCGAACGACCCGGGCCGCTGGTCTGGCTCGGCATCGTCTCCGCGGTCCCGGCGATCTGGCTGGTCGCACGTGAACCGGCCGCGGGAGCGCCCGCGCCGTCCTCGGGATCCGGTGCCCGTGACGGCGTGCTCGCCGGCCTCGGGTTCGGGGCGCTCTTCGCCTGCCTCGGCCAGATCCCGGACGGTGCGGGGTTCTGGCCACTGGTCGTCAACCAGCTGGTCGGGATCGTGATGATCGCGCTGGCCGCGACCGCACTGGGCGCCACCTGGGTGCCGCGCACCCGGCCCGCCTGGGGAGGGGTCCTCGCCGGAGCCCTCGGCGGCCTCGCGACCGCGGCCTTCCTCCTGGCGACCCACCACGGGCTGTTGAGCGTCTCCGCCGTGCTCACGTCGCTCTACCCCGCGTTCACCGTCCTCCTGGCGGCGCTGGTGCTCCGCGAGCGCGTCCACCGGGCCCAGGCGTGGGGCCTCGTGCTGTGCGGAGCGGCGGTCGTCCTGGTCGCTGCGGGCTAGGACGTTCGGCCCGTGCGGGTGCGCCGTTCGGACCCCATCGCAGCGTTTCGCTGCCGAGGGCGTCACCGTGCCCGTACCCTGCTCGGGGGTAAAGGGCCGCCCACGGGAAGGCAACGCGGTGGAAACAGCGGAGCAGGCACGCGTCGAAGCGGTGCGTGAGCTCGGCCTGCTCGACACCCCGCCCGAGGAGCGGTTCGACCGCGTCGTCCGACTCGCCAAGCAGCTCTTCGACGTCGCCACCGTGGCGGTGAACCTGATCGACGACGACCGGCTGTTCGTGAAGTCCGCCATCGGCTTCGAGGCCGGCGGCAGTGTGCCTCGCGACAACACCTTCTGTCCCCGCACCATCGACACCCAGAGCAGCCTGGTCGTCCCCGACACACGCGCCGACGCCGAATGGGCGGACCACCCGTTCGTGACCGGCGACGCCCAGGTCCGCTTCTACGCGGCGACGCCGCTGGCAGGTCCGAACGGCCAGGTCGTCGGTGCCCTCTGCCTGGTGGACCATGAGCCGCGCGAGCTCCGCGACTCCGAACGCGCACTGCTCGACGACCTCGCCGGCTGGGTCGAGACGGAGCTCGCGGCCGACGCCGACGCCGTACAGGCCAAGGAGATCCAGCGGCGACTGCTCCCGCGCAAGGCACCGGAGGTGCTCGGCTACGACATCGCCGGCCGCTGCCAGCCGGCGTACCACGTGGGCGGCGACTACTACGACTGGCACCTGCTGGACGACACCATGCTCCAGCTCACGGTCGCCGACGTGATGGGAAAGGGCCTCCCCGCGGCCGTCATCGCCGCCGGGCTGCGCACGGCGATGCGCGTCACCTCGCGCGCCCACACGTTGATGGAGGCCGTACGCCGTACCGCCGAGGGCCTCCAGGACGACTTCGGTGACTCCGGCACGTTCGCCACCATGTTCACCACCCGGCTCCGGCCGCAGCAGGGCCACCTCGAGTACGTCGACGCCGGCCACGGACTCGCCGTGCTCGTCAGCCCCGGCTCCCCGACCCGGCAGCTGGCGTCGCGTGACCTGCCCCTGGGCGCCCAGCCCGGCAGCCTCTGGACCAGCTACGAGGCCCGGCTCGAGCCCGGCGACACCCTGATCGCGGTCAGCGACGGGTTGCTGGACGCCTTCAGCGACCCGGTAGCGGCGGTACGCGCCGCCGAGCACCTCGTCGTGTCGGCGTCGTCCGCGGACGAGATGGCCGACCGGATCCTCGCCGCCGGCGCCCGAGCCCCGTTGGCCGACGACCTCACAGCGGTCGTCGTCTGCCGCGAGAATGCATGACCCCGCCCGACGACCGGCCGTCCGGCGGTCGTCCTCACGACAGGAGTGGCGCGACGATGGTGGCGCATGACCCGCAGTACGGTCGACACCGAGGTGACGGCCGCCCGGGACTGTTCCGGAGCACCACCCTCGAGCACCGAACCGTCACGGCGTACGACCGGGCCGATGGCGACCACCGAGGAGCTGCCCTGATGACCGACACGAGTACCGCCGTCCTCCAGCCGACGGGCCGGCTCAACATGGTCGCGGCCCCGGCGTTCAAGAACCTGGTGGAGGAGACCGTCGCCTCGGGCCAGACCCGGATCGTGGTCGACCTCGGCCAGGTCACCTTCATCGACTCCTCCGGCCTGGGCGCGCTCATCTCCGGGCTCAAGGCCACGCGGCAGGCGGGTGGCGACCTCCGCATCGCCGACGTGCCGGAGCAGGTGATGACCGTGCTGCGGCTGACCAACCTGGACCGCGTGCTGCGCGCCCACGCCACGGTGGTGGACGCGTCCCATGACTGGTGAGTACCTGCTCGAGGGCCTGGCCGTGCCCGAGAGCCTCAACCTGCTCCACGACCTGCTCGAGCGCGTCGGCAGCGAGCACCCCGAGATCGACTCGGGCGACCTGATGCTGTTCGAGACTGCCGTCATCGAGGTCGCCGGGAACGTCGTGGAGCACGGCCGCCCGCACGGGCGCGTCTCGTGGACGTTCCACCTCGCGGTCCTTCCCGACCGGCTCGAGGCGCGACTGTCGGACAGCGGCGAGGAGTACCCGGGCGGCACCTGGGGAACCTCGATGCCCCAGGACCCGATGCAGGAGGACGGCCGTGGGCTCGCTCTCGCGACCGCCGTGCTCGACGCCCTGGACTACGACCGCACGGGCGAGGTCAACCACTGGACGATGCTGCGGCGGCGCGGCTGAGCGGTCACCTCAGCCGCCCTCCTCCGCGAGCCGCTTGATGTCCGCCAGCCGGCGGTCCCAGGACTCGGCGATCCGGTCCAGGTCGCGGGCCAGGGCGCTGAGCCGGCCACCGAGTGCACGGTGCACCAGCTCACGGCCGTGCGTCTCCGCCTCGACGAGGCCGGCGGCGCGAAGCACCTCGAGGTGCTTGACGATCGCCTGCCGCGACACCGGCAGCTCCCGGGCGAGGGCGGACGCGGACGCGGGCGCCTCGCCGAGGCGGGTGAGGATGCCCCACCGGGTGTCGTCCGCCAGCGCGGCGAACAGCGCGGTCGGGACCGAGGTGCTCATGCGCCGCCCTCGACGTACGCCTTGGCGGCGGCCAGCTCACTCTCCCAGCCGGTGACGTTGCCCTCGCGGTGCTCGAGCCACTCCTCGCGGGCCTTGCCGAGACGCGAGAAGCCGCTCTCGGTCACCGACAGCGTCACGCCTCCACCGTGCCGCGGCTCGATCCGGAACTCGACCAGCGTGGGTCGGTCGACGCCGGCGTCGAGCCAGTGGTAGGCGACGTACGACGTCGGCCGCGACTCGACGGTGAGGAGTCGGAACTCGCCGTACGTCGGATGCGTGAGCACGGTGGTGTCCCCGTCCTGCCGGACGTCGGGCTCGGGATCGACGGCGCCCTCGTTGATCCACCAACCCGGCCGGGTGACCAGGGCCCAGACCCGCTCGGCGCTGGCGTCGATCTCGATGCTGCGATCGATCCGGTCCAGCGGGTCGAGGTCGGTGGCGGCGTGGTTCACGGTCGGCTCCCTTCGTCGAGGTGTGCAACCCAAGACTTGCATATTCGGAATCCGAACGCAACCGTCGGGTTGCAAATCCGTGCGCCCCGCCCGCCGCTCGGGGTCCTGGCCCCGCGCCGAAGGGGATGACCGGCGCTTCCCCGGCGTACCCGCCTGGAAGTCGCGGAAAAAAACTTCGAAATCCGCAGTCATTCCCACGTCACGGGGTGCTGGGAGTCGCGTCTCTTCTGACAGAGGAGGCAAAGACCATGAGCTCATCCCCCCGCGTTGGAGACCTGGGTTGCGCAGGCGACCAGGCCCGGATCGGACTGCGTACCCGTCTCGACGGCGTGCCGGAGCTCATCGCCGCCCCTGCGCCAGCACTCCCGATGAGGAGTGCGTCATGACGACCCTGCCCACGGCCTCCGTGGTCACGGTCGCCTGCCCCGCATGGTGCAACGTCACCCAGAGCACCCACCAGCGCGAGCTGCGCTGGGAGGGCCGCGCCCTTCACTGGAGCGATGCCCGCACCGGTGAGGGCTGGGAGATCCGCCACACGGCGGCCACCGACGCGAACGGACATCCGACCAACACCGAACCCCGGGTCTACGTCACCACGAACGGTGGCCTGACCCTGGCCGGCGCCGAAGCGCTCGCGCTGACGCTGCTGGCGACGTACGAGGAAGCAACTGGCTGACGGCGTCAGGTCCTGCGGCCGCGCATGGGGCGCCCGCAGGACGTGACCGCCGCCGACCAGGCCGCTCCACGGCGCGCGAACGCGTGGAGTGGCCTCGGGAACCGAGAGCCGAGTCGTCGGCCGCCCACCGGGCGACCCTCCTCCGACGACCGACCTCCGCCCCCCGCGAGCCCCGATCTACCCCGGGGCCTGCGGGGGGCGAAACCTTCTCGGACACCCCGCGTCCCCGATGGGGACCTTGGTCCTGGCCGTCGCCGACGAACGGCCCGACTCCTGCCGCGGCCCTTTCGCCGGAGCCGACGACCTGCTTACACTGATGGGGAAGCCCGCCGGTGACCCGAGACGCCGGCGGGCTTCCTCGTCGTCCGAGCACTGGCGCGACCGGTGGTCCGCCCTCGATCAGGACCTGCGGAACCGCCAGAACTCCTCCGCGGCCTCGACCACGGCCCGGCGCTCGAGCTCGGGGTCCACGGCGTCCGCCGCCTCGTCGACGGAGACGTACAGCTCGCGCAGCGCACAGTGCACCGGCTCCATCGTGCCGCGCATCCTGGCCTCGGCGCGGCGGAGCACGGGGAGCAGCCGGTTCACGGCGAGTCGTCCGGCGAGGTAGGCCTCGAGCCACACGTCCAGGTCGCCGGGGTCGTCCAGCACAGCAGGCAGAGTAGCGGGCCGAGTCCGCCGCCGACACCACCGGACCGCCTCAGCAGCGGACTCGTCGGTCGAGGCGCGCACGAGGGCACCAGGAGGTTCGGCGCGGCCCACTCCGGGATCAGGTCTGGGACCCGGCGCGGTACGGGTGCGCCGGTTCGCCGCCTCGTCGTCCCCGAAATTGGCGTACCGCGAGGCACTCCGGCTTCTCTACGGTGGCCACGCCCGGCCGCCCCCGAGCCGGAGCACCCGACGCCCGCCGGCACTCACTGCCGGCGGGCGTCGGCCTGAGGCTCACGAGCGGGCACCTACCATCAGCCAGCAGACCGGGCCGATGAACAGCAACCAGGCGAAGGCAGCCAGGAACCAGCCCTCGCGCTGCGCCTTCCAGCCGAGCCATCCGAGGCCGGCGAACACGCCGAGCCAGACGACCACGAAGGCGGCGGGCATGGCGGGGACCACGACACGCAACCTAGTCGAGAACCGGCCGAGGAGCGCCGCAGCGCTCAGTCGAGACAGTCGCGCAGCAGGGCCGCGTGAACGTTGCAGGGCTGAGCCTTGCAATGACGACCCCCTGGCCGTCATGGACGAGGTCGAGGCCGGGAGAGCTGCCCGTCTGGCCTGACCGCACGAGTGGGGCCGCCTCTCCCTCGCCCACACAGGCGCCACCCCGATGAGCGGATGTCCGTCGTTGTGTCAGCCTCCGGGGTGATAGGCGATCAACTCCTCGCGGTCCGACCCGCCTGAGACATCGACGGCGAGGACCGCCTGGCCGCTACCGTGCGCGTAGAACTTCAGCTCGGACA
>DATAOY010000078.1:0-47128 GCA_036265495.1 Nocardioides sp. | reverse complement strand
GAGGTGCCACCGGATGATCACCTGCGCGGCGGTCCGGCCGAGCCGGTCGGCGATGCCTACGATCACCGGGTGAGTCAACGTCCCGCCGCGCAGGGCGCTGTAGCCCTCGAGCACGACGTCCCGGTCCCGGTGCTCGGCGACGGTCGCCGCGTCGTACAGCAGCGGGCTCCACTCGATCTGGTTGACCGCCGGCGCCACCCCGGCCGCCTTCGTCACCTCGTCGAGGAGGGCCGCGTCGAAGTTGCTGACCCCGATCTCCCGTGCCAGCCCCGCCTCCTGGGCCTCGGTGAACTCGCCCCACAGGTCGAGGTTCGCCGAGCCGTCGCCGGGCCAGTGGATCAGCCACAGGTCGACGTGGTCGGTGCCGAGGTGGTCCAGGCTCCGACGCAACGTGTCCAGGCCGCGCCCCGCGTTGCTCGGGGGGCACTTGGTCGTCAGGAACACCTCATCCCGGGGTACGCCGCTGTCGGCGAGGCCGCGGCCGACCTCGCTCTCGTTGCCGTACACGGTCGCGGTGTCCAGGTGGCGATAACCGGACTCCAACGCCACCGCGGTGGCCCGGACGGCGTCCTCGCCCTTGATCTGCCAGGTCCCGAATCCGAGCAGCGGCATCTGCGAACCGTGGCGCAGATTGGACGATTCGTCGGGGATCTGGGGAGTATCCGTCATGCCACGATGCTATGCACCGCGACGTACGGCCAGACGATCGCACCGAACCGATGTCCTTGGACCAGGGTCTGAGTGTGCATGACGCCGACCATCTCGTCGCTCTCCCCCACCCGTCGCCGCAGGTGGCTGGCTCTGGCAGCCCTCGCCTGCGCGGCACTCCTGGCATCCCTGCTCACCGCGCTGTCGCCGACGCTGGACGTCCCGCCCGCCAGCGCGTCCGAGCGTGGTGCGGCCGGGACCGCCCAGCCGAACATCGTGATGATCCTCACCGACGACATGCGCGCCGACGAGCTGCGCTACCTGCCTGCCGTACGTCGGCTCCAGCGGTCCGGAGTCACGTTCACGCGCACGATCAGCGCTGACTCGTTGTGCTGCCCGGCGCGAGCGACGCTGCTGACCGGCAAGCTCGCCCACAACCACCTGACCGTCGGGAACAGCGTCGCGACCCATGGTGGCTACCACGTCTTCGCCGAGCACAACGACATCCAGGATCTGCTGCCGCAGTGGCTCGACACCCGGGGCTACCGGACCGGATGGATCGGCAAGTACCTCAACGACTTCGGAGGCGCGCGCGACTTCGACCAGCCCGACTGGACGTACTTCGCGAGCCCGGTGCAGCGGGTCTACGACTACTGGTCGAACGGCTTCGCGATCAACGGTCGCTTCCACGACAGCCCCGGGTACCGAGAGGTCTACACGCGTGGGCTCCTGCTCTCCCGGGTCAAGGCGTGGTCGGGCGGCCAGCGGCCCTTCTTCCTGGTCGACAGCACGATCGCGCCCCACAAGCAGCGTGGGTCCGGAGGCGGTTGGCGCGGCCCCGGGGTGCAGGCGGCCTTCCGTCACGGGCCCCCGCCCAGGCTCCACATCTCCCCGTCGGTCGGGGAGACCGACCTGTCGGACAAGCCGCGCTGGCTGCAGCAGTACGCCGAGCGCCTGGATCCCCCGAAGGCCTACCCCGCCGGCCTCGAGACGAAGCGCATCCGGGCCCTGAAGAGCGTGGACAGGACCGTGGACCGCCTGGTCGAGACGCTCCGCAACCGGCACGAGCTGCGACGCACCGTGCTGATCTTCACGTCGGACAACGGGTTCATGCTCCGCGAGCACGAGCTGACGGACAAGAACAAGGCCTACGAGGAGTCCGTGCACGTGCCGCTCGTCGTGCGCGGACCGGGGTTCGGCGGCGGCCGCCGGGCCGACCAGACGGTGAGCCTCGCCGACGTCACGGCGACGATCCGGCGACTGGCCGGCGTGAAGCCGTCGCACGGCGCGGACGGCGTCCCCCTCCAGGACGTGCTGGCGAACCCGGCCTCCTTCACCCGCCGCCCGGTCGAGATCGAGGGATCCGCGGCGCAGTACCCGGACTGGAGCTCGCTGCACACGGACGCGATCGGCCGGTTCTACAGCGGCGCGGTGTGGGGTCCCTACTCGCTGGTGCACTACGAGACCGGCGACTGGGAGTTCTACGACCGCACCGTCGACCCGTGGCAGCTGGACAACTCCTACACCCCGCACCCGGAGGCGGGCAGCCCACAGGACCTGCTCCAGCAGTGGTACGCCGCCCACGTGGACTGCCTCCGGGCGGCCTGCAACGACCGCATCCCGCCGAGCCCCACGAGCTGAACCGTCACCGGTTCGAGACCGACGGGTCCTTGCTCTCCCCGGCCCGCCAGGGGAGATTTGGCGCGGCCGTCGTGCGACGGCGCTGACAGGGGGCAGGATGATCCACCACTTCGTGCCGGGACGTCGTCGTGCCGGCCTGGCCGTCGCCACGGTCGCGTCGCTGGCCGTCGCCGGCTTCGCCGCCGGTACGTCGTACGCCGGCGGGACCGGCCGCGGCGCGATCGGACCGGTCCACGGCTCGTCGCGAGCGTCGATCGGGGTGCGGGCCCGCAGCACCTACGTCGACGTGACCGACCAGGGTGGTCCGGCGGTGACCCGGGCGCTGCACACCGCGAGCCTGGTGTCACGCCGGCCCGCCAGCACGGCGTTCCGCGCCGGTCAGCCCGACGGCACCGTGCTCGACATCAGCGGCACCACCGGCACGGTCCGGTTCCTGGCCAACCTGAACGGCTACCTCACCGGCCCGAGCCACGCGTCCCCACGGAGGATCGCCCTCCGGTACGTCCGCCGGCACCACGCGGTCCTCGGCCTCACGGTCCACGACCTCACCACGTTCCACCTGGCGCGTGACTACCGGGACATCACGGGCATCCATCATCTCTACTTCACCCAGCAGATCGCACATGGCAGGGTCGCCCGCAACGGCCTGACCGCCTCGGTCAACCGCGGCGGGCACCTGCTCACGGTCGGCGGCATGCCGATCAGCACGGCGGCCGCGCACAAGCTCCCGCCCGCCTCCGCGCTGACGATCACCACCGCCGCCGAGGCCCTGGCCCGCACGCGGGGTCCGGTCGCCCCCGGAGCCGACACCGGTGACGACACCGCCCAGCGCGTCGTCTTCGACACCGGCGACGGCCTCCGGCCCGCCTGGGAGACGGTCGTGACCTCGTCCGAGGCCCCGGCGACCACCGTGATCGACGCGGTCACCGGCCGGATCCTGCTCCGTACGCCGCTCACCCAGTACGAGGACAGCACCGGCCGCGCCTACCGGTTCTTCCCGGGCGCACGGCGCGGCGGACGCCAGGTCAAGGTGGACTTCACCCGGCACGGCTGGCTCGGCCCGCACGCGCACGAGCTGAGCGGCAACAACGCCCACGCGTACTCCGACGTCGACGACAACAACCGGGCGGGCAGATCGGAGGAGGTGCACCCGCTCCGGGGCCACTCGTGGGGCTACCGGCTCCAGCCGTTCCACCTCCGCTTCGCCAAGAGCTTCTGCAGCAACCCCTGGCCCTGCTCCTGGAACCCGAACAGGAGCTTCTCCTGGCGCGCCAACCGCGCGCAGAACGCCACCCAGGTCTTCTACTTCGTCAACAACTGGCACGACCACCTGGAGAAGGCCCCGATCGGCTTCACCGAGGCCGCCGGCAACTTCCAGCTTCGCAACCACGGCAGGCACGGCAAGGCGGGCGACCCGCTCTCGACCCAGACCGACGACGGCGCCAACACCGACACGAACCGGAGGGGCCGGCGCAACGGGCTCCCCGACGGGGGTCACATCGACAACGCCAACATGTCGACGCCGCCGGACGGCCATCGGCCGACCATGCAGATGTACCTCCAGCACGAGCCGCACACGTCGTACCCCGGCGGCGACCCGTTCTCGCCGACCAACGTCGGTGACGAGGCCGACACGGTCTACCACGAGTACACCCACGGCCTGTCCAACCGGCTGAACGTCGACGTGCACGGCCGGACGACGCTCGGCGGCGTCCAGGCCGGCGCGATGGGCGAGGCCTGGAGCGACTGGTACGCCATGGACTACCTGGTCAAGAAGCACCTCCAGCGCGACCGTCGACAGCGGGCCGATGTGCGGCTGTTCGTGTACGACGGTCAGGGCGTGAGATACGACCGGACCGAGCCCATGGACTGCAAGGTCGGGCAGCAGGCGGCGCTCTGCCGCGGGGGCACGACGGGCCATCGTGGCGGATACACGTACGCCGACTACGCGAACGTCGCGGGTGGCGCCGAGGTGCACGCCGACGGCGAGATCTGGGCCCAGACCCTCTGGGACCTCCGCGACCGGCTCGGCTCGAAGAGGTCGGAGTCGCTGGTGACGCGGGCGATGGAGCTGGCGCCGTACAACCCCTCGTTCCTCGACATGCGCAACGCGATCCTGGTCGCCGACGACTCGGTGTTCCGCGGAGCCCACCGCACGGCCATCTGGCGGGTCTTCGCCCGCCGCGGCATGGGTTTCTTCGCAGGCACGTTCGGGGCCAGCGACACCGAGCCGGCGGTCAGTTTCGCGATGCCGCCGGCCTCGTCCGACACCGGAACCATCCACGGGCTGGTCACGGACGGCGACACGCACGGTCCGCTCAAGGGGCTGGCGGTGAGCCTGGCGTTCCAGGGCTCGGGTGCGGTCAACCCGACCGCGATCACGGACGCCAACGGCGAGTACACCTTGACCGGCATCCCGCAGGGTCACTACGGGAAGATCCAGGTGCAGGGCCACGGCTACCAGGCGAGCCGGGAGGTCACGGTCGGCTCCGGCACCACGGAGGTGGACTTCAGCCCCCACATCAACTGGGCCGGACCGGGCAGGGGCGCCGTGGCCATGCAGGTGACCGGCCACGCCTACCCGGGGTGTGGTCCCGCGCAGGCCATCGACGGCAGCCAGGGCAGCGGCTGGAGCTCGAACGCGGGTCGGAAGGGCCGCACGGACGGAACGCTGGGCTTCCAGCCCAAGACCATGACCGTCAGGCTGCAGAAGCACCTCGACGTCACCGGGTTCGCCGTCGACCCCTCGTCGACGTGCGGGGATGACGCGACCTCGTCCACGGCCGGCTACCGGATCCAGACGTCCAGCGGCGCGACCGGGCCGTGGACGACGGTGGCGAGCTCGACGTTCACCGCGGCCGACAACGGGCGGATGAACCAGGTCGACGCCGTGGCGACCGACGTGGAGTTCGTCAGGTTCACGATCCTGAGCGACCAGGTGCCGAGCTTCAGCGGCACCTGTGGGCAGGGCGGGGGCCCCAGCGGCTGCCACTACGCCGACATGACCGAGCTCCAGATCTTCGGCACCCTGACGCCCTGACGTCGGGACGTGGAGCTCGTGCTCAGTGCGGGTCCGCCAGCAGGGCGGTGAACGCGACCTCGCCGGCACCGACCAGGGCGGAGTCCGGGCCGAGCGCCGGTAGCGCCAGCAGCTCGCCGGGTCCGGCGCCCCCGAACGTGTAGCGGGTCATGGCCGCCTCGACCTCCGGGCGCGCGAGATCGAGGACCTCGCCCATCGACCCCCCGAGGATCACCCGCTCGGGGTTGAGCGTGTTGAGCAGGTTGGCGATGGTCCGGCCCAGCGTCTCGGCTGCCGCCTTGACCGCGCCCAGGGCCAGGGTGTCCCCCCCGTGGGCGTCGGCGAAGAGGGCTGCGACCTTGGCGTCCGTACGGGGCAGGCGCCGTCCGGCCAGCTCCAGGAGCGCGCTCTCGCCGAGGAACGTCTCGATGCAGCCGTGCTTGCCGCAATGGCACAGCGGTCCGGTCGGGTCGAGCACGTTGTGCCCGATCTCGCCCGCGTGGCCGTCTCGGCCGCGTACCGGGACCCCGTTGATGATGATGCCGGCACCGACACCGATGCGCCCGATCAGGAACACCACGTCGTCGCAGCCCCGCGCGTTGCCCCGCTGGTGCTCGGCGAGGACCGCCAGGTCCGCGTCGTTGCCGACGACCACCGGCACCCCCGGCGGCAGCACCTGTTGGAGCATCCCCCCCAGCGGCACGTCCTCCCAGCCCAGGTTGGGCGCCACCCCGACGTGGTTGGAGGACGGGTCGACCGTGCCGGGGATGCTGACACCCACACCGCACATCCGCCCCGGAGAGGCGACCGCCGAGCTGAGGCCCGCGACGGCGTCGACGACCAGACGCACCAGGCCCTCGGGTTGCACCACCCCCTTGGTGGGGATCACCTCGCGGGCGGCGATCGTGCCGCCGAGCGTGACCGCCGCCACCGTCACGTGCGCGATGTCGACGTCGACGCCGACGGCGTAGGGTCCGGCGGCGTGGGGTGCGACCACGTGCGACGGGCGACCCACCCGTTCACCGCCGCTGGGGACCACCTCCTTGACGAGCTCGAGCTGGGCGAGCTCCGCCACCAGGGCGCCGACCGTGGAGCGGCTCAGGTGGAGCCGTTGGGTCAGCTCGGCGCGGGTCAGCGCCCCGTCGCGGTGGACGTGACTGAGCACGAGCGACAGGTTGTGCTGCCTGATGTCGTCGGGGCGAACCGCTCCCGACGTACGCCGCTCCGTCACCGTTCGCTCAGGACCTCGAGGCTCGGCGACGCGAGACCGCGTCGATGGCCGCCGCCACCAGCAGCACGACACCGGTGATCACCGACTGCCACTGCGGGTTGATGCTGGGCTTGAGGCTCAGGCCGTTGGGGATGATCGCGATCACCAGGGCCCCGATCACGGCGTCTCGCGGTTTACCGCGACCCCCGAACAGCGACGTGCCGCCGATGACCGCGGCGGCGACCGAGAACAACAGCACGTTCCCGGATCCGAGGTCGAGGGACGCGGAGGACTGCGACGAGGCCAGCATGATGCCGCCGAGCGCGCCGAACGACGAGCACAGGACGAAGGCGGTCACCTTCATGTGGACCACGTCGATGCCGGCGCGGCGTGCGGCCTCGGCGTTGCCACCGGTCGCGTACAGATGCCTGCCCCACGTGGTCTTGGTGAGGGCGAAGGTGCACAGGATCATCAGCACGATCACGATCACCGCCGGGGTCGGGATGCCACGCCTCGGCGCGCTGGCGATCACTCCGCGGTTCTGCGTGAAGAACACCGTGAGCCCGATCGCCACGACGGCCAGCACGCCGCCACGCAGCAGCACCAGGTTGAGGCTGTCGTGCGCGAGGTTCCGGCGCTGTGCTCGCACCGAGGTGAGGATCGTGTACGCGAGATAGGCGCCGACCACGACGATCGTGAACACCCAGCTCATGGTGACGCTGAGGTTGCCGTTGGCCAGGTTGTACCAGAGGGAGTAGTTGGACGTGTTGATCGGCTGACCACTGAGCGCGAACTGGAGCACGCCCTGCCAGGCCAGGAACAGCGCCAGGGTCACCACGAAGCTCGGGATGCCGACCTTGGCCACCAGGTAGCCGTTGAGGACGCCGATGGCGGCTCCGATGCAGACAGCGGCCACCATGGCGAGGAACAGATGCTGGGTGAGGTTGGTGACCACGAGCACGAAGCCCACGGCCACGACGACCGCCGCGGACCAGGCCTTCAGCCAGACCGCGAGGCCGATCGCCACGAGCAGCCCGACCACCAGGGACCACCAGAGCAGGTTGGGGATCGCCCCGTGCAGCTTCCCGTTGAACACGGCGACGGCCGCCAGTGCCGCACAGGTACCGCCCGCCGTACCGGCCGACAGGTCGATCTCGCCCAGCAGCAGGACGAACACCAGTCCCAAGCCGATGATCGCGATGTACGCGCCCGCGCCGGGGATGTTGCCGATGTTGTACTGCGAGAGGAAGCGGTCGCTGACCTGGTCGAAGATGATCGCGAGCACCACCAGGCCGAGGACGGACGGCAGGGCGCCGGGGTCTCCGGTGCGGAGCCTGGTGACCCAGTCGCGGACGGCGCCGGCGATCGAGCGCTCCTCGACGTCGAGGGAGAACGCGCTGGCTCGGTCGCCGGGCAGGGTCTCGGCGGAGACGCTGGTCTCGGGAGTCTGTTCTGACATGGCGTCTCTCCCTCAGATGCTCTCGTCCGCGGTGGCCGCGGTCAGGCCGATGTTGCCGCTGCGGCCGGACGTGATGAGCTCGACGATCTGGGTGGTGTTCGTGTCGGACTTCTTGACCTCCGCCGCGACCCGGCCCAGGTAGAGGGCGACGACCCGGTCGGCCACCTCCATCACGTCGTTCATGTTGTGCGAGATCAGGACGACGCCGCGCCCCTGGTCGGCGAGCCGCCGGACCAGATCGAGCACCTGGCGGGTCTGGGCCACGCCGAGGGCCGCGGTCGGCTCATCGAGGAACACCACCTTGCTGTTCCAGAGAACGGCCTTGGCGATCGCGACGGTCTGACGCTGACCGCCGGAGAGGTTCGAGACGAGCTGGCGCACGGACGAGACGGTGCGCACGGACAGGCTCTCGAGCGTCTTGCGCGCCTGTCGCTCCATCTCCCCGTCGGACAGGAGGGACCGCACGCTGGTGATCTCACGTCCCAGGAACATGTTCTGGGTGATGTCGAGATTGTCGGCGAGCGCGAGGTCCTGGTAGACGAACTCGATGCCCAGACCCGTCGCGTCCCGCGGGTCGTGCAGGGTCACCGGGCGGCCCTCGAAGACGATCTCGCCGCTGTCGATCGAGTTGATCCCGGCGAAGCACTTCACGACGGTGGACTTGCCCGCGCCGTTGTCGCCGACGAGCGCGGTGACCTCCCCCGGATAGACGTCGAGGTCGACGTCGTGCAGGACGTGGACGGGACCGAAGCTCTTGTTGAGCTTGCGGGCGGTCAGGATCGGGTCGGTCACACTCATCACCCCTGGACGGTCAGGTCGGGCGCCGTGGGGCGGCCGGGCCGGTTGGCCCGGCCGCCCCACGAGCTGACGGTTCTCCCGTTTCTACTGCAGCCCGAGCTTCGAGCAGTCGGACTCGATGCCCTTGCAGATCTCAGCAGTCGTGAGAGCACCAGCCTTGACGACATCGTCGACGTTCGCCTGAGTGATCACCTGCGCGGGCAGCAGCAGCGCCTGCAGGTTGTGGCTCGGCGACTGCGGGTCGTCGAACTTGCTGAGGGTCATCCCCGCGGCGGCCGGGTCCTTGCCGGCGATCAGGGCGATCGCGAGCTGGGCGGCCGCGTTGGCCTCGAGCTTGACGTTCTTGAAGATCGTCATGCTCTGCTGACCGGTCACGATGTTCTGCAGACCCTCGGTGCCGGAGTCCTGACCCGTGACGACGACCTTGCCGTTCAGGTTGTTGTTCTTCAGGACGCCGATCACGGCGTTGGCGATGTCGTCGTTCGCGGCGAGCACTCCGTCGACCTGGCCGCCCGCGGCGGTCAGCGCTCCGGTGAACGCCGGCGCGGCGTTCTGCACGAGCCAGCCCTTGACGACGGCCTCGCCCACGATGTCGGCGCTGCTGTTGTCGAGCACCTCGTGCGCGCCCTTCTTGAACAGCACCGCGTTGTTGTCCACGTCGGTGCCGCCGTCCATCATGATGATCTTCGGGCTGTCGACGCCCTGCTCCTTGAGGCAGTCGAGCAGGGTCTGCGCCTGGAGCTTGCCGACGTCCTCGTTGTCGAACGACACGTAGTACGGAGCGGTGCCGCCGAGGTTGACGCGGTCGTAGTCGATCACCTTGACGCCGGCCTTGTCGGCCGCCTTCTCGACACCGGCACCGGAGGCGGCGTCGATCGAGTCGATGATCAGCACCTTCACGCCCTCACCGATCATGCTCTGGGCGATCGAGGCGAACTTGTTCTTGTCGCCCTGGGCGTTCTGGACGTCGGGCGTGATGCCGGCGTCCTTGAGCGCCTTGGTGAGGAGCGGGGCGTCGTACTGCGTGTAGCGCGTCGACGACGTCGTGTCGGGCAGGATCACACCGACCTTGCCGCTGGTCTTGCCGAGGTCGACGGACTTGGGCAGCTCGGCGGCGCTCTGGGGCGGGTTGTCCAGGCTGCAGGCGGCGGTGACGCCGCCACTGCTGCTGGAGCCGCCTGCGCTGGGGCTGCTGCTGTTGCTCGAGCCGCACGCGGTGAGGCTGAGTGCCGCCGCGACTCCGAGGATTCCGATCGAAGCTGTGGTCCTGCGCATTCGCCTGCGCCCTCCCTCTCAGGCGGTACGACGGAGACGTCGCACCGGTTTATGTTTCGAGCGCGAACATATCGGTCGAAACCGCCGATGGCTAGAGACCTTCACCAATTTGTCACCTGTTGGTCATCGGACCCTGATAGCCGGCACGCCCCTCTCGGGCGGCGCGGTCACCCCGGCGAGGTCTCGGTCGAGGGCCGGTACGGCGTCAGCACGCAGAACTCGTTGCCCTCGGGGTCGGCCAGCACCACCCACCCGCGCTCGCCGTCGCGCAGGTCGTTGACCAGGGTCGCGCCGAGGCCGAGGATCCGCTCGATCTCCTGGTCGCGGCCGCGGTCGGTCGGACGCAGGCAGATGTGCATGCGGTTCTTGACGGTCTTCGGCTCGGGCACCTTGAGGAACAGCAGGTACCGGTCGTCCGGGCCGGTGAGCCCGCACTCGTCGTCCTCGGGCGTCATCGCCCAGGAGTCGTCGACCCGGAAGTCCTCGAGGACCTGGTCCCACCACATGGTCTGGGCATAGGGATCAGCCGCGTCGATGCAGAAGTTGGATGCGCGCGATGCCATGCGGGCAGCATAGAAGCGACCTCCCTCCCCCGCCCGCCCACAGCCCCGCGGCCGGTTACCGCTGGGTAGCATCCGAGGGTGTCCTTCCTCCGCCGCCGGCTGGTCACCGCCGCCCTCACCGCCAACGCCGTTCGGCCACCGGCCTGGAACCTGCGCGGTGGCCTGATCTCGTTCGCCCTCGGATGGCCGACCGGAGAGCTCGCACCCCAGCTGCTCGTCCTGACCGCCGCCGACACTGCGGTCCACCTGACCGGCCGGGGTCGACGCAGTCGGCTCGGCCTGGTCCTCGCCGCCGGCACGGCGCTCGGACTGGTGCACCTGGTCCGCCAGAGCCGTCAGGTGCGGGTGCTGGCGGAGCAGTCCCTGGTCGACAGCCTCGGCGAGGAGTACGTCGAGCGGCCCGGGGACCGACCGACCCGGGTCGACCTGCGCACCCCGTGGCGCAAGCTGGTCAACCCGTTCTCCCGCCGCAACCCGCGTGTCCGCGTCGACGGGAACATCGCCTACAGCGACGCCGGACGACGCGGCATGCTCGACGTCTACCGACCCGCCGACCGCGACCTCGTCGGCGCCCCGGTCCTGGTGCAGGTGCACGGTGGCGGCTGGACGATGGGCTCCAAGGACGAGCAAGGCATCCCGCTGATGCACCGGATGGCCGAGCGCGGCTGGGTCTGTGTCGCCATCAACTACCGGCTGGCCCCGCGTGACGCCTTTCCCGCCCAGATCGTCGACGTGAAACGGGCGATCGCGTGGGTCAAGGACCACATCGAGCAGTACGGCGGAGACCCGTCGTACGTCGTGCTCACCGGTGGGTCGGCCGGCGGTCACCTGACCGCGCTGGCCGCGCTGACCCCGAACGACCCGGCCTTCCAACCCGGCTTCGAGGGCAAGGACACCCGGGTCCAGGCGGCCGTGACGTTCTACGGCGTCTACGACTTCGCCGGTGCGACGGGGCTGAAGAACGCCCTGCTCATGCGCGACCGCTACCTCGCGCCTCGCGTCGTCCAGCGCACCTGGGACGAGGACCCGGAGGTCTTCGAGCAGGCGTCGCCGATCCTGCGGGTCACCGAGGACGCGCCCGACTTCTTCGTCCTCCACGGTGCGCGCGACTCCTTGGTCGCGGTCGAGCAGGCGCGACTCTTCGTCGCGGCGCTGCGCGAGACCTCGAAGAACAGCGTCGCGTACGCCGAGTTCCCCGGCACCCAGCACGCCTTCGACGTGTTTCCCTCGATCCGCTCCGAGCACGTCGTCCGCGCCGTCGAGCGCTACCTCGAGTGGCACCGCGCGCGCCGATGAGCCCCGCCCGCGATCCGGACCTGCTGGCCCTGGCCCGCGCCGCCCGCGGCTTCATGCCGCACGACGAGGGGCTGGCCCTGTACCGGCTCGCCGGCGAGCGGCTCCCCTACGGCCCGGTGCTCGAGATCGGCACCTACTGCGGCAAGTCGGCGGTCTACCTCGGCGCCGCGGCCCACGAGGTCGGCGGCGTCGTGTTCACCGTCGACCACCACCACGGCTCCGAGGAGAACCAGCCCGGGTGGGAGCACCACGACGCGTCGCTCGTCGACCTTCGCACCGGCCGGATGGACACGCTGCCGCTCTTCCGTCGCGTCGTCGAGGCGGCCGGCCTCGAGGACGTCGTGGTGGCCGTCGTCGGCGACTCCGCGACCGTCGCCGCACACTGGCGCACACCGCTGTCGCTGCTGTTCATCGACGGCGGGCACGGCGATGACCCCGCGCACGCCGACTACGACGGCTGGGCCCGGTGGGTGATGGCGGGTGGGCTGCTTGCCATCCACGACGTGTTCCCCGACCCCGCCGACGGCGGGCGCCCGCCGTACGAGGTGTACCTGCGGGCCATCGCGTCCGGCGCCTTCGAGGAGCGCGAGGCGGTGGGGTCGCTGCGGGTGCTGGCCCGGGTCTCAGGATCGCCCGGCGAGGGCGTCGGCTGAGGAGCAGCCGCACTCCAGCCCGAGCGGCTGGGGCTGGGCCACCAGCCCGGTGCCGCGGACGACGCCGGAGCCACCGGTGACCTCGGCCAGCGCGTCGTGCGCGAGCAGCGCGGCCGCGGTCGTGAACGTGGTGTGCTCGGCCGGCCAGTTGACCTCGTCGGCGTAGACGTAGCCGGTCCAGTACGAGCCGTCGGGCTGCCGCAGGTGCTGGGCGTCGGCGAACACCGCCACCGCCCGCGTCCGGTCGCCGAGCGCGTCGAGCGTCAGCGCCAGCTCGCAGGTCTCCGCCCCGGTGACCCACGGGTTGCTGTCGACGCAGCGCACGCCGAGGCCGGGGACGACGAAGTCGTGCCACCGGGACGCGATCAGGTCCCCGCCCGCGGGTCCGCGGACGGCACCACCGAGGACCGGGTAGTACCAGTCCATCGAGAACGTCGACTTGTCGAGGAACCGGTCGCGGTGCTCGCGCAGGGCATGCCCGAGCCGGCCCGCGGTCAGCTCCCACTCGGGCTGCGGGTCGTCGAGCAGCTCGGCCAGGGTGAGTCCGGCCCGGAGCGCGTGGTGGATGCTCGACGACCCGGCCAGCAGGGCGTCGGGGTTGACCGTCGCCGGCTCGCCGTCGTGCCACTCCTGCGACCAGGCGATGCCGCCGAACGGCAGCTGGAGGCGGCAGACCATGTCGAGGGCGCGACGTACGACGGGCCAGTGGGCCGCCACGAACCCGAGCTCGCGGCGCACCAGCCAGTGGTGCCACAGCCCCACCGCGACGTACGCCGTCATGTTCGACTCGCCGCTCGCGTCCTCGACGACACCGCCGACGACCTTCATCGGCCAGGACCCGTCGGCGCGTTGGGTGTGCCGGACCCACCACCAGGCGCGGTCGACCTCCTCGAGCCGGCCGGCGACCAGCAGGGCCATCGCCGCCTCCACATGGTTCCAGACGTCGGCATGGCCACCGACCGTCCACGGGATCGCCCCGTCGGGCTCCTGCACGGAGGCGATCGCCGCGCCCGACGCCGCCACCTCGGCGGGGGTGAGCAGCTCAGGATTCATCGGCGTCCTCCGGCCCGCCCGATGGCTTGTGCAGGTACACCACGAGGCTCTTGCCCAGCACCGGGTTCAGCGCACGCTCGGCCCACCGGGTCACCCGCGGCCTCTTCATCAGGTCCCAGACCAGGAACCGGTGATACGTCGTCGCGAGCGGGTGGTCGTCGTTGCCGACTCCGACGGCGCACTTGATCCACCAGTACGGCGAGTGCAGGGCGTGGGCGTGGTGGCGCCCGTCGTACACCAGACCGGCGCGCTCCGCCTTGGTCACGAGCTCGGCGTCGGTGTAGATACGGACGTGCCCGCCCGGGACGTCGTGGTACTCCCGCGACAGCTTCCAGCAGACCACCTCGGGGAACCAGCGCGGCACGGTCAGCGCGACGGTGCCGCCGGGCCGGAGGACCCGGACCAGCTCGGACAGGGCTTGGAGGTCGGCGGGGACGTGCTCGAGGATCTCCGCGGCCACGATCCGGTCGAACTCACCGTCTGCGAACGGCAGCGACAGCGCGTCGCCCTCCTTCACGTCCGCCTCGGCGCCGTCCGGCACCTCGCCGGCCGCCTTCATGGCAGCGAAGAGGTCGCGGACGGCCGCCAGCTCGTCGGCGTCCTGGTCGAAGGCGACGACGTCCGCCCCGCGGCGGTACATCTCGAACGCGTGTCGACCGGCGCCGCAGCCGAGGTCGAGCACCCGCTCACCCGGCCTCAGGCCCAGGCGGTCGAAGTCAACGGTGAGCACCGGTCCTCCTGAGGTCCGCGATCGCGTCGTCGTACGCCGCCGCGGTCGCGGCCGCGACAGCTCGCCAGCTGAACAGGTCCTGGGCACGCCGGCGACCGGCCGCGCCGTACCGGGCTCGACGGTCCGGCTCGTCGAGCAGCGCGCCCAGCGCGGCCGAGAGCTCGCCGACGTCACCGGGTGTCACGAGGTCGGCGCAGAGCCCGTCCGGCCCCACGACCTCGGGGATGGCGCCGGCCCGGGAGACGACCAGCGGGGTGGCCGTGGCCATCAGCTCGGCGGTCGGGAGCGAGAAGCCCTCGTAGAGGCTCGGCACGCAGGCGACCTCGGCCGAGCCCATCAGGTCCACCAGCTCCGCGTCGCTGACGTCGTGGACGAACCGGATGCGGTCGCGGATCGCCAGCGAGTCCAGCAGCTGCTCCGTGCGGCCGCCGGGCACCGGCTTGGTGACCAGCAGCAGCTCGAGGTCACGGCGCTCGGTGCGCAGCTTCGCGAACGCCTCCAGCAGGCAGGCCACGCCCTTGAGCGGCGCGTCGGCGCTCGCCATCGCCAGGATCCGGCCCCGAACGCGGGGGACGGTGGGCGGGACGAAGCCCTCGTCGACGCCGAGCAGGACCACGCGCACCCGCGCCGGCTCGACGCCGAACTCGCGCACGACGTCCCGCTTCGCGGACTCGGACGGAGCGAGGACCGAGCGAACCCCGCGGGCCACCCGCGCCTGCATGCGCACGAAGCCGTACCAGCGGCGCACGGAGAGCCGCTTCTGCCAGGTCGGCGCCTGGGCCAGGTCGATCCGGCGGTCGATCGAGATCGGGTGGTGGATCGAGGCGACGAGCGGGAGCCCGGTCGCCGACTCCACCTCGAGGAGGGCGGAGCCGAGCGTCTGGTTGTCGTGGACGACGTCGAAGTCACCGGCCCGCTCGCGCAGCACCGGGAGCACCCGGCGGCTGAAGGTGCGCGGCTCCGGGAAGCCGGCCGTCCACATCGTCGCGACCTCCTGCACGTCGACGAGGTCGCGGTACTCGTGCATGCGCGGGGTGCGGAAGGGATCGGGCTCGCGGTAGAGGTCGAGGCTGGGCACCCTGGTCAGCCGGACGCCCTCGTCGAGCGTCGGGTAGGGCTGACCCGAGAACACCTCGACCTCGTGCCCGAGCCGCACCAGCTCTCGGCTGAGGTGCCGGACGTAGACGCCCTGCCCGCCGCAGTGCGGCTTGCTCCGGTAGGACAACAGGGCGACGCGCACGGGTTGGCCCTTCCGGTCGGGGGACGCCTCGGTCGGCCGTCGCACGTTGCTACCAGCCGGTAGCCGACCCTAACCCGGATGGCTCAACGCACTCCCAACGGGCCTCCGGTCGGATCCCGGCATGTCACTGCAGACAGGTGCCCAGGAACCAGTCCCTGGCCGTGGCCGCCGGGCGGACCGAGCGGGGTTCGTGGCCGCGCTCCTCGCCGTGATCGTGCTGGGCGGTGCTGCCAGTGCGGCCGCCGGCGGCCTGATCACCGGAGCGCAGATCAAGGACGGCACGATCCGTTCGCGGGACCTGACGAACGGAGGCCTGACCGGCGCTGATGTGCGCGACGGGAGCCTGTCCGTGTCCCACTTCGACCAGGACTCGATCCGCGGCCCCCAGGGAGCAGATGGGCCCCAGGGCCTGCCCGGTCCGCGGGGGCTGGACGGGATCCCCGGCGTCGAGTTCGCCGAGAAGCCCTTCACCGCGGTCCACGAGAGCGGCACGGACTCCGGACTCACGGGAGTCACGCTGACCTGCCCGTCGGCAGCCAAGCGGGCGGTCGCCGGCGGCATCTCGAGCCTCGATCCCGACGGGCTCGAGGTGATCGAGAGCGCTCCGATCGAACCCGCGAACGGCCACAACGGGCAATGGGACGTGTTCGTGCACAACTTCGCGGCCGCGGACACCAGTGCCTTCGGCTGGGTCACGTGTGTGACTCCCTGACCTCGCTGGAGAGCTACCAACACAGAAGGGACAGTCCGATGCCGACTCGACCGAAGCGCCTGATCCTGGGACTGGGTAGGCGGGCGGTGGCACCCGCGGCGCTGGCCTGCGTCGTCGCCGTCGGGAGCTTCGCCGGCGCCCACGCGGCCGGTCTCATCACCGGCCGGCAGATCAAGGACGGGTCGGTCTCCGGCCGCGACGTCCGCAACGGCTCGCTCCGTGCCGCTCAGGTCGCCCTCGGCACTCTCCGGCCGGCGGACTTCAGCGGAGACCCCACCGGTCCTCCCGGGCCCGATGGCCCCCTCGGACCGCCCGGTACGGTCCGGGGACCCGCCGGCTTCCGTGGCGTCAGCTACGTGGTGGGCGACCCCAAGGACGTGACCGGGTTCGAGACGGTCATCGCCACCTGCCCGCAGGGCACGAAGGTGATCGGCGGCGGCACGTCCGTGTCGAACATCCTGACGGTGGGGACGGCGACCTCGGCTCCGACAGCGGACGGCGCGTCCTGGTTGTCCACCGTCTACCAGTGGGCCGGCAACTCGTCACAGGTCTTCCCGTGGGCGCTGTGTGCGGACGTGGACTGATGAGAAGGAGGATGGAACCATGAAGCTGCGACGTCGCGGGATCTCGGCGGTCACGTCCCCGGGCCGGATCAGGTTCGCCGTCCTGGCCGCGGTCGCGCTGGTCGTCTCCGTCGCGGGAAGCGCCGGTGCCGCCGCGTTGGTGACCGGCCGGCAGATCAAGGACGGGACCGTCACCGGCCGTGACATCCACGCGCACACCATCACCAGAGCCGACATCAAGGACGGCTCGCTCCAGCCACAGGACTTCCTCGGCGGCAGTGTCACCGGCCCCGCCGGCGTCCAAGGCATCGCCGGACCGCCTGGGCCCGTGGGTCCGCACGGGCTGAGTGGCGTCGAGTACACCATGACGCCCCTCACGCTCGCTCCGGACTCGTCGAACAGCTGGGTCGCCCCGTGCGCCACGCCCGGCGAGGTCGCGATCGCGGGCGGCGAGACCAGCGACAACCCGAGCGTCACCCGGCTGGAGGACAGCGCACCCACGGACAACCACGACGGCTGGGTGATCACCGCGTACAACGCCAACCCGACGACCGAGCTGACCGTGCAGGCCTGGGTGGTCTGCGCGAACACCCGATAGGAGATCGCCCGGTCAGCTCGCCTCACTCGAGTGGCCCGGGAAGACGTGCGCAGTGGGATCGATGACGACCGCGGCGTTGTTGACCGCGGTCGCCGCCTCGCCGAAGCCGACCGCGATCAGCCGCACCTTGCCGGGGTACTCGGTGATGTCGCCGGCCGCGAAGACGCGGGGCAGGTTGGTCCGCATCGAGGCGTCGACGACCACGTGCCGCTTGACCACCTCGATCCCCCACTGCTGGAGCGGGCCGAGGTCGGCGATGAAGCCGAGCGCCGCGACCACGGCCTGTGCCGGACGGCGTACCGGCTCCTGGCCGTCCACGGTGATCTCGACCTCGGACACGGTGGGCTCGCCGTACAGCCCGGTGACCTGGGCCTTGGTGATGATCTCGACGCGCGAGTCGCGGACCGCCTGGACGGTGCGCTCGTGCGCCCGGAACGCGTCGCGCCGATGGACCAGGGCGATCGACCTCGCGATCGGCTCCAGGTGGATCGCCCAGTCGAAGGCGGAGTCGCCGCCACCGACGATCACGACGTCCTTCCCGGCGTACGGCGCGAAGCTCGGCACGAAGAACTCCATGCCGCGGCCCAGCCACCCGTCACCGGCCGGAAGCGGGCGCGGGCTGAACTTGCCGATGCCGGCCGTGATCAGGAGCGCCTTCGCGGTGACCGTGGTGTCGTCGTCGAGGGTGATCGTGACGTCGTCGTCGGTGCTGCTCAGGCCGGTCGCGGTCCGGTCGAGGAGGTACTCCGGCTCGGCGGTGTTGGCCTGCTCGACCAGACCCTCGACGAGGTCACGACCCTTGACCGACGGGAAGCCGGCCACGTCGAGGATCTGCTTCTCCGGATACATCGCGGTGACCTGGCCGCCGAGCTCCGGCAGCGAGTCGACGACGGCGACGCGGAGGCCCCGGAACCCGGCGTAGTAGGCGGCGAACAGTCCGGCGGGACCGGCGCCGATGACGGCCAGGTCGGTGTCGTGGTGTGCCACGGGGATACCCTGCCGCACCGGCGGCCGCTTCGGACAGCGGGTCCACGGGCGCCGGCCGATCCGTCTCAGCGGGTCTGCACGTTGCCGACCAGCCAGCCGCGGTCGGTGTGCACCATCGTCACCAGCGCCCGCCTGGCCTGGTACGACGGCGGGCCGCCGCCGCTGGTCGTCCGCTGGTCGAGGAACAGCAGCGCCAGCACCTCGTCCGGCGTCGCTTCCACGACGCCCGACGCGGCGACCCGGGTCGTGGTGCTGGTGCGGCTGGCCACGACGCGGCCGCGGACCGGCGCCGCGGACGTGCGGTAGCGGGCGGCCATGTCGCCGGTCATCAGCGACGCGGCCCTGGCCACGTGGGCGTCGTAGCGACGCCAGGAGGTCGTGAAGATGGCGGCCGCGTCGGTCGCAGCCGTGTCGACCGCGGCCTGGGCGGAGATGTCGCCGATCACGACCGGCCGCGCGGCGGTGGGCGTGGGCGAGGACGTGCCCCAGAGGTACCACGCCTCGGCAGCGACCGCGACGGCGAGGATCAGGAGGCAGGATCCGAGCACCACCGTGGTCCGACGGCTCACGGGGAGGCCCCCACGAACTCGAGGTCCGAGGTCAGCCAGCGATCGCCCACGCGCACCAGGGCGACCCGGAAGCGGAAGGCGCGCGGCTCGTCGGAGCCCTGGGTGCGGGTGTTGGAGACCGTGCCCGTCGTCGCCACGATGACCGTGGCGCGGTCGCCGCTGATCGCCGAGACGCCGGACCAGACCACGTGACCGGACATCAGCGACCGATGGCGCTCGAGGATCCGGATGACGTGGGCGGCCGACCGGACGTAGTGGTCGCGGAAGTCGCCGGTTGCGCCCTGGGCCACGGCATCAACCGACTGCTGGGCCCGGTCGTAGCGCATGTTCACGAACGCGGTGACCTCGGAGTCCGCGGCGGCGAGCACCGCGCCGTACCGCTCCTGCCGGGTGGCCGCGTCCGCCCGGTCACCGTGGGTGCGCCAGGTCAGCGCCGCCCCCAGTCCGGCCGCGAGTGCCAGGAGGACGACCAGCATCGTCAACCAGCGGTTCACGGTCTTGGACCCTCCCAGGCTCGGCCGGCCTCGCGCTGTGCGCATCGTAAGCCCGCACGACGGGTCGCCGGGCGGTCCGACGCGGGGGTTTCCTACGATGCAGCGGTGGACGCCTCGTACGCCGATCGCTCGCTGCCAGCCGCCGTCGACGCCCTGCGCCGGGGCGACGGGATCGTCTCGGTCGTGGCCCGGGTGTCGGGTGAGGAGCGGCCGCGGGTCTCGGTCGACGCGGATGCGCGCCACTACTCCGCGAGCATCATGAAGCTGCCGATCCTGGTCGCAGCGCGACGCCTCGCCGAGCGGGGCCTGCTCGACCTCGACCGGCCGGTCCGCGTGCACGACGACTTCGAGTCGCGCAACCCGGGCCACCGCTTCAGCATGGACCAGGAGGAGGACTCCGACCCGGAGACCTGGGCCGCCCTGGGCAGCGACGTCCCGCTCGGCGACCTGGTGCACCGGATGGTCACCGTGTCGGGAAACCTGGCCACGAACGTCGTGCTCGACGAGGTCGGCACGGAGGAGGTCGCGGCGGTGCTGGCGGACGCGGGCTGCTCGGAGCGGACTACGATCGTGCGGGGCATCGAGGACTACCCCGCCCGCGACGCCGGCATCGACAACCTGATCACGGCCGACGACATGGCCCGCCTGGTGGTGGCCCTGGCGGAGGGGCGCCTCGCCGGTCCGGTGGCGACGGCGGAGTGCGAGCGCACGCTCCGGGCGCAGCAGTACCGCAACGGCATCCCGGCCGGGCTGCCGGACGGGCTGGTCATCGGGAACAAGACGGGCTGGATCAGCAGCGTCAACCACGACGTGGCGCTGGTGCGGGCGCCGGGCCTGCCCCCGGTCGGGCTCGCGGTGCTGGTCTCCGCGCCGGGCACCGAGGAGGAGCGGGAGGCCGGGATCGCCCGGGTCGCCTCCGCGGCCTGGGCCGAGGTCGTTGCGTGACGCTCCGCCTGGTGTCGGCCGAGGTCGCACCGGTCTGGCGCGCCCCCACCCGATCGGCCCGCGACGACCGGGTCACGGAGGCGCTGACCGGTGAGCCCGTGTCGGTGAGCGGCCCGGAGCGGGACGGCCGCGTCCCGGTGGTCCTGCCGTGGCAGCCGTCGACACTGGACCCGCAGGGGTATCCGGGCTGGGTCGACGCGGGACATCTGGGCCGCTCGGTGGTGGAGGCTCCGGCGCTGCACGTGCCCGGCGACGCGTTTCCAGAGGGTGGGGACGACGCGGTGGCCCTGGCCCGCACGCTGTTGGGCACGCCGTACGTCTGGGGCGGGATGAGCGGGCGCGGCATCGACTGCTCGGGGCTGGTCCACCTCGTGCACCGCGCCCTGGACACGACCGTTCCGCGCGACGCCCGCGACCAGGCGGCGGCGCTGCCGGAGGTGCGCGTGGACGACGTACTCCGCGGCGACCTCTACTTCTTCGCCCGCCCGGGTCGGCCCGTCCACCACGTCGGCCTCGTGGTCGAGCCCGGCGTCATGCTGCACGCCTCGGACCGCGATGGCGGGGTGGTCGAGGCGCCGCTGGCGACGACCGGACGGTCCGCGGACCTGGTGCGGGCGGCACGCGTCGGGCTCGCCCTACGATGACCCGGTGACCACGGGGAGCAACGGCAGTCTCTGGGGCCGTTTCGAGCACGATCCGCGCGATCCGGCGTACGCCGCCGTGCGGGCGTCCGACCGCGACCGCGCCGTGGTCCACGACGCGCTGGCGTCGGCGTACGCCGAAGGCCGGCTCGACCGCGACGAGCTCGACGAGCGGACGGCCCAGGTCGACGGTGCCAAGACCTACGCCGACCTGCTGCCGCCGTTGCTCGACCTGGCCGCGGACGCC
The DNA here is from genome assembly GCA_036265495.1 of Nocardioides sp. GTDB lineage: Bacteria > Actinomycetota > Actinomycetes > Propionibacteriales > Nocardioidaceae > Nocardioides. The sequence goes on along the minus strand of DATAOY010000078.1, from coordinate 25,787 downwards.
GCGGTCCCCGCCGTCAGCCTCGCGTCGCGGCCCGACCTCCAGCGGCAGGCCCAGCGCTACTACCAGGAGAAGCGCGGCGAGGCGATCATGGGCTTCCTGATCCCCAACCTGATCTGCTGGGCGATCTGGTTCCTCCTCGGTCGCGACAACTTCATGTGGCCGATCTTCGTCCTGATCCCGACGGCCGGGAACCTCGTGCGCGTCCTCTCGAGCAAGCAGTCGATCATCGACGGTCGGGTCGAGAAGCTCGAGCGCAGGCAGGCCAGGGCGCTCGAGCCGCCGAAGACCAGGTCGTCGAAGTCCCCCAAGCCTTCCGAGCCACCGCCGGACAAGCCCGAGGAGGCTTGAGCGGGGCGGACGGGACGCGGGGCGGGAGTCCGGCCGGCCTCCGGTGAGCACGGCGACGGGCGACTCAGACGACGTCCCAGCCGTCCGGCCGCAGCCTCTTCGGTAGTCCCTCGACCACGAGGCGGTAGGACTCGTCGACCGCCTCGAGCAGGTCGGGGTCCGGGATGCCGGTGAAGGAGAGGTCGTTCCAGCCCGATCGGCCGATGTAGCGCATCACCGACGCGCTACCGGGGAAGCGCTCGAGCCACTCGTCGGCGACCTCGCGACTCCGACCGGCCTTGACCCCGACCCCCTCGCCACCGAGGAACGCGAAGATCTTGCCGCGCTCACCCGGGCCGACCTTGAACACCGGGTGCTCGTGCTCCCAGGGGAAGTCGGGCCACGCGCCCGGTTTGGCCGCGCAGTGCTCCCGCATCCGCTCCACGTCCACGGGCTATCCGGTGCTCGCCGCTCGCGGCGCCGCCCCCCGGGCTCGCCGGCCGACGTTCGTCACTTCGTCGCCTCCATCATCTGCCGCAGCTCCTTCTTCAGGTCGCTGATCTCGTCGCGAAGTCGGGCGGCCAGCTCGAACTGCAGCTCGGCGGCGGCGGTCCTCATCTGGTCGGTCAGCTCCTGGATCAGCGCGGCGAGCTCGGCGCTCGGCAGGCCCGAGATGTCGGGTGCCAGCTGGCCGGCCTTGAGCTGGCCGAGCGCCGGGACCGGCTGGCCCTGCCTCGGCTTCACGCCACCGGCCCGGCCCTTGGCCTCGGTGCCGGCCCAGGTCGCCAGCAGCGCCTGGGTGTTCTCGTCCTCGCGGGCCAGCATCTCGGTGATGTCGGCGATCTTCTTGCGCAGCGGCTGCGGGTCGAGCCCGCGCTCGGTGTTGTAGGCGACCTGCTTGGCGCGACGACGGTTGGTCTCGTCGATCGCGGACTCCATCGACGGCGTGATCTTGTCGGCGTACATGTGCACCTGGCCGGACACGTTGCGCGCGGCCCGGCCGATGGTCTGGATCAGCGACTTGTCCGACCGCAGGAAGCCCTCCTTGTCGGCGTCGAGGATCGAGACCAGCGACACCTCGGGCAGGTCGAGGCCCTCGCGCAGGAGGTTGATGCCGACCAGGACGTCGTAGTCGCCGAGCCGCAGGTCACGCAGGAGCTCGATGCGCTTGAGCGTGTCGACCTCGGAGTGCAGGTAGCGGGTGCGGACGCCGGCGTCGAGGAGGTAGTCGGTCAGGTCCTCCGACATCTTCTTGGTCAGCGTCGTGACCAGCACGCGCTCGTTCTTCTCGGTGCGGGTGTTGATCTCGTGGATCAGGTCGTCGATCTGGCCCTTGGTCGGCTTCACCACGACCTCGGGGTCGACCAGCCCGGTCGGGCGGATGATCTGCTCGACGACGTCGCCGCCGACCTTGTCCAGCTCGTAGTCGCCCGGAGTCGCCGAGAGGTAGATCGTCTGCCCGATCCGCTCGAGGAACTCCTCCCACTTCAGCGGGCGGTTGTCCATCGCGCTCGGCAGCCGGAAGCCGTGGTCGACGAGGTTTCGCTTGCGCGACATGTCGCCCTCGTACATCCCGCCCACCTGCGGCACGGCCACGTGCGACTCGTCGATGACGAGGACGAAGTCCTCCGGGAAGTAGTCGAGCAGGCAGTTCGGAGGGGTGCCGTAGGTGCGACCGTCGATGTGCATCGAGTAGTTCTCGATGCCGGCGCACGACCCGACCTGCCGCATCATCTCGACGTCGTACGTCGTGCGCATCCGCAGGCGCTGGGCCTCGAGCAGCTTCCCTTGGCGCTCGAACGTCGCCAGCCGCTCCTCGAGCTCCGCCTCGATGCCGTTGATCGCCCGCTCCATGCGCTGGGGTCCGGCGACGTAGTGGGTCGCCGGGAAGACGTAGAGCTCGTCGTCCTCGCTGATCACCTCGCCGGTGACCGGGTGGAGCGTCATCAGCCGCTCGACCTCGTCACCGAAGAACTCCACGCGCACGGCGTGCTCCTCGTAGACCGGGAAGATCTCGAGGGTGTCGCCGCGCACCCGGAACGTGCCGCGGGTGAAGGTCATGTCGTTGCGGGTGTACTGGATCTCGACCAGGCGACGCAGGATCGAGTCGCGGTCGCGCTCGTCTCCGACCTTCAGCTTCAGCATCCGGTCGACGTACTCCTGCGGCGTGCCGAGGCCGTAGATGCACGAGACCGTCGACACCACGATCACGTCGCGCCGGGTGAGCAGCGAGTTCGTCGCCGAGTGGCGCAGTCGCTCGACCTCCTCGTTGATCGAGGAGTCCTTCTCGATGTAGGTGTCGGTCTGCGGGACGTAGGCCTCGGGCTGGTAGTAGTCGTAGTAGGACACGAAGTACTCGACCGCGTTGTGCGGGAACAGCTGCCGCAGCTCGTTGGCGAACTGGGCCGCGAGCGTCTTGTTCGGCTGGAGCACGAGCATCGGCCGCTGGATCTGCTCGGCGACCCAGGCCACGGTCGCGGTCTTCCCGGTCCCGGTCGCGCCGAGCAGGACCACGTCGTTGACCCCACCCTTGACCCGGCGCACGATCTCCTCGATCGCGGCCGGCTGGTCACCGCTCGGCTGGTAGTCGGAGACCACCTCGAACGGCGCCACCCGGCGCTCCAGGTCGGTCACGGGTCGCATGCCTGCCAGCGTAGACGGGCCCGCCGACAGCGCCCCGGGCGCGGGAGTACGTTCTCCGCGTGAGCGCGAGCGACCTCGAGCGCGGGCGGGCGGCATACGCCGAGCGTCGGTGGGACGTGTGCGTCCGGTGCCTCCTCGCCGCCGATGCGCAGCAGCCGCTGTCCGGCGAGGACCTGAAGCTCCTGGGTCTCTCGCTCTACATGGCGGGCGAGGACGACGCCAGCACCCAGGTCCTCGAGCGCACCCACCGGCTCGCACTGGCCGAGGAGCGCTGGCCCGAGGCCGCCGAGACGGCGTTCTGGCACGCCTTCCTGCTGGTCAACGCCGGCGAACCTGCGCGGGGCGGGGCCTGGCTCGCCCGGAGCCGGGCGATCGCCGAGGAGCACGGCGTGGAGGGGGCGATGGCGACGTTCCCGGACGTCATCGAGGCACGCCGGTTGGTTCTGTCCGGACGCGTGGACGAGGGCATGGTCCTCGCGGCGGCGGCGGCCGATGTCGGCCGGCGGGACGGCAACGACAACCTCGAGGTGCTCGGACGGCTCGTGACCGGGTGGGGGCTGCTGCACCAGGGACGCCGTGAGGAGGCCCTGGACTGCTTCGACGAGGTGATGCTGGTCGTGTCGGACAGCGAGCTGTACCCGACCGTCGCGGGACTGGCCTACTGCGCGGTGATCAGCGCCTGCATGAGCCTGCTCGACGTGCCTCGTGCCCAGGAGTGGACCGGTGTCCTGTCGGACTGGTGCGACTCACAGTCGGGGCTCGTGCCCTTCCGGGGCGAGTGCCTGGTCCACCGCAGCCAGCTCATGGCGATGCGCGGCGACTGGACCGGTGCCCTCGACGAGGCGCGCGCGGCCTGCGCCCGGCTCGGCGGCACGGCGGTCGGCGACGCGTGGTACCAGCTCGCCGAGGTGCGCCGGCTCCAAGGCGAGTACGCCGAGGCCGAGGACGCCTACCGCCGCGCCAACTCGCTCGGCCGCCAGCCCGAGCCGGGACTCGCCCTGATGCGACTCGCGCAGGGCCGCGTCGACGAGGCCGTGACGACCTTCCGGCGCCTGCACGCCGAGCCCGACCGGATCGACCGCCCCGACATCCTGGCCGGCTTCGTCGAGGCCGTGCTCCTGTCCGGCGACGTCACGGCGGCCCGATCCGCCGCCGACGAGCTGGCCGCAGGGTCCGCCTCGCTCCCGACGGTCCACCAGGCACGCGCGGCGGAGGCGGTCGGCGCGGTGCTGCTCGCGGAGAACGACGCCCCCGGTGCCCTGTCGCGCCTCCGCCAGGCCCTGGAGGTGTGGACGCGTCTCGGGATGCCGTACGACGCGGCTCGGGTGCGGGTCCGGATCGGCGATGCCTGCCGCGCCCTCGGCGACAGCGACTCCGCAGCCCTCGAGCACGAGGCCGCCCGCGAGACCTTCACGCGACTCGGCGCCCGGCCGGACCTCGAGCGCCTCGACGGCCGCGCCGCCCCGAGCGACGGCCTGACGCCTCGCGAGGTCGAGGTGCTCCGACTCGTCGCGGCCGGCCACACCAACCGGGTGATCGCGCGCGAGCTCGTACTCAGCGAGAAGACGGTGGCCCGACACCTGTCGAACATCTACACGAAGCTCGCGATCCGGTCTCGAGCGGCCGCTACGGCCTACGCCTACGACCACCGGCTCGTCTGACCCGCGCGGGACTACACAGAACTACCCATGCCACCGGCGAGGGATGGGCAGCACGGCGGACGCGGTGGGGGGCTTCGAGTTCCTAGCGTCCCTGCCATGACAGACACCACCACGTCACCCACGTCCGTTCGTCCCGTCGCCGACACCGGCCCCGAGCAGGTCGAGACCGTCATCATCGGAGCCGGCCAGGCCGGCCTCGCCACGGCCTACCACCTGCAGCGCGCCGGTCGGCGCTACGTCGTGCTCGAGCGGTCAGCGCGCATCGGCGACCAGTGGCGCCGCCGCTATGCCTCGCTGGTCCTCAACACGCCGGCTCGGTACGACGCGCTGCCGGGGCTCCGGTTCCCGGCACCGCCGAGGTCGTTCCCGACCGCAGGACAGCTCGCCGACTACCTGGAGGAGTACGCCCGACACCACCGACTCCACGTCCACTGCGGGCTCGACGTCGCCTCGGTGAGCCAGGCGGACGACGGCAGCTGGACGGTCGTGACCGACGGGGGCACCTACCAGGCCCAGAACGTCGTCGTCGCGACCGGCGGTGACACCCACCCCCGCGTCCCCGCCCTCGCCGAGCAGATCGACCCCGGAGTCCGCCAGATGCACTCGAGCGCGTACCGCGAGCCCGGTCAGCTGCTGCCGGGCCCGGTGCTCGTCGTCGGCCTCGGCCAGTCCGGCGCCGACATCGCGCTCGAGGCAGCCAACGCCGGCCACGAGGTCCGGGTGTCCGGCGCCGTGCGCGCCGAGGTGCCGATCGACATCGAGAGCCGCCGGGGCAGGGTGTTCCTCCCGGTGCTGTGGTTCGCCTGGACCCACCTGCTCACCGAGCGGACCCCGCCCGGTCGCCGAGCGAGGGCCGGCATCCGTTCGGGGAAGCTGAACGCGCCCCTGCTGCGGGTGAAGCGCCGCCACCTCGACCAGGCCGGCGTGCACCGGACCGACGAGCGCACGACGGATGTCGTCGACGGCAAGCCCGCTCTGGCCGACGGCACCGTCCTGGACGTCGCCAACATCGTGTGGTGCACGGGCTACCGCCAGGACTTCTCGTTCATCCACCCGTCACCGGTCGGTGAGGACGGCTGGCCGCGGGACCGCGGTGGCGTGATGCCCGACGTGCCGGGCCTGTACTTCATGGGACTGCTGTTCCAGCGTGGCTTCTACTCCATGCTGATCGGCGGCGCCGGTCGCGACGCACGACATGTGGCCCGTCACATCCTGGCGCGGTCGCGCGTCAGCAGGGGGACCGCGGCCTGAGGTGCTCCTCGCCGATCTCGGGCATCCGGTCCGACCGGCGGAGGCTTGTGCCACAGGCGCCCCAGCATGAGGTCGGTCTCCGGCGGGTCGAAGAGGTGGAACCCCGCGGTGGGCGTGAAGGTGAGCTCTCCGACGTACACGTGCCCGTCGATGTCGTACATGTCCACGCGGACGAAGGTGAAGCCCTCGGCAAGCCGCTCGGCGATCCTGATCATCGTGTCGAGCGAGCGGGGACGCGGCGGCATCCTCTCGTGGGTGCGGAACCGGAAGGAGCGGAAGGCCTCGTTCCAGTCGAGGTCGAGGTGCCGGCCCCCGAACTCCGGCGTCCCCCTCCCGGTCAGCCAGTGCACGAAGTGGACGCGACCGTGGAACACCCAGAACTTGTAGTCGTCGGGCATGCGTGACGGGTCGCCCAGGTGCGGCTCGACCAGGATCCGCCTCGGCATCAGGCCGTAGTGCCACTCACCGCCGCTCTCGCCGTACGTCGTGGACAGCCAGTGGCCGACCTGACGCTCCAGGCGGCCCCACCGCGGCGGGCCCTCCGCCGGCACCTGCACCTGCCAGCTGCTGCCGTGGCTGGCCTTCACGAAGAAGGGACGGGGCCAGCCGCGCTCCTCGCGCGGCGGCAGCGAGTCGCCGGCGTAGAGCGTGGGCACCACGTGGCGCTCGCCCACCCGGTCCGCGATGAACGACTTCACCTCGATCTTGTCGGCCAGGATCGGCAGACGGGGATCCCTCCGGAAGAGCTTGGCCCGGTGCAGCCGTTCCGAGTGGGTCCGCGGCCGGAGCAGCCGTGGCCGCCGACCGAACACCTCGAGGTAGCGACGATGCGCGACGCGCGCTGTTCGCCACCACGCGCGCACGCCGGTCGTGCCCGGGCCCATCACCCTGGTGATCCTGCCACGCCGGGGGGGTGCGGTCAGGGACTGCCGACGCTCGCGGGCTCCCTGATCCGGGCGGCGCGCTCGGGGAACGGCGCGGCCGGGAACCGCTCGCTGCGCGGCTTGCGCCACAGCCTGCCGAGGTCGAAGTCGACCTGATCCGGGTCGAGGGTGTGGAAGCCGGCGGAGGGAGTGAACGTGAGCTCCCCGACGTAGGGATGACCGTCGACCTCGTACAGGTCGACCCGTACGAACCGGAACCCCTCGCCCAGGGTCTCCGCGATCCACATCATCAGGTCCAGCGACTCCGGACGCGGCGGGTAGCGCTCGTGGGTGCGCTGGGAGATCGAGCGGAAGGGCTCGTTCCAGTCCCGATCGACGATCCGGCCGCCGTACGTCGGCAGACCACGGTCGGTGAACCAGTGCACGTAGTGCACCCGTCCGTGGTAGACCCAGAACTTGTAGTCGTCCGGGAGCACGCTGGGGTCGCCGATCCGCTGTTCGACGATCAGGCGAGGCCGGATCCGGGCGTACTGCCACTCGCCCCCCGTACGCCCGTAGGTGCTGCGCAGCCACCGCGCGGTCTGGCGCTCGATCTTGTTCCACGGCACCGGCCCGTCGGCCGGCACCTCGAGGTCCTGGTGACAGCCGTGCGCGGCCTTGATGAAGTACGGGCGCGGCCAGCGGCGGCGCGCGCGCCTGCTCGGCAGTCGGCGGCCGGACCAGTACGTCGGGATCACGTACTCCTCGCCGACCCGCTCGGCGATGAACCGCTTCGCCGCGATCTTGTCCGTGAGCTCCGGCAGCCACGGGTCGCGGCGCAGGAACTTGTAGTGGTGGATCCACTCGCTGTGCGTGCGTGGGAGGACCAGGTGCATGCGCCGGCCGAAGAGGCGACGGTACCGGCGACGGTTCTCGCGGAGGGTGCGCCACCACGTCCAGGCCCCGTCCAGGCGCCAGAACCCCGTGATGTCCACGGTCAGTGATCCTGCCAGGTTCGGGCTGCCCGGGCAGGGGCAACCCCGCGCGATGGGTAGTTTGGCGGCGTGCGCACCCGATCTCCGTCGTCTGGGGCCGACCGCTGGCTCCCGCTCGTGCGTCGGATCGTGCTGGGGATCGTCGCCGCGCCCTTCCTGATGGCGATCGGGATGACCCTGGTCGACTCCTACCGACGTCGTGGCAAGCACCGGGCGGTGTCGTTCCCGACCACGCCGCCGAGCTCCGTGCCCGTGGGCGACGGCGAGGTCACGACGTACATGTTCGGGACGGACCTCTACGACGCCATGATCGCCGCGATCGACGGAGCCCAGCGCCAGATCCTGCTCGAGACCTACATCTGGAAGGCCGACGCCGTCGGGCAGCGCTTCAAGACCGCGCTCGAGGAGGCCGCGGCCCGGGGCGTCGAGGTGTACCTGATCTACGACGCGTTCGCGAACCTCGTGGTCTCGCCGCGGTTCAAGCGCTTCCCGAGCTCGATGAAGGTGCTCCGCTACCCCGTGTACGCGGCCGGGTGGCGGCCGTTCGACCTGCGACGGTACGGCCGCGACCACCGCAAGATCCTGGTGGTCGACGAGTCGATCGGGTTCGTCGGCGGCTTCAACATCGGCGAGGCGTACGCGACGGAGTGGCGCGACACCCACGTCCGGATCACCGGGCCGGGCGTCTGGGACCTGAAGCGGGCGTTCGCGGACTTCTGGAACCTCAACCGCCGGCGGCGCTTCCGTTCCAGCGAGCGACCGCTGCTCCTCGAGACGGCCTCGACCTGGGAGCCGACCATCCGGTTCCACCGCAACGTGCCACGGCTGTGGATGTTCCCGATCCGCGCGATGTACATCGAGGCGATCGCCCGGGCCAGCAAGAACGTCTGGCTCACCACGGCGTACTTCCTGCCCGACCCCGACTTCGCCGAGGCCCTGACCGCCGCGGCGCGACGCGGCGTCGACGTCCGCCTGCTGATCCCGGCCAAGTCCAACCACGTCGTCTCCGACTGGATCTCCCGCGGCTATTTCTCGCAGCTGCTGGACGCCGGCGTGAAGGTGCTGCGCTACCGCGACGCCATGGTGCACGCGAAGACCGCCACCATCGACGGGACCTGGTCGACCGTCGGCACCGCCAACATCGACCGGCTGAGCCTGACCGGCAACTACGAGATCAACGTCGAGATCATCGACCCGGAGCTCGCGGGCTCGCTGGAGGAGATCTTCCGGGTCGACGAGTCCAACTGTCTTCAGCTCACCGAGGACGAGTGGGAGGCCCGCGACATCTACCGCCGCTTCACCGAGTTCCTGCTCAATCCCCTGCGTCCGCTCCTCTGACGCACGCGGCGGCCAGCGCCCGCCAGATGGGCAGCGCGGGCGACTCCTCGCCCGTGCAGTTCGCCAGGACGACGAGTGACCGACCGTGTGTGCGGTCGGTGGCGCCGACGGAGGAGAACCCGCCGTACCGTCCGCGGTGGCCCTGCCAGGCCAGATCACCACCGGTCATCCGGTGGGTACCCATCCCGTAGGTGGTGAGGTCGGGACTCGGTACGTCGGCGGTCGCCGCCTGGGTCGTGGTGGTGGACATCAGCTCGACCGTCGCGGACTCGAGCACCGTCATGCGGGCGAACAGGCCGTCGAGGAACAGCGCGACACCGTGGGCGGTTCCGGCGAAGAGTCCGTCGCCGAACGGGAGCCCGAACAGGTCCGTCGGGACGCCGGAGTGCTCGACGGCGGCGTACGGGTCGACGAGCGTCCCGTCGTCCCTGTACTCGTGGCCCCGCGCCAGCCGCTCGAGCGGCACGCACGACCTCTCCATGGTGAGCACGTCGTCGGTCAGGCCTCCACCGACCCGGTCGGCGAGGCTCCGCCAGGCGGCACGGACGCCCTCGGACCCGCCGAGCACCCGGCTCAGCATCTCGGTGAGCACGATGTAGCCGGCGTTGGAGTACTCCCACCGCGCTCCGGGCTCGACCGGCGCGCGGATCCCGGGCGCCAGCATCGACCAGGTGAACGGCCGGTCCGGGTCGTACGCCGAGCCGCTGCCGGGCTCGTCCTGGTCCGGAGGCATCAGGGCCGCCACCTCGGGGGTGTCGTAGAGGTCCGGGTAGCCCGACGTGTGGGTCAGCAGCATCCGGGGCGTCACCACGTCGAAGCCGGGCAGGTCGTCGTCGAGCACGGCCGCGACCGGAGCGTCCAGGTCGAGTCGGTGCTCCTCCACGAGGCGAAGGGCGAGCGCGGCGACCATCGTCTTGCCGAGGCTGGCCAGGCAGAACACCGTCTCGCCCGAGATCGGGGTCGCCGACTCGGGGTCGGCCATGCCGTACGCACCCGTCCAGAGCAGCTCGCCGTCACGCACCAGGGCCGCCTGGGCGCCGGGCGCGACGGAGGCCTCGACCGAACGCGCCAGTGCCGCGTCCAGATCGGTGGCGCGGGTCCCGGCTGCCATTTGTGACATGGCTGCCCCTCCCCTCCCTGAGGTGAGCGAACGCTAGCGCACGGGCAGGTGGGTGCGCGGAGCCAGCCGAGGCCCGCGCCGCGGTCGGCCGCCGGCCAGGCCGTGGATCAGGACCACGGCCCGGTTGCGCTGGGGTCGCCAGGGCTCGAGGAACGCCCGCAGCTGCTCGTCGTCGTACGGCGTGCCGGTGACGGCCCAGCCGATGTCCTGGGCGATGTGGAAGTCGCCGAAGCTGACGGCGTCCGGATCACCGAAGGCGCGAGACCTGACCTCGGCGGAGGTCCACTCCCCGATGCCGGGCAGCGTGCGGAGCCTGGCGTCCGCGTCATCGGCGGTGAGCCGGTCCAGCGTGTCGGCCACCGTCGCCGCCCGGACGAGGGTGCGCGAACGGGCGGGGTCGATGTGGAGCTTGAGCCACTCCCAGGACGGCACCCGCCGGATCGTCTCGGGGCCGGGCTGGACCCAGAGCCGCAGCTCCCGGCCGGGGCCGGGTGCCCGCTCGCCGTACCGGTGGACCAACCGCCGGAACCCGGCGAACGCCTCCTGACCGGTGACCTTCTGCTCGATGATCGCGGCGACCAGGGTCTCGAAGACGCGGTGGCTCGCCCCGAACCGGAGGTGCGGGCGCCGTCGATGGGCCTCCGCCACGAGCGGGTGCAGGCCACTGCCGAAGCCGGAGGGGTCGTCGTCGCAGCCGAGCATCGCCGGGACGTGGTCGAGCGCCCAGGCGGCGCCGTCGCCCCAGGACTCGGCGAGCACGTCACCGTCACGGGGCCGGGGTGCGACGCGCAGGGTCGCCGGCCCGTCCGGCGTACGGATGCCGCGCCACACCTCGTCGGCGTGCACCCGGAACGTCGGGTCACCCCCACCGTGGCGTTGCTGGCCGAGGATGCCGAGGGCCGGACACGGCCAGTCGGGTCGCCACACCCGCCGGCTCGCCTCCGTCACGGGACCCACGCTAGCCGCGGCCGCCGACCCGGCCGGTGGCCGCGGCGGCCGCGCGGCCCGCCGTACGACCCGAGAACAGGCAGCCACCGAGGAACGTGCCCTCGAGGGCGTTGTAGCCCATCATCCCGCCGCCACCGAACCCCGCCGCCTCGCCCGCGGCGTACAGACCGGGCAGTGGCTCGCCGTTCGCGGTCAGACACCGTCCGGACAGGTCGGTGACCAGGCCGCCGAGGGTCTTCCGGGTCAGGATGTTGAGGCGTACGGCGATCAGCGGACCGTTGCTCGGGTCGAGGATCTTGTGTGGCGACGCGACCCGGACCAGCCTGTCGCCGCGGTAGGCCCGGTGCTGGCGGATGAACGCGACCTGGGTGTCCTTGGTGTAGCGGTTGTCGATCTGCCGGTCGCGCGCCTCGATCTGGCGCCACAGCAGGTCCTCGTCGATCACCGCTCCCCCGTGCTCCGGCCCGCCGATCTCGTTCATGCCGTGCACGAGCTCGGTCAGGTCGTCGGCGACGACGAAGTCCGCGCCGTGCTCCTTGAACGCCTCGACCGGACCGGGTGCCCCGTCGCCGACGACGCGGCCGAGCAGCAGCCTGATGTCCTTGCCGGTCAGGTCGGGGTTCTGCTCCGACCCCGACAGCGCGAACTCCTTCTCGATGATCTTCTGCGTGAGCACGAACCACGAGTAGTCGTAGCCGGTCTCCCGCAGGTGACGCAGGGTGCCGAGCGTGTCGAAGCCCGGGAAGTACGGCGCCGGAAGCCGGCGCCCGGCGGCGTCGAACCACATCGACGACGGTCCGGGGAGGATCCGGATGCCGTGGTTGTCCCAGATCGGGTCCCAGTTCCGCAGGCCCTCGACGTAGTGCCACATCCGGTCCTCGTTGACGACCTCGGCGCCGGCCGCCCTGCTGATCCCGATCATCCGGCCGTCGACGTGCGCGGGCACGCCGCTGACCATGAACGCCGGCGGCGTGCCGAGTCGTTCGGGCCAGGCCGCGCGGACCAGGTCGTGATCGCCGCCGATGCCGCCGCTGGAGACGATCACCGCCTGTGCCGTCAGCTCGAAGTCGGCCACTCCCGTGCGGTTGGACGCCTGGCCCCGCGCCATCGTGTCCGGGGCCAGCACCGTGCCACGGACGCCGGTCACCGCGCCACCGTCGACCACCAGCGCGTCGACGCGGTGCCGGAACGCGACGTGCACCCGACCGGCGGCCAGGTGCTCGCGCACCCGGCGCTCGAAGGGCTCGACCAGTCCCGGCCCGGTCCCCCACGTGATGTGGAACCGAGGCACGGAGTTCCCATGCCCGTCCGCGCGACCGTCGCCGCGCTCGGCCCACCCGACCACGGGGAAGATCCGGTGTCCCATCGACCGCAGCCACGACCGCTTCTCACCGGCCGCGAAGTCGACGTACGCCTCGGCCCAGCGCCGCGGCCAGTGGTCCTCGGCGCGGTCGAACTGGGCGCTGCCCATCCAGTCGGAGAGCGCCAGCTCGTGGCTGTCGTGCACGCCCATCCGCCGCTGCTCGGGGGTGTCGACCAGGAAGAGTCCGCCCAGGCTCCAGAAGGCCTGGCCACCGAGCGACTGCTCGGGCTCCTGGTCCACCAGCAGCACCCGGCGTCCCGCGTCGGCCGCTTCCGCGGCGGCGGCGAGGCCCGCGAGCCCGTGGCCCACGACGATCACATCGGCGTCCATGACCGGACCCTAGCCAGCGCCGGCGCACTAGGGTCGGAGCCGTGAGCGACGCCACCCCTGAGCGCCCCCTCGAGGAGGGGATCGAGCGCGACTTCAGCCGCCAGATGTCCTACGGCGACTACCTCCGGCTCGACACGCTGCTCTCGGCCCAGCGTCCGTTGAGCGACCCGCCGCAGCACGACGAGCTGCTGTTCATCGTCCAGCACCAGACGACCGAGCTCTGGCTGAAGCTCCTCGTCCACGAGCTCCGCTCCGCCCGCGCGCTGCTGGCCACCGACGAGCTCGCGCCCGCGCTGAAGCGACTGGCCCGGGTCAAGCACGTGCAGCACACGATCACCGACCAGTGGTCGGTGCTGGCGACCCTCACGCCCTCGGAGTACGCACTGATCCGGCCGTTCCTGGCGACCTCGTCCGGCTTCCAGTCGGCGCAGTACCGCGAGGTCGAGTTCCTGCTCGGCAACAAGAATCCCGAGATGGTGAAGGTCTTCGCCCACGACCCGGCCGCACACGGTGAGCTCACCACGCTGCTCCACGAGCCGTCGCTGTACGACCAGTTCCTCGCTCACCTCTCGCGCCAGGGGTACGCCGTACCCGCGGACTGCCTCGACCGTGACTGGTCACAGCCCTACCGGTCGCACCCCGGGCTCGTGCGGATGTTCGCCGGCGTCTACGCCGCACCCGAGGAGCATTGGGGCGTCTACGAGACCTGTGAGGAGCTCGTCGACGTCGAGGACAACTTCCAGCAGTGGCGCTTCCGCCACCTGCAGGTGGTGCAACGCACGATCGGCCACAAGACCGGCACCGGTGGCTCCTCGGGCGTCGACTTCCTGCGCCGGGCCCTGGACCTGACCTTCTTCCCCGAGCTCTACGAGGTGCGCACCCTCATCGGCGAATGACGGTGCCGAGGTGTCGGTGCGCTCCGGCAGGATGACGACATGCTGCTGCGCGACCTGGTCGAGACCTCGGCCGCGGTGGCCGCCACCCGTTCGCGGAAGGCCAAGGTCGCCGCGATCGCGGAGAGGCTGGGCCAGGCCGACCTCGACGAGCTGCCGGTCGTCACGGCGTACCTCGGGGGCACGATCCTCCAGCGCCGCACCGGCGTCGGCTGGCGTGGTCTCAGCTCCCTTCCCGACCCTGCGGACGAGCCCTCGGTCACCGCCCGCGAGGTCCACGAGACCCTCGACCGGCTCGCCGCGATGTCCGGGGCCGGTTCGCAGGAGCTCCGCGCTTCCGGGGTGCGTGACCTGTTCGCGCGGGCGACGGCCGACGAGCAGCGCTGGCTGCGCGGCGCGATGACCGGCAACGTCCGCCAGGGCGCGCTGGACGCGCTGGTCCAGGAGGCGATCGCCGCGGCCTCCGGCGTCAGGCTCACCGTCGTGCGCAGGGCCGCGATGCTCGCCGGTGGCACCGTGCCGATCGTGGTCGCGGCGATGACCGGCGGCGAGGAGGCGCTGGCCGAGATCGGACTGGAGGTGGGGCGGCCGGTGCTGCCGATGCTGGCCTCGACGGCGCCGGACGTCGCCGCCGCGTTCGAGAAGGCCGGCGGAGGCCCGGGCACCCCGGTGGCGGTGGACACCAAGCTCGACGGCATCCGGGTCCAGGTGCATCGCCGAGGCGACCGGATCGTGGTCGCCACCCGCAGCCTCGACGACATCACCGAGCGGCTGCCCGAGGTGGTCGAGGTGGTGCGGTCGCTGCCCGGCGGCGAACTGGTCCTCGACGGCGAGGCGATCGCGATGGGCGACGACGGCCGCCCCCGCCCGTTCCAGGAGACCGCATCGCGCACGGCGATGTCCGCCGGAGTCGCCGTGACGCCGTACTTCTTCGACGTGCTCCACGCCGGCGGCCGCGACCTCCTCGATGCGCCCGCCACCGAACGGCTCGAGGTCCTCGACGCGATCGTCCCCGAGGAGCACCGCGTGCCGCGGCTCGTCACCGACGACCCCGTGGCGGCGGAGGCGTTCGCGCAGGACGCGCTCGCGCAGGGTCACGAGGGCGTGGTCGTCAAGAGCCTCTCGATCGGGTACGCCGCCGGTCGTCGCGGCTCGGGGTGGGTGAAGGTGAAGCCGGTCCACACCCTCGACCTCGTCGTGCTCGCGGTCGAGTGGGGCAGCGGCCGCCGCCAGGGATGGCTGTCCAACATCCACCTCGGCGCGCGCGATCCCGCCGGCAACGACGGGGCCGGCGACTTCGTCATGCTCGGCAAGACGTTCAAGGGGATGACCGACGAGATGCTCGCCTGGCAGACCGAGCGGTTCGCCGAGCTGGCCGTCGAGCCGGAGACGATCCGCGACTCCTACGTCGTACCCCTGCGGCCGGAGCAGGTCGTCGAGATCGCCTTCGACGGCCTCCAGCGCTCCAGTCGCTACCCCGGCGGCCTGGCCCTGCGGTTCGCGCGCGTCGTCCGCTACCGCGACGACAAGTCCGCAGACGAGGCCGACACCATCGAGACGGTCCGGTCACTGGCGGGCGGGTAGGTTCGCAGGCGTGATCGAGCTGACACGTGACCAGGAGATGGTGTTGGCGCGCGAGGACGGCACGTCGCTGGGCCGGCTCACGATGGGGCTGGGCTGGGACAAGAAGCCGGGCGCCGGGTTCATCGGCACCGGCGCGCCCGACGTCGACCTGGACGCCTCGGCGGTCCAGTACGCCGGAGAGCAGCTGTTCGACCTGGCGTTCTTCAACCACCTCGAGACCCGCGACGGGTCCGTCACCCACCTCGGCGACAACATCAGCGGCCGCGGCGACGGTGATGACGAGCAGATCACGGTCGACCTCGCGAAGGTCTTCCCGCGCGTCGACACGATGCTCTTCCTGGTCAGCAGCTACCAGGGTCACAGCCTGGAGTTCGTGCGCAACGCCTACTGCCGTCTCGTCGACGAGGACGACGAGGAGATCGCCCGGTTCACGCTGACCGAGGGCGTGCCCCGCACCGGCTTCATGATGGCCAAGATGTTCCGCGACGGTGACCAGTGGCGGCTCAAGGCGATCGGCCGGGGTGTCGCGGTCACGGTGCCGACCGAGTCTCTCGACGTCCTGGCCCGGTTCCTCTGACTCAGCGGCCGCGCCCGGCCGCCGCGACGGTGCGCCCGCGAGGTGACGTCCCCGCGCCGTCGACCACGTCAGGCAGCGGGGCAGTTCAGCTCAGCGCCGTTGGGATACCGGACCGGGAGCGGGCCCCCGGAGATCGGGTAGGTCGCCTCCCCGTCGAGCACCTGGGTCGTGTGGTCGCCACCGCTCTCGTCGACGCGCAGCTGAGCCACGACGTGGTCCCCGTCGGGGTGGACCATCGTGCTCACGGTGTCGCCGGAGCCGTAGGTGTAGCCCAGCACCAGGTGTGACCCCTCCCAGTGGCACGACTCGAACCGCACGCCGCCCGGGTGGGCGCTGAGGTACCAGCCGATGCTCGTCACGGCCAGCGCCACCACGAGCACGGCACCCACGACGTACTGCAGGATCCTCATGCCGCCAGTCAACCGGTTCCCACCCCCGGCGCAGCGGACCTCCCCCGCCATCCGGTCGGTGTCGTTCCTCACGGCACCGCCCGTGGTACGTCGTCGAGGGCCGGGGCCCGGTGCGGTTGTCACAGGTGTGCAACTCGGAGTTGCAGCAGTCGTACGATGCGGGCATGCCCAGCCCGTCGCACGAGACCAGGCCGGCTCGACGCAGCTCGACCGCCGTACGTCGCCGCGCCCGCGAGTCGGCGATCCTGACCGCCACTCGGACGCTCTTCGACGAGCGCGGCGTCGCGGAGGCCCAGATCGAGGACATCGCGCGCGCCGTCGGGATCAACCGGGCGATCGTCTACCGGCACTTCACCGGCAAGGAGGAGCTCTTCGCGCTCGCGCTGGTGGGCTATCTCGACGAGCTCGGCGCAGCGCTCGTCGAGGCGGCGGAGTCGGAGCAGGAGCCGGGCGACCAGCTGGCCGCGCTGGTCTCCGCCTTCGTGGACTACGGCGTCGCGCACCCGGCGTTCGTCGACTGTGCCCACAGCCTGATGCGGCGGACGGGGACCGAGCTGTTCGACGAGATCTCCGAGAGCGCGATGCTGCGGCTCGGCCGCGCGATCGCCTCGTGCCTGGCGGTGCTGCGCCACACCCTCGACGCCGGCGTCGCGAGCGGAGACTTCACCGTCGCCGACCCGCCCCTGCTGGCGAACACCCTCTACGCCACCGGTCTCGGCGGGCTCCAGCTCGCGCGGGTCGGCCTCGTCATCGACGAGGCGGCCCCGGGCGTGCCGCACGTGGCGCGGATCGGAGCCGAGCAGGTGAAGGCCCTGCTGCTGACCTCCGCCCTGGCGATGGCGCAGGGCTGACCGCTCAGCGCTCGAGGATCGCGGTCACGCCCTGACCGCCGGCCGCGCAGATGGAGATCAGCGCACGGCCGGAGCCCTGCTGCGCCAGCAGCTTCGCGGCAACGTTCAGGATGCGGCCCCCGGTCGCGGCGAACGGGTGGCCGGCGGCGAGCGAGGAGCCGTTCACGTTGAGCTTGGCCCGGTCGATCTCGCCGAGGACGGAGTCGAGACCGAGGCGCTCCTTGCAGAACACCGGGTCGTCCCACGCCTTCAGGGTCGCCAGCACCTGCGAGGCGAACGCCTCGTGGATCTCGTAGAAGTCGAAGTCCTGCAGGGTCAGCCCGTTGCGGGCGAGCAGCCGCGGCACGGCGTACGCAGGAGCCATCAGCAGGCCCTCGTTCCCGTGCACGAAGTCGACCGCGGCCGTCTCGTGGTCGACCAGGAACGCCAGCGGCTCGAGGCCGCGCTCGGCGGCCCACGCCTCGGAGCCGAGCAGCACCACAGAGGCGCCATCGGTCAACGGCGTGGAGTTGCCGGCGGTCATCGTCGCGCTCTCGCCCTTGCCGAAGACCGGCTTGAGCTGGGCGAGCTTCTCGACCGTCGAGTC
This sequence comes from Nocardioides sp., assembly GCA_036265495.1. Lineage (GTDB taxonomy): Bacteria > Actinomycetota > Actinomycetes > Propionibacteriales > Nocardioidaceae > Nocardioides. The sequence goes on along the minus strand of DATAOY010000078.1, from coordinate 8,047 downwards.
GGCGCGCAGGTTGGAGTCGCGCTCGAGACCGCGGAAGGGCGTGACCTGGTCGGCCAGGAAGCCCGCGTCGTACGCCGCGGCGAGGTGCTGGTGCGAGGCCGCGGCGAGCTCGTCCTGCTCCTCGCGCCCGATCCGCCACTCCAGTGCGGTCAGCGCGGCGTGCTCCCCCATCGAGAGCCTCGTGCGCGGCTCGCCGTTCTGTGGGATCGACAGGCCGATGTCGGTCGGCCGGATCTGCGCGAGGGCCGTCAGCCGGGACCGGGTGTCACGGGCGGCGTTCACCTTCAGCAGCTTCTTGCGGAGCTTCTCGCTGATCGCCACCGGTGCGTCCGAGGTCGTGTCGGTACCGCCCGCGATGCCGGACTCGATGACGCCGAGGGCGATCTTGTCGGCGACGATCGCGGCCGCCTGGAGGCCGGTGCCGCAGGCCTGCTGGATGTCGGTCGCCGGGGTCTCGGCCGCGAGCCTCGAGCCCAGCACCGACTCGCGGACCAGGTTGAAGTCCCGGGAGTGCTTGAGCACCGCCCCGGCGACGACCTCACCCAGGCGCTCCCCCTCCAGGCCGAAGCGGGTGACCAGCCCGTCCAGCGCCGCGGTGAACATCTCCTGGTTGGAGGCGTCGGCGTACGCCGAGTTGGACCGGGCGAAGGGGATGCGGTTGCCGCCGAGGACGGCGACCCGACGGGTCTCGGGGTTCATGCTCCTATCCTGACCCGAGAGGGCGCCGGGCCCAACGGAGTGAGCGCCACGTCACGAAATGTGGACTCCGAGTTGCACAGCCGGTTACATCGGCGCTCCCGCCCGGCGAGATCGAGCTCGACCCAGCGAAAGGACGCCATGACGGACCGCTACCAGGACTTCGTGTCCTCGTCCCTGGGCCAGCTGCTGGTGAAGACCCTCGGGCTGCCCAACCCGGTCAGGCTCGACCGGTACGTCGCGGGGTCCCCGCTGGTCGACGGGACCGTCGTGGTCGGCGGCGCGGGTCGGCTGGTCGAGCACCTGCCCGGCATCCTGGACGGCCTCGGCATCGAGACCACCGCCGTTCCCGACGCCGGCTCCCGGTACCGAGGGCTGGTCTTCGACGCGACCGGCCTCACCGATCCGACCCAGCTCGCGGCCCTACGCGACTTCTTCACGCCGCTGATGCGCAGCCTCGAGACGTGCGCCCGGCTCGTGGTCATCGGCACCCCTCCGGAGAGCGTGAAGGGCGCCGAGCGGATCGCCCAGCGCGCCCTCGAGGGCTTCACCCGGAGCCTCGGCAAGGAGGTCGGTCGCGGCGGCACGTCGCAGCTGGTGTACGTCGCCGACGGCGCCGAGGGTGGGGTGGGCTCGACCCTGGGCTTCCTGCTGTCCCCGAAGTCGGCGTACGTCTCCGGGCAGGTCGTCCGCATCGGCACCTCTGCGAAGGAGCCGGCCGAGAGTCCCGACTGGCAGCGACCCCTGGCCGGCAAGGTCGCGCTCGTCACCGGTGCCGCCCGGGGCATCGGGGAGCAGATCGCCCGGGTGCTCGCGCGCGACGGTGCCACGGTCGTCGGGGTCGACGTCCCGCAGGCGGCCGACGACCTGATCCGGCTCACCCAGGAGCTCGACGGCGACTACCTGACCCTCGACATCACCGCCAAGGACGCCCCTCAGCGGATCGCCCAGCACCTCACCCGGGCCCACGGCGGCGTCGACGTCGTCGTCCACAATGCCGGCATCACCCGCGACCGGCGGCTCGCGAACATGGACGCGGACCGCTGGAGCTCGGTCCTGGACGTCAACCTGGTCGCCCCGGAGCGGATCACCGATCACCTGCTGGCCCAGCAGGTGATCCACGACAACGGCCGGATCATCGGCGTCGCCTCGATCGCGGGCATCGCCGGCAACGTCGGCCAGACCAACTACGCCGCCTCCAAGGCCGGGGTGATCGGACTCGTCGACTCGCTGAAGGACGGCCTGCGGAAGGGCATCACGGTCAACGCCGTCGCGCCCGGCTTCATCGAGACCAGGATGACCGCGGCGGTCCCCCTCGCGACCCGCGAGGTCGGGCGTCGTCTCAACGCGATGAGCCAGGGTGGCCTGCCCGTCGACGTGGCCGAGACGATCGCGTGGTTGGCCAACCCGGCGTCGACCGCGGTGAACGGCAACGTCGTGCGGGTCTGCGGTCAGATGATGCTCGGGGCCTGACGTGGCGGCCACCACCCTGCTCAGGGCAGCCCTCCCCTCGATCCCCGTGGTCAACCAGCTCCCGGGTGTGCGCAAGACCGGCGCCGACCCGTCGTCGCTGCACGAGGTGCGGTTCGCGACGGTCACCCGCGCCCACGTGACGTCGTACGCCGCGGTGTGCGGGTTCCCGGTCAAGGACGTCGTACCGCTGACCTTTCCCCACGTGCTGGCGTTCTCGCTGCACATGGCCGTGATGTCCTCGCCGGACTTCCCGTTCCCGGCGATCGGCACGGTCCACCTCGCCAACAGCATCACCCGGCACCGGCCCGTCGAGATCGGTGAGACCCTCCAGCTCGAGGTGCACACGTCGGCCGTGAAACCCCATCCGAAGGGCCGCGCGATCGACTTCCTGGCACGGGCGACGGCCGACGGCGAGACCGTGTGGGAGAGCACGTCGACGTACCTGCGCCGCGGTCGGGACAACCCTGATGCCGATGCTCCAGGCGGCCCCGACCACGTCGTGCCCGGCCGAGTCACGTGGCGGCTCGGGAGCGACGTCGGCCGTCGGTATGCCGCGGTCTCCGGCGACCACAACCCGATCCACCTGTACCGCCTGACCGCCAGGGCGCTCGGCTTCCCGCGCCAGATCGCGCACGGGATGTGGAGCCTGGCCCGCTGCGTCGCCGCCCTGGAGAACCGGCTGCCGGACGCGGTGACCGTCGACGCCGCGTTCAAGAAGCCGATCCTCCTGCCGGGCACGGTCGCCTTCGGACAGGATCCGGTGGAGAGCGGCATCTCGTTCGCCCTGACCTCGCCCCGGAACGGTGCCCCCCACGTCGTCGGCCGCACGCGGAGCGTCTCCTAGGCCGAGCGGTGGTGGCCGAGCGCTCCGCGCTCGTGGACCATGAGGCCATGGACGTGCGGCTCGCCGAGTCCGACGCCGATCTCGCCGAGGTGGGCAGGCTCTTCCGCGCGTTCCTCTCCTGGCACCGGGAGCGCCACGTCAGCGACCTCGAGCTGATCGACGCGTACTTCGACCGTGCCGCCTACGACCGCGAGGTCGACGGCCTCCCGGGTGCCTACGCCCCACCCGACGGCTGCCTCCTCGCCGGCTGGGAGTCGGGACTGGCGCTCGGCTGCGTCGCCTACCAGCGACTCGATGCCGAGTCGTGCGAGATGAAGCGGATGTTCGTGCCGACCACGGCCCGCGGGCGCGGTGTCGGTCGCGCGCTCGCCGAGGAGCTGCTGACGCGGGCCGGCGCGGCGGGGTACCGCACGATGTACCTCGACACCAGCGTCCGGCAGACGGAGGCGATCACCCTCTACCGCGACCTGGGCTTCACCGAGGTCGCGCCCTACTACGACGTACCCGAGGAGATGCGGGGCTGGCTGACGTTCTTCCGCCTCGACCTGTGACGACTCGGGGACGCGCAGGATCAGCGGGTGCGCGGACGGATCAGACCCTCCTGGGCGACCGTCGCGACCAGGGTGCCGTCCTCGGTGAACACTCGAGCGAGGGAGAGGCCGCGGCCGCCGCTGGCGGACGGGGACCACTGGTCGTAGAGCCACCAGCGGTCGGCCCGGAACGGCCGGTGGAACCAGATCGTGTGGTCGAGTGACGCCGGCATCAGCCGCGGCGACCCGATCGTGACGCCGTGCGGCACGACGGTCGCACCCAGCAATGTCAGGTCGCTGGCGTAGGTGAACGCCGCCGTGTGCAGCACCGGGTCGTCCGCGAGCTCCCCGTTGATCCGCACCCATACCTGGGCCCGGGCTGGGCGGCCCTTGTCCTCGGCCAGGTCCGTGTGACCCGGGTGGACCGAGTTTCCGAGGTAGCGGGTGTCGAGCGCGGCCCACTCCTTGGCGAACTCCATCGCGGCCCGGGCGTCGCCCGAGGTGAGCTCGGCGAGCTGGGCGAAGGTGAGCCCCTCGTCCGGGCCGGGGACCTCGGGCATCGCGTCCTGGTGCTCGAAGCCTCCCTCGGGCCGCTGGAAGTTCGCGGTCAGGTAGAAGATCGGTCGCCCGTGCTGCCGCGCGACCACACGACGGGTCTCGAACGAGCGACCGTCGCGGATCCGCTCGGCGTCGTAGATGATCGGGATCGTCGTGTCGCCGGGGCGCAGGAAGTACGCGTGCAGGGAGTGCACCTCGAGCCCCTCGTCGACGGTCCGGATGCCCGCGATCAGCGCCTGCGCGGCGACCTGGCCGCCGAACACGCGCTGCCGGTCGGTGTCGGGGCTGCGTCCTCGGAAGAGATCGGTGTCGAGGGTCTCGATGTCGAGGAGCCCGACGAGCTCCTCGGCGGACGACGGCATCAGGTCTCGCTCTCGGGTCCGTCGAGGCCGGCCAGGAACTGCTCGAACTGCCGGCCGATCTCCTCCCCGGTCGGGATGGGCTCGTTCTCGGCGAGCAGGCTGCTGCCCTCCTGCTCGGCGCGCGCGAAGGCGTCGTACTGCTGCTCCAGCGCCTGCACGACCTCGAGCACCTCGGTGTTCGCCGCGAGGTACGTCGCGATCTCCTCGTCGCGGGCTCGCGCCGCCTCGCGCAGGTCGGTGAGGTCGACGGCGACGCCGGCGGCGCGCTCGACGTGCTCGAGCAGCGACACCGAGGCCTCGGGGAACTCGAGCTGGGCGAGGTAGTGCGGGATGTGCGCGACGAAGCCCATCGCGTCATGGCCGGCCTCGCCGAGCCGCACCTCGAGCAGCGCCTGGGCGCTGGAGGGGATGCGGAGCTCGCCCCGCCACGGGCTGTCGGCGGCCAGGAGCTCGGGGTTGTTCGCGTGATGCGTGATCGCGATCGGGCGGGTGTGGGGCACCGCCATCGGCACCGCCCCCAGGCCGATCACCCGGCTCACGCCGAGCCGCTCGACCACGTGCCGGACCGTGGCCGCGAAGGCCTCCCACTTGTTGTCCGGTTCGGGCCCGTGCATGAGGAGGTACGGCGTGCCCGCGGCGTCGCCGAGCAGCCGGACCACCAGACGGGGCGCGTCGTACTGCTCGTAGTGGTCGCGGACGAACGACATCGCCGGCCGGCGGGCGCGGTAGTCGTGGAACTCGTCCACCTCGAACGTCGCCACCACCCGGCCGCCGCCGGCCTCGTTGACCAGATGGCGGGCGGCGATGGCCGCGGAGCTCCCGGCGTCGAGGAAACCGTCGAGGACGAGCACCATCGCGAGCTCGGTGGTGCCCTCGAGCTCGGACACGTCGTCGACGATGTGGACCAGTCGGTCGGGTTCGGGCACGGGTACCTCTCGGGTCGGGGACCGGGTTCAGCGTCCCAGGACTCCACCCTATTCCGCGCTCTCAGTCCGTCGGCCGCGCCTCCAGCACGTTCCAGTCGGTGCCGGTGGGCGCCAGCACGGAGGACGAGAAGCCGGCACGCGCCAGGACGTCGTCGAACTCGGCCTGCGTGCGCTCACGGCCGCCGAACATCACCAGCATGTGCAGGTCGACGAGGTGGACGTCGCGTTGCTCGAGGGCGGATCGGCCGGGAGCGTCCAGCACGTGCTCCACCACCAGGAGGCGGGCGTGCCCGGGCATCGCCGCACGCACCGTGCGCAGGATCGCCACGCAGTCGGCGTCGGCCCAGTCGTGCAGCACGTTGGAGATCACGTAGACGTCCCCACCGCCGGGCACCGACTCGAAGAAGTCGCACGCCTCCCCGCGCGCGCGCTCGGCCAGTCCCTCGGCCGCGAAGAGCTCATCGGCCTCGGCGGCCACCGCCGGCTGGTCGGCGACGACCCCGCGCAGGGAGGGGATCGTGTGGAGGAGCCCGGCGAGCATCGCCCCGCGGCCACCGCCGACGTCGACGATGGTGGAGACGTGCTGGAGGTCGGTGGCCGCGAGCAGGGCCGCCACCTGTGCGGACGCCCGACGCGCCATCGACGCGTTGAACCGTCGCTGGGCCGCTGGGTCACCGGCGAGCTGCTGCCAGCTCGGCATCCCGTTCACCCGCTCGAAGACACCCGACCCGCTCCGCACGGCCTCCTCGAGGGCACCCCATGCCGCGAGGTTGGGCAGCGTGGCCTGCATCAACAGCAGGTCCCGGATCCGGCTCGGATGGCCCTCGCCCAGGGTGGCGCCCAGGGCGGTGTTGCGGAAGGCGTCGGTCCCCACCCGCTCCAGCAGACCGAGGTCGACCATGCTGCGCAGCAGCCGCGCCAGCGTCGGCGGGTCGCTCGCGGTCGCCTCCGCGACCTCGGCCAGGGTCCGGGGCCGGTCGAGCACGTCGAACACACCCAGCTCGCACGCACCGCGCAGGGCGAGCGTGATCCACGCACCACGCACCATCCAGGTGACCGACGCCACCGCATCGTCGTGCATCGGGTACCTCCGCTCGGGGACGCCAGACTGCCGCACCCGAGTGCTCCCTGTCAGTCGCGGGCGGCGCGCTCGCCGATCGTCAGCGGCTCGTGGCCGTCGGCCGCGAGCCGCTCGACGACTCCGCGGGCGATGGTCTGGGCGTTCAGTCCGATCCGGTCGAGGATCGCCTGCCGCTCGGCATGGTGGAGGAACTCCTGCGGGATGCCGTGGAGTGAGAACGGCGTGGTGACGCCCTCCTCGCTCAGCCGCTGCAGGAGCCTCGCACCGACGCCCCCGACGCGGCCGTTGTCCTCGATGCTGACCACCAGCCCGTGGTCGCGGGCCAGGTCGACCAGCGCGGAGTCGAGCGGCATGACCCAGCGCGGGTCGACCACGGTGACGCCGAGCCCCTGGGCCCCGAGCCGCTCCGCGACCTCGATCGCGACGGACGCCATCGCCCCGACACCGACCACGAGCACGTCTTTGGCGCCGCGACGTACCAGCACGTCACAGGTGCCGACCCGGTCGACGGCGGGGATGTCGTCGGGCGGCGAGCCCTTCGGCAGGCGCACGACCGTCGGTGCGTCGTTCACCCCGACGGCCTCGCGCAGCAGCTCGCGGACGCGCGCGCCGTCGCGAGGCGCGGCGAACCGGAGCCCGGGCACGACCTGGAGGATCGACATGTCCCACATGCCGTTGTGGCTGGGGCCGTCGGTGCCGGTCACGCCGGCCCGGTCGAGCACGAACGTGACGCCGCACCTGTGCAGCGCGACGTCCATCAGCACCTGGTCGAAGGCCCGGTTCAGGAACGTCGCGTAGATCGCGACCACCGGGTGGAGTCCGCCCATCGCCAGGCCGGCGGCACTGGTCACCGCGTGCTGCTCGGCGATGCCGACGTCGAACATCCGATCGGGGTACGCCGCGGCGAACGGGGCGAGCCCGACCGGGTAGGCCATCGCGGCGGTGATCCCGACGATGTCCTGGCGCTCCTGGCCGAGCGCGACCATCTCCTCGGTGAAGAAGTCGGTCCAGATGCGGCCGGCGGGCCGCGACTCGCCGGTCTCGACGTCGAACGCGCCCACCTGGTGGAACTGGTCGGTCTCGTTGCGCTCGGCGGGGTTGTAGCCGAAGCCCTTGTGCGTGATCACGTGCACGATCACCGGCCCGCCGAAGCGCTTGGCCTGGGTGAGCGCCTGCTCGACTGCGGGGCGGTCGTGGCCGTCGATGGGGCCGACGTACTTCAGGCCGAGGTCCTCGAACATGCCCTGCGGTGCGATCGCGTCCTTCATGCCCTTCTTCATGGCGTGGAGCGCGTCGTAGACGGCCGGGCCGACGCCCTTGACCTGGTTGAGCCGCTTCTTGACCAGGTCGAGCATCTCCTCGTAGCGCGGGTTCGTGCGCAGCGAGGCCAGATGGGTGGCGAGACCGCCCACGGTCGGCTGGTAGGACCGGCCATTGTCGTTGACGACCATCACCAGCTTGCGGTCCTTGCAGATGGCGATGTTGTTCAGGGCCTCCCAGGCCATCCCGCCGGTGAGGGCGCCGTCGCCGATCACGGCGACGACGAAGCGGCGCTCGCCGCGCAGCGCGAAGGCCTT
>DATAOY010000077.1:0-25730 GCA_036265495.1 Nocardioides sp. | reverse complement strand
CGGGCTGTGGCGCAGTTTGGTAGCGCACTTGACTGGGGGTCAAGGGGTCGCAGGTTCAAATCCTGTCAGCCCTACCAGCGTTCCTACGCAGGTCAGTGTGCGTTTTGGTCGATGCTGGCTAGATCCGCGGCAGTCGTCTTGATCAATACAGCGTCTGACCTGCAGAAACACATGGTCGGGCTGACAGGATTTGAACCTGCGACCCCTTGACCCCCAGTCAAGTGCGCTACCAAACTGCGCCACAGCCCGATGCCCAGCAGCACGGCCGCGGAGCGGGGTGAAGGCTACCGCAGCGCTCCCGGCCCGCTGGAATCGGCCCGACCGGCGATGATCCGCCGTCGAGGTCTCAGGAAGTTCTTGCACAGCGGCTACCCGCGTCCCAGCCGGCTCACAGGTTCCTCAGAGGATCGCGAGGCTTGATGGAGCCAGCCGACGAGGAGGAGCCCATGGACGAGCAGGACCCCCGACCGAGCGAGCACTCGCCCGAGGTCCCGGCCGACGCCATCCCGGACGTCGACCCGGAGGTCAACCCTGCCCGCTTCGGAGCACCCCTCCCGCCGCCTGCCTGGTCGTCCGCGGCGCCGCCCGTTCCCCCGCGGCGTCGCGGGCCGCGTCTGGTCGCGGTCGGGACCGCCCTGGCCGTGGTCGCGGGCGCGGCGGGCGCGGGGTTCCTCCTGGGACGGCTCGACGACCACGGGCATGCGGAGGCAGGCGGTCCGCCGAGCGGCTACACCGGACAGGCACCGAACGGTCGGTCCGGGGAGTCGCCGTTCGGCGGTACGCCGTTCACCGGGCCGGGCGACGGCGGCACGCCGTTCGACTCGTCCTCGAGCGGGAGCCCAGCCACCGACGACCAGCTGACCGGCCTGGTGCGGGTCGCCTCCACCCTGAAGTACCAGGGGGGCCGGGCCGCCGGCACCGGCATGATCCTCACCAGCACCGGCGAGATCGTGACCAACCACCACGTCGTCGAGGGGTCCACCGAGCTGCGGGTCACGGTCATGAGCACGGGTCAGACCTACTCCGCGACCGTCGTCGGCACGGACGCGAAGGACGACGTGGCCGTCCTCCAGCTCACGAACGCCAGCGGGCTGCCGACGGTCACACCCGACCCGGACGGTGTCGTCGTCGGCGAGTCCGTCACGGCGGTCGGCGACGCGGGAGGCGACATCTCCACCTTCTCCGCCGCCTCCGGCAAGGTGCTCGCGACCGGCCAGGACATCACCACGAGCAGCGAGCACGGTCGCGGCGGCGAGAAGCTGCGCGGGCTGATCAAGGTCAGCAGCGACGTCATCTCGGGCGACTCCGGCGGCGCGACGTACGACGGCGACGGTGAGGTCGTGGGCATGACCACGGCGGCCTCGTCGGGCAGCAGCGACGTGGTGGGTTACGCGATCCCGATCGCGAAGGTGGCCCGGATCGCCGGCGACCTCGAGAACGGCACGCAGAACGCGCGGTACGACTACGGCTCCCCGGCCTTCCTCGGGCTCGGGCTCGGCGGGTCGAGCCCTCGCGTCGGCGTCGTCTACCCGAGGACGCCGGCGGCCCAGGCCGGGATCTCCGCGGGTGACACGATCACGAGGGTCGGGCCCACCCGGGTGCACACAGCGACGCAGCTGCGGGACGCGATCACGAGGTACTCCCCCGGCGACCGGGTGCGGATCTCGTGGACCGACCGGAACGGCACCGCCCACATCGCGTCGGTGACCCTGACGGCCGGACCCGTGGCCTGAGGCGCCTCACCCAAATGAGGGTTTGAATCTTGCTCCCGGAGGGCACAGGATCGGAGAGTCGCCCCACCGGCGAGGCTCAGTCGTGCGGAGGGCGTATCCCACAAGGACGTGCCCCATGTCTAACCTCACCATCGCGAACATCTTCTTGTTCCTGGCGATCCTCTGCATGGCCCTCAGCTTCTCGGCGGGTCTGTTCCTGTACTTCATCTACTCCATCGCGGCCACCGCCTTGGCCGGCGCGGTCCGCTACGACCAGCTCCCGGACAAGAAGGAGAAGACGATCCGGCGCTGACGCCGATACGGCGGTCTCCCCCACAGGACCTCGGGCGGTATGACGCGCGCCCGGTCACGTGGCCCCCCACCACAACCCCCACAGGAGGCACCATGCCGACACGTACCGCCCGCACCGCGTGGACCGGTGGCATCCAGGACGGCACCGGCCGGGTCGAGCTGACCAGCTCCGGCCTGGCGACGTACGACGTCTCGTTCCCCCGCCGCACGGCGGATGACGCAGACGGCACCACCAGTCCCGAGGAGCTGATCGCGGCCGCCCACTCGTCGTGCTACGCCATGGCGCTCTCCGGCATCCTCGGCCGGGCCGGCGGCTCCTCCATCTCGCTCGACGTCCGGGCCGACGTCTCGATCGGCCCCGACCCCGCCGGCGGCCTCCATCTGACGCAGGTCGCGCTCACCGTCCGGGGCCGGGTCGACGGGATGGACGCGGCCGCCTTCGAGGAGGCGGCGAACGACGCCAAGACAGGCTGCCCGGTCAGCAAGGCCCTGACCGGCGTCGAGATCACGCTCGACGCGGCACTGGAGAGCTGACCCGGCCCCTCAGTGCGTGGCGCCGCTGTGGTTCGAGACCTTGAGCGACGAGGTGTCCACCGCGACGAACTTCCGCGCCGGGATGCCCTTGAGCTGCTCGATCAGGGAGTTCGGCCAGTGTGCGTTCTGCTCGCCCTGGAAGTACCACGGCGAGCCGTTGTCGGCGAGCACCAGACCGTACTTCTTCATCGCCCTCACCACCGCCATGGCCCGCGGCCCGAAGCCCTGCGGGTGGTACGACGCGCGCAGCCGGAAGCGGGCACCCATCGGCGGGTAGTTCCAGCTGCGCCTGTCGCCCGCGTCATGGCGGGCCGGCCAGAGGTGATGCGTCGAGGTGATGTCCGTCGTGAACCGGATGGCGTGGTCGATGTCGCCGTGCTTGACCTCGTTCCACCGCAGCAGCCCGGGCAGGATCGGCAGCCCGGCCGCGTCGGCGGAGGTCCACCCGTTCGGCCGCAGCTGGTCGGAGGTGAGGGACCAGACGGCCCCCGAGCCGGCGTGCCACCTGCCGTGGCGCTTGCGGGTCGCGAAGGTCTCGTAGAGACGGCACGCGTCCTTGTCCACCACGATCGCGTGCCGGTCGCCCGACGAGCGACGTCCACCCTCGATCCGGGTGTCGCTGCCGAGCGGGTAGCGCACCCTGTCGCTCTCGCTGGCGTACTGGAAGTGCACCTTCACCCGCCGATGTGCCTTCCCGACCACGGTGATCGGGATGCCGTAGTTGGGCCCGTGCCCGAACGACGGCCCGAAGTCGGGGTGCAGGTCCACCCCCTTCGACATGTGCGACATCCAGGCCCTGCTCCGCGGGTCGACCGGGAGCTTGCGGATGTCGGCGTGCCAGTAGTTGTCGGCGGGGAACGTCGGGCAGGTGGTGCGGGCGACCGGGCGCTGGGCGCCCTGGCTCGAGCGTCCGCTGGCCACCCCTGCGTACGTCGCGCCGCCCACTGCGAGCGCGGTGACGACCCCGAGTGCGGTCGCCCGCACCCTCGTGCTCGACCTCACGCGGTGTCCGGACGTCCGCCGACGGCGACTGCCACACCGAGACCGATCATCGACATGCCCCCGACCGTACCGAGGGTGCGCCCCCGCTTTGGTGAGGCGTTGAACCAGCGTCGCAGCTGGCTGGCCAGCAGGGCCCACAGGCTGTCGCAGCACAGGCCGATCACGAAGGCGATCAGGCCGAGCAGCAGCATCTGCAGGCTGACGTGACCGCGGCTCCGGTCGAGGAACTGTGGCAGGAGGGCCACGAACATCACGTATCCCTTGGGGTTGGTGAAGCCGACCATGAAGCCCTGACGGAGGGCGGTCCACGGCCGCAGCGGCAGGACCGCGCCCTCTCCCTCACCGGACACCGTGATGCCGTGCCGGTGCCGGAGCGCCTGGACGCCGAGGTAGACCAGGTAGAGCGCACCGCCGATCTTCACGACCTCGTAGACCAGATCGGACGTGGCGACGACCTCACCCAGCCCGAGGACCACGAGCACCAGGGCGGCCAGCAGGCCCAGTGAGTTCCCGACGACGTTGGTGAGGGCGACGGCGCGGCCGTAGGTGAGCGCGCGGGCCACCGTGAACACGACGCTCGGTCCAGGGATCGCGATCACCACCAGCGCGACCACGCCGAAGGCGAGCACCTGATGCATCGTGACCATGGTCGGCATCGTCTCACGCGGCGCCTGGCGCCTGCCCGAGATTTCTGGCCAGGCGCGCGGTGGCGCAGGCTCAGCGCTTGCGCCGCTCGCGCACGCGCTGGTTGATCACGATCGGGGTGCCCGCGAAGCCGAACTCCTCACGGAGCCGGCGTTCGATGAAACGCTCGTACCCGGCGTCGAGCTTGCCCGAGGTGAACAGCGCGAACGTCGGCGGCGCGACCGACGGCTGGGTGCCGAACATGATCCTGGGCTGCTTGCCGCTGCGCACCGGGTGCGGGTGCTCGGCGACCAGTCGTCCGAGGAACGCGTTCAGGGCACCGGTCGGCACCCTCGTCTCCCAGCCCTTCAGCGCCTTGTCGAGCGCCGGGACGAGCCGGTCGACGTGCCAACCGGTGCGGGCGGTGATGTTGATCCGCGGCGCCCACAGCACCTGGACCAGCTCCAGCTCGACCTCGCGCTCGAGGTAGTGGCGGCGTTCCTCGTCGACGAGGTCCCACTTGTTGAAGGCGATCACCAGTGCCCGGCCGGCGTCCTTGACCGTCTGCAGGATCCGGACGTCCTGCTCGGAGATGCTCTGCTCGGCGTCGAGGACGAGCACGGCGACCTCGGCCCGGTCGATGGCCGTCGACGTCCGCAGCGACGCGTAGAACTCGTGGCCCGACGCCTCCTTGACGCGCTTGCGGATGCCGGCGGTGTCGATGAACCGCCACTCGCGGCCGCCGAGCTCGATCACCTCGTCGACCGGGTCGACGGTGGTGCCCGCCACGGAGTCCACGACGACGCGCTCGGTGCCGGCCAGCCGGTTCAGCAGCGACGACTTGCCGACGTTGGGCTTGCCGACGATGGCGACCCGGCGCGGTCCGGTCTCCTCCTCGAACGACTCCGCCGGTGGCTCGGGGAGCACGGCGAGCACGGCGTCGAGCAGGTCGCCGGACCCGCGCCCGTGCAGCGCGGAGACCGAGTATGGCTCGCCGAGGCCGAGGTTCCACAGGCCGTAGGCCTCGGCCTCGGCTCGCTGGTCGTCGACCTTGTTCGCGGCCAGGACCACCGGCTTCCTGGACTTCCGCAGCACCCGCACCACGGCCTCGTCGGCGTCGGTGATACCCACGGTCGCGTCGACGACGAACAGCACGGCGTCCGCGAGGGTCACTGCCAGCTCGGCCTGCTCCTTGATCCGCTCGGCCATGCCCCGGGCGTCGGGGTCCCAGCCGCCGGTGTCGACGACGGTGAAGGCGCGCCCCGCCCACGTGGCGTCGTAGGACACCCGGTCGCGGGTCACTCCGGGGACGTCCTCGACGACGGCCTCGCGGCGGCCGAGGATCCGGTTGACGAGGGTGGACTTGCCGACGTTCGGGCGGCCGACGACGGCGAGCACCGGCAGCGGACCGGCGGGGGCCTCGGTCAGGTCGTCGGTGGTCATGGGCGGTCCTTCTCCTCGTCGCCGGGGATCGGGCCCGGCATGGTCTGTCCCGTCAACGCCAACCCGGCGGCCAGCTCTTCCAGCATCCGGGCATGCAGCGCGTCACTCGTCGCGGCCACCAGCTCGCTGGTCCGCGGCCACGGCGTGCGCTCGACCCGGAACGGCGCGCCGTACACCAGGTCGATCACCCCACCGGGGACCGGCATCGCGTCCTTGCCTCCGCCCTTCGGTCGGGTGCCGAACATCATCAGCGGCACGACCGGGGCTCCGGTCACCAGCGCCAGGTACGCCGCGCCGTTGCGGAAGCGGGTCAGGTTGCCGGCGCCGCGGTTGCCCTCGGGGAAGATGCCCACCGCTCCCCCGTGCTCGAGCACGTGCAGGCAGGTGCGTACGGCGCGGAGGTCGGTCGCGAAGCGGTCCAGCTCGATCTGACCGGTCACCCGGAGGAGCGGCCCGAGCCTGCTGCGGAACATCTCCTCCTTGGTCAGCGCGTGCACGGGGCGCGGGCCGAAGATCGCCAGGAGCGGACCGTCGATCACGCCGGTGTGGTTGGCGGCGACGATCACCGGACCCTGCGGAGGGACGTGCCCCGTGCCGTGCTCGCGCACGTCGTACCTGCGGCGGATCAGCCAGCGGCTGGTCGGCCGCCCGCCGTGCAGCAGCCACGTGGGCGGGTGGTGCCCGTTCCTCATCTCACGCTCGTCTCGCGGCCTCGACGAGCCCCGCGATGAGGTCGACGACCTCCTCGAGGGTGTACGGCGTGCTGTCGATGTGGACGGCACCCTCGGCCATGGTCAGCGGGGAGGCGGTGCGGGTGGAGTCGATCCGGTCGCGCGCGAGCAGGGACGACTCGGTCGCGGCGACGTCGCTGCCACCCTCCTCGGCGGCGCGGCGGGCGGCCCGGGCGGAGGCGTCCGCGGTCAGGAAGACCTTCACGTCGGCGTCCGGGGCGACCACGGCACCGATGTCGCGGCCCTCGACCACGATGCCGGGACCCTCGACCGCTCCATCGATGGCCGCGTGCTGGAGCGCGAGCAGCCGGGCGCGCACCTGCGGTACGGCGCTCACCGGCGAAACGGCACCGGTCACCTCCGGGGTGCGGATCGCGGCCGCGACGTCGGTGCCGTCGACGGTGATCGTGGGATGCTCCGGATCGGTACCGGTGGCGATCTCGGGCTCCCCGCAGCGCTCGCCGACGGCCGCCGGATCGTCGATCGGCACCCCGTGGCGCAGCATCCACCACGTCATCGCGCGATACATCGCCCCCGTGTCGAGGTAGCGCAGGCCGAGCCGCGTCGCGACGCCGCGCGACGTACTGGACTTGCCCGAGCCGGAGGGACCGTCGATCGCGACGACCACGCCGGTGCGTGCGCTCACAGGGATGTCCTTGCTGGTGGGAGGGCCGGGCCAAGCGCTCAGACTAGTGGCCGGGTGCGGCCGGACGTGATTCGCCGAACCCTCACCGATGGGTCTCCCAGCCCCGCTCCCCGAGCGAGGTCTGCAGGTGGTCGGCGCGGGTCTGGTCGACCACCAGCTCGACCAGTCCGGTGTCGCGGGCGGGGTCGTGGTCGATGTGGACGTCCTCGATGTTGACCTCGCTGGCACCCGCGTCCGCGAACAGGCGGGCCAGCTCGCCGGGGTGGTCCGGCAGGGACACGAAGACCGACACCGTCGGACGCGACGGCCCGCCGTGCTTGCCGGGGATCGCGCGGGAGCCGGCGACCCCGCGCTCGAGGATCTCGCCGAGCGAGGCCCGGTCTCCGGTGGCGACCGCGTCGATCAGGACGTCGAGCTGATCGCGGACCTGGGTGAGCAGGCCGGCCACCGCCGCGGCGTTCCCGGTCACGATCTGCTGCCAGAGCGCCGGGTCTCCCCCGGCGACCCGGGTGACGTCGCGGACACCCTGGCCGCTGAGCGCCAGATGGTCGGTCGGGGCATCCGCGAGGCGGCCGGCCACCAGCACGGACAGCAGGTGCGGCAGGTGCGAGGTCCGGGCGACCGCCTCGTCGTGCTCCTCCGGACTCAGTCGTACGACGCTCGCGCCGGCCACGCGGGCCAGCTCCTCGACCGCCGCGGTCGCCTCGGCCGACGAGCGACCGTGGGGAGTCACCGCCCAGGGCCGGCCGTCGAACAGGGTCGGCGTGGCCGCGAGCGGCCCCGACCGCTCACTGCCCGCCATCGGGTGCCCTCCGGCGTACCGCTCGATGCTCGACTCTCCCTCCAGCGCGCGCAGCGGCGCCGTCTTCACGCTGCCGACGTCGGTGACGAGGGCGTCGGTCTCGGCCAGGGCGCGGACGACCTCCGGGCCGACGTGGTCGGGGGGCACGGCCACCACGACGAGACCGACCGGCTGACCGGCGTACGGATGCCCGGCGCCCAGCCCGCTGGCGGTGCGGACGTGCTCGGGGTTGCGGTCACTGAGCAGCACGTCGACCTCCCGGCGGCGCAGGGCCAGACCGAGCGAGGTTCCCAGCAGCCCGGTGCCCACGATCAGCACCGGCTGCGGCAGGCCCTCACTCATCGGGCTCGGCGGTGAACGGCGTGTCGGGCACGGTCCGGACCCGGGCGAGGTCGCGCCGCAGGGCGGCGGCGCCGTGCAGGTAGACGTGGGTGATGTCGGCCCGCGGCAGGTCGCTCTCGACGTGCGCCATCATCCGCACCACCCGCGGCATCGAGCCCTCGACCTCCAGCTCGCGCGTACAGATCAGCGGTACGTCGGTGAACCCCAGCATCCGTGCGGCGTAGGCGGGGAACTCCGAGACCAGGTCGGTGGTCGCGGTGAAGATGATCGAGATGAAGTCGTCGACGTCCCACCCGTTGGCGTCCATCACCTCGGTGACCATCTCGGTGACCCGGGCGAGCATGTGCTCGCGCTCGTCGACATCGAGCTGCGTCGCTCCGCGCACCGCCCTGACCGCCACGCCCCGACCCTAACCGGGCGACCGCTCAGAGGCGGGCGGCGTCCAGGAGGGCGCCGAGCTCGTCGTTGGTCAGCTCGCGCAGCTCGCCGACCCCGAGACGCCCGAGCACGACCGGCCCGATGCCCGTGCGCGTCAGCTGGCGCACGGGATGGCCCACGTGATCGAGCAGCCGGCGGACGATCCGGTTGCGTCCCTCGTGGATCACCAGTTCGAGGATCGACCCGTCGCGGGTGCCGCGACCACCGACCAGCCTCGCCGACGACACGGTGACCGGGCCGTCGTCCAGCGTCACGCCCGCGAGGAGCTGCTTGATCGTGCTGGGCTGGACGACGCCCGCAACGGCCGCGACGTAGGTCTTGTCGACCTCGTACGACGGATGGGCCATGCGCTGGGCGAACTCGCCGTCGTTGGTGAGGAGCAGCAGACCGGCGGTGTCGGTGTCGAGCCGCCCGACGTGGAAGAGCCGCTCCGGGCGGTCCGCGACGAGGTCGGAGAGGGTGCGCTCGGCGTGCGGGTCCGACATGGTGGAGGTGACGCCGACCGGCTTGTTGAGCACCAGGTACACGTTCGGAGACATGGGTGGGAGCCGACGCCCGGACACCCGGATCACCGCGACGGTCGGGTCGACCTTCGTGCCCAGGCGGGTGACCGGTTCCCCGTCGACGGTCACCTCCCCGGCCAGCATGAGCTCCTCGCACTTGCGCCGCGAGGCGACGCCGGAGCGCGCCAGCAGCTTGTGCAGCCGGACGAGGCCGTCCTGGTCACGGTCCAGGTCGGGTCCGCTCACGCGTCCTCGGTCGAGCCGGTCGCGACCACCGCCGGCGAGCCACCCAGCTCGTCCTCGAGGTCGTCGAGGTCGTCCAGATCGGGCAGGTACGGCGCCAGCTCGGGCAGCTCGTCGAGCGAGGTGACCCCGATCCGCTCGAGGAAGTAGGTCGTCGTGCGGTACAGGTGGGCGCCGGTCGAGTGGTCCTCCCCCGCCTCCTCGACGAGCCCGCGGGTGAGGAGGGTGCGCATCACGCCGTCGACGTTCACACCACGGATCGCGGAGACCCGCGCCCGCGAGACCGGCTGCTTGTAGGCGACCACCGCCAACGTCTCGAGCGCCGCCTGGGTGAGCCGCGCCTGCTGGCCGTCGAGCACGAACGCCTCGACCACCGGTGCGAACTCCTCGCGCGTGTAGTAGCGCCAGCCGCCGGCGACGTTGCGCAGCTCGAAGCCGCGCCCCTGCTCGGCGTACTCCCGGGCGAGCTCGGTGAGCGCCGTGGTCACGTCCGGGACCGGCGCGCCGACGGCCGACGCCAGCGTCGTCTCGTCCAGCGGCTGGTCGGCGATCATCAGCAGCGCCTCCAGCGACGGGCGCAGCTCGGCGACCGCGACCTCCAGCACGTCCTCGCTCATCCGGTCTCCTCCTCGGCATCCTCGGTCTCGTCGGTGGGCACGTCGGTGGGCTCGGCCCGCGGCGGCTCCGGGGCACCCTCGAACTCGTCGATCCGGAGCTCCGACACCGCCTCGGCGTCCGCGCCGCCGGTCCAGCGCACGCTCAGCTCCCCGAGCGGCGAGACCTGGTCGAAGGCCACGACGTTCTCGCGGAACAGCTCCAGCAGCGCCAGGAACCTCGCGACCCTGGTCAGGGTGTCCGGGGCGTCGCCGCACAGCGCCCGGAAGGTCATCGTGCCGGTACGGCGCAGCCGCTCGGCCACCAGCTCCGCCTGCTCGCGCACGGACACCGCCGGTGCGTGGATGTGCTGGAGCGACACCTCCAGCTCGGGCTTGGGCTCCAGCGCCCGGGCGGCGAGCCCCGCGAACGCCTCCAGTCCGATCCCGATCAGCACCTCCGGCAGCAGTCCGGCGTACCGCTCCTCCAGCCCGACGACACGCGGATGGCGCAGCGCCTCGCCGGACAGCCGGTGC
Organism: Nocardioides sp.; assembly: GCA_036265495.1. Taxonomy (GTDB): domain Bacteria; phylum Actinomycetota; class Actinomycetes; order Propionibacteriales; family Nocardioidaceae; genus Nocardioides. The sequence continues at coordinate 15,268 of DATAOY010000077.1, read as the reverse complement.
TCGAGCACGGCCGCGACCTGCTTGAACGCGCGGTACTGCAGGAGCCGCGCGAAGAGCAGGTCGCGCGCCTCGAGCAGCGCAAGGTCCTCCTCGTCCTCGATCTCGCCCTGCGGCAGCAGCCGTGCCGACTTGAGGTCGAGCAGGGTGGAGGCGACGAGCAGGAACGACGAGGTCTGCTCGAGGTCCCAGCTCGCTCCGGCTTTCACGTGGGCGATGAACTCGTCGGTCACCTGGTGCAGGGAGACCTCGGTGATGTCCAGCTTGTGCTTGGAGATCAGGCTCAGCAGCAGGTCGAAGGGGCCCTCGAAGTTGTCGAGCCGCACCTCGAAGGCATGGGTGCCCTCCGTGGTGGTCTCGGTAAGAGCCTCCGTCCCCCTGGGGTCGGACGCGGTCGCGACGGTCATCGGTGGTGGATCAGTCCTCGATCAGGCGTTGCACGAGCATGCTGTCATGGCCGTGCTCCTCGAGATCGGCGAGCACCAGGGCGACCGCCTCGCGCACCAGCCGGCCGCGGTCGACGGCCAGGCCGTGGTGGCGGCGCAGCTCGAGCCGGGCGTGCTCGAGATCCACGAGCTCGTCGGCGGTGACGTAGATCGTGATCTTCTCGTCGTGCCGCACCCGGCCGCTCGGGCGGCGACGCGCGTCGTCGGCCGGGTCGGCGGTCGGCACGGCGCGCACACGACGCTCGCCCGGGGCCGGGGCGACCTCGCCGTGCGGCTGCGGGTCGGTGGGGCGGAAGAGGTCGTCGGCGGCGGGCAGGTTCACGCGTCGAGGCACCGCAGCGCCACCTCCTTGGCCAGCTGTCGGTAGGCGTCGGCCCCGGTCGAGGTCGAGGCGTACGACGTGATCGGCTCACCGGCGACCGTGGAGTCCGAGAACTTCACGGTCCGCCGGATCACCGTGTGGAACACCTTCTCGCCCCACGCCTGCACCAGCCGCTCCAGGACCTCGCGGCTGTGCAGCGTGCGGCCGTCGTACATGGTCCCGAGCACCCCGTCGATCTCCAGGCGCGGGTTCAGCCTTTCGCGGACCTTGTCGATCGTGGTCTTGAGCAGGGCGACGCCGCGGAGGGCGAAGTACTCGCACTCGAGCGGCACGATCACGCCGTCCGAGGCGGTCAGCGCGTTCACCGTGAGCAGGCCCAGGGACGGCTGGCAGTCGATCAGGATCACGTCGTAGTTCTCGATCGCCGGGCCGAGGACCCGCTGGAGCGTCTGCTCGCGCGCCACCTCGTGCACGAGCTGGACCTCCGCGGCGGACAGGTCGATGTTGGAGGGCAGCAGGTCCATCCCGGCGACGCCGGACGGCACCACGACATCGTCGAGGGTGACATTGCGGTCCATCAGCAGGTTGTAGACGGTCAGCTCGATGTCGTGGGGGTTCAGCCCGAGGCCGACCGACAGCGAGCCCTGCGGGTCGAAGTCGACCAGCAGCACCTTGCGGCCGAACTCCGCCAGCGAGGCGCCGAGGTTGATCGTGGTCGTGGTCTTGCCGACCCCACCCTTCTGGTTGCACATCGAGATCACCCGGGCATGACCGTGGGTCGTCAGCGGCCTCGGGTCGGGGAACACCGGCACCGGCCGCCCCGTGGGGCCGATCACCACTTCGGCCACGACCTCGTCGACCGCGATGCCGCCCCCGGCCTCGTCGAGGTCGGGCCCGACCGGCTCCTGGTCGCTGGGGCGGACGATCGGCACGGGGGCGGTCACGGGGAGCGCCGCCTCCTCGGCGGACACCTCGGTCGGGGCCTCCGGACCGGGAGTCGGGACCTTCGGCGGTATCACGGGTGCGTTGGCTCCGGACTGGCCGCGCGAGAAGATCCCAGGCATGTGTGCTCTCCAGGTGTCGTGTGCTCAGCAATTTGTCGACTTTGCGACATAGTGCCCGAGGTACGGCGTGACTGTAGGAGGGCGCGCCGAAGGAGCTCAACCGGTTCGGGGATTCCCCCAGGCACCCGGCCAAATCTGTGCACAGCGTGTGCACGAGCGAGTCGGGAAGTGCACAAGCCGGCCCCTCCCTGTGCACAAGGCTGTGCACATCTGGTCCGGACCAGGACCGGGTCGGCTACGGGGTCTCGGACGACCCGGGGCGCTCGAACAGGCGCCGAAGCGGCCGGCGGTCACGGGCACGGCGGACCCGCCGGGACCGGCGTGCCGCCGACCGGGCCATGTCCGCGGCCCCGATGAAGCCGGCGTTCGGACCGAGCGCGGCCCGGACGATGACCGGCTCCTCGCGGTGGCCGCGGCCGGTCAGCGACCGGGAGAACGCCTGCCGGGTGGGGTCGATCAACAGGTCGCCGGCCTCGGACAGCCCGCCGCCGATGATGATGCAGCCGGGGTCGAAGGCCGCGGCCATGCCGGCCAGCCCGACGCCGAGCCACCGGCCGACGTCGGCGATCAGCTCGATCGAGAGCGGATCACCGTCGCGGGCCGCCTGGGTGATCTGGGGGCCGTCGAGCGCGTCCGCGTCGCCGTCCACGACCGAGCGGAGGTGGCGGGCCATCGGCGACGTCGACCGCACGAGCTCGCGCGCCTCGCGCACCAGGGCGTTGCCCGAGGCGTACTGCTCCCAGCAGCCGCGGTTGCCGCACTCGCACCGGTGCCCGTCGGGCACGACCTGCATGTGGCCGAACTCCCCCGCCATGCCGTTGGCTCCGCGGTAGACGCGGTTGTCGAGCACCAGGGCACCGCCGATGCCCGTGCCCAGGGTCGCGCAGAGCACGAAGCGGTGGCCCCGGCCGGCACCGAAGCGGCACTCGGCGAGCGCGGCCGTGTTGGCGTCGTTGTCGACCACGACGGGGAGCCGCACCCGCTCGGCGACCCGCGCCCGCAACGGCTCACGACGCCAGTTGAGGTGCGGCGAGAACATCACCACGGTCCTGGTCACGTCGACGAAACCCGCGGCGCCGATACCGACCGCGGCCACGTCGTACTGTCGGGCGAAGCCGGCGACCACGTCGACGATCGTGTCCTCGACCTTCGAGACGTCGTGCCCCTCCGTCGGTCGGCGGTCCAGGGCGACGACCTCACCGGCGGCATCGACCACGGCACCGAGCACCTTCGTGCCGCCGATGTCGATGCCGACCGTGAGCGGCTCCCAGCGAGGGGCACGCGCGCGGCGCGAACGGACCTCGGCCATGCGCTCAGGCTAGCCACCGGGCACGGGCGGCTCGTGAAAGCCGGCGTAGGTGCGCTGAAACCGCCCTGAAACCGCTCCGGGACATGCTGGACCCATGAACGAGACCACACCCGCAGTCCGGGCCGAGGGCCTGGTCAAGAACTTCGGCGCCCAGCGTGCCGTCGACCACGTCGACCTCGAGATCCGCCAGGGCCAGGTCTTCGGGGTCCTCGGCCCGAACGGGGCCGGGAAGACCACCATGCTGAAGATGCTCGCGACCCTGCTGCCGATCGACGGCGGCCGCGGCGAGATCTTCGGTCACGACGTACGCCGTGAGCCGCACCTCGTGCGTCAGCTGCTGGGCGTCACCGGACAGTACGCGTCGGTCGACGAGAACCTGACCGCCACCGAGAACCTGCTCCTCTTCGCCCGGCTCCAGGGGATCCCCAAGCCGAAGGCCCGGTCGACCGCGGCGACCCTGCTCGAGCAGTTCGACCTGACCGAGGCGGCGAGCAAGCCGATCTCTCGGTTCTCGGGCGGCATGCGGCGGCGGCTCGACCTGGCCGCCAGCCTGATCACCCGCCCGCCGCTGATCTTCCTCGACGAGCCGACCACCGGTCTCGACCCCCGCACCCGCGGCCAGATGTGGGACACGATCCGGGACCTGGTCGCCAACGGGTGCACCGTGCTGCTGACCACGCAGTACCTCGATGAGGCCGACCAGCTGGCCGACCGGATCGCGGTGATCGACCACGGCGTGAAGGTCGCCGAGGGCACCTCCGACGAGCTGAAGGCATCGGTCGGCCTGTCGACGCTCACCTTGAGCCTGGTCGACCCGGGCCAGATCCCGGCAGCCGCCGAGATCGCCGCTCGCCTGCTCGGCGAGCAGCCGACCCTGTCCCCCGAGTCCCGCCGCCTGTCCCTCCCCCTGGAGCGCAGCGAGCAGGCCGTCGACGTCCTGGTGACGCTGCGCGACCGCGGCATCGCCGTCGACTCCGTCAACGTCGCGAAGCCGTCGCTCGACGAGGTCTTCATGGTCCTCACCGGCCATGGCGCCACGAGCGACGACGATCAACCCGACACCGCGTCAACCGAGCTGGAGGCCGTCCGATGACCGCTCTCACCACCGCCCTGCGCAACCCCGCCGAAGGCCTGTCGACCAGGGTCGGGCCCCGCGAGACCGTCAGCCAGACCATGACCCTGGCCTGGCGGGCCACCATGAAGATGCGCCGCAACTTCGAGCAGATGTTCGACGTGACCCTCCAGCCGCTGTTGTTCACCGCCATGTTCGCGGGCATCTTCGGGGGCGCCGTCGCCGGCAGCGTGGAGGGGTACAACCCGGTGATCATCCCCGGGCTGGTCGGCCAGACCGTGCTGACCGCGTGCGTCGCCACGGGTGTCCAGCTCCGAGAGGACATGGACAAGGGTGTCTTCGACCGGTTCAAGGTGCTCCCGATCGCCCGGATCGCGCCGTTGGCAGGTCCGATGGTCGCCGACATGCTGCGCTATGCGATTGCCAGCACGCTGACCTTCGCGACCGGGATCATCGTCCTCGGCTACCGCCCCGGCGGTGGCGTCCCCGGCGTCGTGGGCGCGATCCTGTTCGCGATCTTCGCCGGCTGGTCGATGGCCTGGATCTTCGCCTGGTTCGGCACCATCGGCCGGAGCGCCCAGGGCGTCCAGGCCATCTCCTTGATGGTGATGTTCCCGCTGACCTTCCTGTCCAACGCGTTCGTGCCGACGAGCACGATGCCGGACTGGCTGCAGGCCTTCGCGGACGTCAACCCGGTCTCGCACATCATCTCGGCGATCCGTGACCTGGCCAACGACGGCCAGATCACCGCAGACACGGGCTGGGCGTTCCTCGGCTGCGCGGTCGTGGTGGCGATCTTCGCACCGCTGTCCGTGCGCAGCTTCACCCGGAAGATGTGAGGCCCCACCCGGTGATCGAGGCCAGCACCTGCTCGGCCTCGGCACGCAGCTCCCGCCCCTGGCGGCCGTCGTACTCCTGGACGACGGCGCCCAGCCGGCCGGGGGCTGCGTTCTCTGCGAGCTCGGTCAGCGGCCCCCAGGCGAGCACCGGGAACCAGCGGTTGTAGCCGAACCCCTGGGCCAGGGCCAGGAGACGCACGGCCGTCTCCACCCGGTCGTTCGGTCCGTCCGGCCCGTCCGGCCCGTCCGGTTCCGCCCGGGTGAGACCCCAGACGCCCAGCGCCGCCAGGGTCATCCCGGTCACCGGGTAGTCGATCGCGCCGTCGGGGATCGTGGGCAGCCTCGCCAGCACCTCTCGGCTCTCCGCGGCGAGCTCGTCGGCCCGGGCGGCGTGCTCCGGCGTCGGTGCGAAGCGTGCGTGCGCGGCCAGATCCGTGGCCAGCGCGATCAGGGTCCACGGCTCCAGCCCGTGCGTCGACAGCCCGGCGAACCCCCAGTCACGGACGGCTACCAGTGAGCGCTCGAACGCCGCGAGCCCGCCCTCCACGTCGCCGCGGACCAGTCGCAGCTCGGCCCTGACCTGGGCCGTCACCAGGCCGGCGGTCATGTCGGTGCTCGGAAGCTCGCCGATGTCGTCGAGCAGCTGCTCGGCCTCGGCGAGGCGACCCTGCCGCAACGCCGACAGGGCCAGGCTGGCGCGCATGCTGTACGCGTCCTCGTCCGCGTGGAGCCGGTGGAGCAGCGGGATCGCCCTGCGCGCGTGGGCCGCCGCGCGCTCGTGGTCGCCGTCGTTGAGCGCCAGCATCGCGGCCTGGGTGTTCAGCGAGGCGATCTCCCACGAGGTGGTCCGCTCGTCCGCGAGCGCCAGCGCTCGGTCGACGTACTCCCTGGCCTGGTCGAGCGCGCCCTCGTTCTCCGCGAGGATCGCGGCCCACTGCCAGGCCATGGCGACCGTTCGCAGGTCGGCGTCGTGGGTGAGGGTGAGCACCGCCTGACGCCGGTCGTCGGGGCTGGCCGCATCGACGAACATCACCCGGGCCACCCGGCTCCACGGCTGTGACGGCTCCGGGAGCCGTCGCATGATCATGGTCAGGTCCTCGACCCCGCCGGGCCGCAGGAAGCCGAGGTGCACCAGGACCAGGGCGACCGCCTCGCCGGTGACCTCGACCAGCTCCGGGGGCGGCTCCCAGTCGAGGAGCAGTCGCTCGGCCAGGTCGGCCATGGCGACGAAGCGGGGGAAGTTGCCGGTCACCGACCACAGCGCCCCGAGCGCGGCGAGCAGGGGTACGGCGTGCTCCGCGTCGCCGGCGAGCAGTCGCTGGCGGAGGACGTCGGCGAGGTTGGCCTCTTCGCTGTCGAGGAGATCCACGATCTCGATCTGCCGCGGACCGAACACGTCGGGACGCACGCGCTCGGCGAGACCCACCGCCCAGGTCGTCAGGGCCTCGTGGGCCGGCATCACCTCGCCCACCTCCGCGAGACGGAGCGCCCCGAACTCGCGCACGGTCTCGAGCATCCGGTAGCGAGCGGCACCGCGCTGCTCACCGACCGTCAGCAGCGACTGGCCGACCAGGCTCTCCACCAGGTCGGGGCCGTCGGGGCCGAGCAGGTCCCGAGCCCCGTCGAGGGAGAACCCGTCCTGGAAGACCGAGAGCCAGGCGAAGGCCCGCTGCTCGTCCTTCGTCAGCAGGTCCCATGACCAGGCGATCACCGCGGTCAGGGTCTGATGCCTGGCCGGTGCGGAGCGGTCGCGGCTGCGCAGCACCGCGAAGCGGTCGTCGAGGGCACGCCGTACCTCGTCGGCGGACATGCTGCGCACGCGGGCAGCCGCGAGCTCGAGGGCGAGCGGCAGCCCGTCGAGCCGCGCCACGATCTCGGCCACCACGCCGTCCGGCAGCTCGGCATCGGGGCGTACGGCGACCGCCCGGCGCCGGAAGAGCTCGGCGCCGTCGGCGGTCGCCAGCTGACTGAGGGGAAAGACCCGTTCGGCGGCGATCCCGAGCGGAGCGCGGCTGGTCGTCACCACCCGGAGGTCGCGCGTGGTCACCAGCAGGAACGCGACCAGCGACGCGGCCGCGTCCAGCACGTGCTCGCAGTTGTCGAGCACGAGCAGGGTCGGCACGGAGTCGAGCTCCTGGGCGATCCGGGCACGCACGTCGGCCTGCTGGGCGGGCGTGAGGGTGCGCCGGCCGGTCACCGAGTGCCGGACGCCCAGCGCCGAGCCGACCTCCGAGACCACGTCCTCGGGTGAGGAGATGCCGACCAGCTCCACGAAGTGCACCCGCGGCTGGGTGGCCTCGCGGGCGAGGACGTGCGCGACCCGCGTCTTCCCGAGCCCTCCCGGGCCGAGGATCGTCGTCAGCCGGCCGCCGCGCACGAGCGAGCGCAGGCCGGCGAGGTCCTCGGCCCGGCCGAGCAGCTCGTCGGGGTCGTATCGCACCCCGCTGCGGACCGGGTCGTCGGAGGCCAGCAGCTCCCGGTGCACCCGCTGCAGCGCCGGGTCGGGGTCCACGCCGAGCCGGTCGGCCAGGTGGCGGCGGTACGCGTCGTACCGCACCAGGGCCGCCGGCGCTCCGGCCGAGGCGGCCTCGGCGCGCAGCAGAGACTCGAGCACCTCGGCGTCGTCCGGATCGGCGGCGTGGGCGCGCTGCAGTCCGGCGACCGCCTCCGCGTCGCGACCGGAGCGCGCCAACGCCAGGGCGTGCGTGCGGGCCAGGCCCGGCCCGAGCGCCAGCACGCGTCGGCGCACGTCGGCCAGCGGGCCGGCGCCGTCCACCGACGCCAGCCCGCACATCAGGCCGTCGGCGGCGACCGCATGCGCCAGCGCCTGCTGCGGGTCGTCCAGAAGTGCCTTGCGAGCCGCCTCCACCAGGGACCCGACCAGCCAGGCGTCGACGGAGTCCTCGGGCAGCACGAGCCGGTACCTGCCGTCGTACCGCTCGACGACGCCCGCCCCGCACTGCGCGCGGACCCGGGAGACCTGTACCTGCAGTGCCTTGGGGTTCGGCGCCTGCTCGGCCCACACCTCCGCGAGCAGCCGCGCGTCGGACAGGCCGGACCGGTGCAGGGCCAGGGCGGCCAGGAGGTCGGCCGAGCGCCCGCCGGCGATGGGCTCGCCGCCGTACGACACCTCGTCGAGGAGGCGGAGCGCGATCGTCACGCCGCCAGCATAGGAAGCAGGTGCGCGGTGACCCGCGCGGATGCAAGATGTGAGCGACACGTCCGCCGATCGCGAGGAGACGCCCGTGAAGAGCACCATGCAGGACGCCCAGCTCACGATCGGCTCGGTCCTGGCACACGGCTCGTCCGTGCACGGCGACTCCGAGGTGGTCACCGCGACCACGGACGGCACGCGCAGCCGCTCGTACGCCGATGTCGGCCGGCGAGCGGCGCGGCTCGCCCACGGCCTGCGGGGCCTCGGTGTCGACGGCGACCAGCGCGTCGCGACGTTCATGTGGAACAACGCCGAACACCTCGAGGCGTACCTCGCCGTCCCGGCGATGGGTGCGGTGCTGCACACGCTGAACATCCGGCTCTTCCCCGAGCAGCTGGTCTACATCGCCAACCACGCCGAGGACCGAGTGGTGATCGTCGACGACACCCTGGTCCCCCTGTTCGCCAAGGAGCTGCCGAAGCTCGAGTCCGTCACCCACGTCCTCGTCTCCGGACCCGACGCGGCCGGTGCCGACCTGGACTCGCTGCGTGCCACCGGCAAGGAGGTGCTGCTGTACGAGGACGCGCTCGCCGACCAGCCCGACACCTTCGAGTGGCCGGAGGTCGACGAGCGCTCCGCTGCGGCGATGTGCTACACCAGCGGCACGACGGGCAACCCGAAGGGGGTCGTCTACAGCCACCGGTCCGCGTGGTTGCACTCCCTGGCGGTGAGCACGGGCAACGCCGCCGGCCTCGACTTCCATGACCGGGTGCTGCCGATCGTCCCGATGTTCCACGCGAACGCCTGGGGCCTGGCGTACGCCGCGGTGATGACGGGCGCGTCGTTGTGCATGCCCGACCGCTGGCTGCAGGCCGAGCCGCTCGTCCGCTTCATCCGGGCCAGCCGACCCACCGTCTCGGGTGCGGTCCCGACGGTGTGGAACGACGTGCTGGCCTACCTCGACGGCCACGACGGCATCCGGCTCGACTCGCTGCGCCTGATCCTCTGTGGCGGCTCGGCCGTGCCCGTCTCGCTCCAACAGGGTCTCGAGGAGCGCCACGGCCTCCACATCCGTCAGGCCTGGGGCATGACCGAGACCTCGCCGGTCGCCTCCGCCGGCCTGGTCCCGGCCGGAGTCGAGGGCGACGCCCAATGGGCCTACCGGGGTACCCAGGGCCGGCTGCTCTGCGGTGTCGAGGGCCGGATCGTGGGTGACGACGGCCGTACCCTGCCCTGGGACGGGACCTCCGTGGGGGAGCTCGAGGTCCGGGGACCATGGGTCACCGGCGGCTACTACCACCCCGACGATCCCGAAGCGGAGCAGAAGTTCCACGACGGATGGCTTCGGACCGGCGACGTCGGGCACCTCGACCCGCTCGGCTACATCACCCTCAGCGACCGGGCCAAGGACGTGATCAAGTCCGGCGGCGAGTGGATCTCGTCGGTCGACCTCGAGAACGCCCTGATGGGTCACCCGGATGTCGTCGAGGCAGCGGTCGTGGGCATCCCCGACGAGAAGTGGCAGGAGCGCCCGCTGGCCACCGTCGTCGTCCGTGAGGGCGCGACCGTGACCGCAGAGGACCTCCGCGACCACCTCGCCCGGTCGTTCGCGAAGTGGCAGCTGCCCGACGCGTGGGCGTTCATCGACCAGGTGCCCCGCACGTCGGTCGGCAAGTTCGACAAGAAGGTCGTCCGGCAGGGCTTCGCCGATGGTCGGTACGACGTACGTCATCTCGGCGGGTGAGGCGGGCGCTCGCTCCCACCCGGGGCGGGAGAGGTCAGGCCGTGCGCTGCGCCGTGGCGAGTCGGGTGAGAGCGAACTCCGTGATCCGGATGAGTGCCCGCTTGGCCGAGTCGCGGTCCCGCGCGTCGACGGTGATCAGCGGTACGTCGTCCCGCAGCGCGAGGGCCTCGGCGATCTCATGCAGCGGGTACCGCGAGCTGCCCTCGAACTCGTTGATCGCGACGATGAACGGCACGTTCTTCGACTCGAAGTAGTCCAGCGGGGCGAACGCCGCGTCCAGCCGCGCGGTGTCGACCAGCACGATGGCGCCGATCGCACCTCGCACCAGGTCGTCCCACATGAACCAGAAGCGCTTCTGCCCGGGGGTCCCGAACAGGTAGAGGACGAGGTCCTCGGCGAGGGTGATCCGGCCGAAGTCCATCGCGACCGTGGTCGTCGATTTGGCGGGGGTCTGAGCCAGGTCGTCGACGCCCACAGACTCGTTGGTGACCAGGGCCTCGGTACGGAGAGGCACGATCTCCGAGACGGAGCCCACCAGGGTGGTCTTGCCGACGCCGAAGCCGCCGGCGATGACGATCTTCGTCGAGGCGGCGGTGCGGCTGCCGTTAGAGGGCACGGAGTCCACGGAGGGTCCTTTCGAGGAGGTCGAAGCGTTCGTCATCGGTGGAGGTCTCGGTCAGGGTCGCCTGTACGTGGACGTATCCCTGCTGGACGAGATCTCCGAGCAGCACGCGAACGACGCCGATGGGGCGTTTCACCAAGGCCGAGACCTCGGCGACCGATCGGGTGTCGAGGACCCCGATGATCTTCCCCTGGACGTCGTCGGCCCACGCACGGCGCATGGCGCTGGTGTCCAACCGCAGCGTCGCCTCCAGTGGGAGGTCGACCGCGGTGCGGGTGCGTCCCGCTGTCAGTGCGTACGGTCGGACGATGCGTGCAGCCGGCGGGCTGGCGTGCATCTGCTCGACGTCGGGCTCGTCTGCCATGTCATCCCCCCTACACCCCATGCCCACGAGCCTGGGCCTGGACCATCTGACCGACACGCTCGACGAGGAGGGCCATCTCGTAGCCCACCTGGCCGATGTCGGCCGTGGCCTGGGTCAGCACCGCGAGGTGTGACCCGTCACCCACGCTCATCAGGAGCATGAAGCCGTTCTCCATCTCGACGATGGTCTGCAACACCGCGCCGCCCTCGAACAGGCGCGCGGCACCGGTGGCCAGGCTGGCCAGTCCGGACGAGACCGCCGCCACCTGCTCGGCACGGTCGGCCGGCAGCCGGCCGCTGGCGGCCATCAGCAGGCCGTCCGCGGACACCAGTACGGCGTGAGCCGCGCCAGGAACGCTGTCGACGAAGCGGTTCACAACCCAGTCGAGCTCACGGGACTCGGTCTCGACGGCGGTCATCTCTGCCTGGAGGCTCTCGGTCATGCTGGTCCAGTCTCCTCGTGCGCGTAGTCGTCGGTGAAGGGTTGCGCCGCCGCGGCCGCACGGCCGCGGGACACGCCGGCCGCATGCGCGGCGAGGCGGTTGCGAATGGCCTCCGGGTCACGGACGACCTTCGCGGGGTCTTGGGACAGGCCACCGGGAACCAGACGGCCGCCCGGACGGCGTACCGGCAGACCGGCACGCGTGGTGCCGTCGGAGTCGGCGCTCTCGGCACGCTCGGCCGCGGTCCAGCCCTGGTCGACCTCGCTCGCCGTCCAGGCCTCCTCCTCCTCGTCCTCGTCGCTGAGCCAGTTGGAGCGGAGCTGACCGAAGATGGGCGAGTCGTCGGACTGCGCGGTGTCGTCGACGAAGTCTCCCTCGAGGGCGGTGGCCGCGGGCGCGGCGGACAGCGGGCGACGGATCTGCAGCCGGATCGGGGCCTCCGTGCCCGGTGCCTCCTCCGCCGTGTCGGCAGCGGCGACGATCGGCTCGGCGTCGACGGGCTCCGAGACCGGATCCCGTGCCTCGACCGGTTCCGGCGCCGTCACCTGCTCGGCCTCGTGCTCGGCCTCGTACTCGGCCATGTGCTCGGCCATGTGCTGATGCATCGGCTCGAGCTCGGCGGCGGACTCCTCCGACCAGGTACCGATGTGCTCGGGCGCATCGGCCGGCTCGTCGGACCAGGCGGTGACCTGCTCCGGCTCCTCCTCCGCCGCCGGCTCGGGCGCCTCGGCCACGACGTCGTCCTCGATCTCGGCGGGCTGCCGCTCGGCTCCGAAGTCGGGCGTCACGACCGCGGCCAGGGCCTCATCGGCGTCCTCGCGAACGGCCGTCGGGAGTGCGATGGCCTCGCGCTCCTCGCCCTCGGACCGGTCGTCGGTCAGGCTGGGCAGCTCGGTCGGCTCGAACCCGGCCGGCAGCTCCGGGCTCGGGGCGGCGTCGAACATCCCGACGGATGCGGCCGGGGCCGCGGGCTGAGGTTGCGGCGCGGCCTGGCCGGGACGGCGACGCGGCAGGCCGGTGACCGCTGCGATCGCGTCCTCGATGCGCTCGAGGTAGGGGTCGTACTCCTCCTCGGGCTCCTCGTCGACGACCGGGGCGACCGGCTCCGCGACCGTCTCCGGTGCATCGAGGACCGAGACGTGCTCGACCGTACCGTCCTGGACCAGCACGTCGGACGGCAGGACGATCGAGGCGATGATGCCGCCGCCGTTGGCGTTCCGGCGCAGCTTGACCCGGAGGCCGTGCTCCTCGGCCAGACGGCTCACCACGAACAGTCCCATCCGGCGGGCGGTGTCGACGGTGACCTCGCCCCCGGTCTTGAGCGATTCGTTGGCCTGGGCGAGGGCGTCGCCGGCCATCCCCAGGCCGTTGTCGATGATCTCGATCTCGACCTTGCCGCCCTCCTCGGCCGCCTGGATGGTGACCGGGCTGCCCGGAGGCGAGTAGGACAGGGCGTTGTCGATGAGCTCCGCCATCAGGTGCACGATGTCGGAAGCGGCACGGCCGACGATCAACCGGTCGGGCGCGACGTCGATCCGCACCCGCTGGTAGTCCTGGACCTCCGAGACGGCGGCGTGGATGACGTCAGAGACGCTGAGCTCCTCGAAGCCCGCCGTACGACCCTCGGCACCACCGAGGATCACCAGGCTCTCGGCGGTCCTGCGCATACGGGTCGCCAGGTGGTCGAGGCTGAACAGCTGCTCGAGGCGCTGCGGGTCCTCCTCGTCCTGCTCCAGCGACTCGATCAGGGCCAGCTGCTGGTTGACCAGCGTGGTGTTGCGACGCGAGAGCGTCACGAACATGGCGCCGACCTGGGTACGCAGCTGGGCCTCGCCGGTGGCCAGGTTGACCGCTTGCTTGTGCATGTCGTCGACCGCGCGAGCCAGCTGGCCGAGCTCCTCGTGGCTGTGCACGGGGATCGGGGTGATGTCCTCGGGCGCCTTGCCGGCCCGGATCCGGGCGACGGTCTCGGGCAGCTGCTCGTTGGCGACCTCGAGCGCACCGGCCCGCACCTTGCGCAGCGGCACGATCAGGGCGCGCGCAACGAACAGGGCCAGCAGCAGCGAGGCGAGCAGGGCGGTGAGGATGATCGCCGCGTCCGTCAGGGCCCGCGACTTGGACTGGGAGGCGCTCGCCGCCACCTTGGTCTGGATGTTGCCGAGCAGTCGCTGGTCGAGGCCGTCGTACACCGCGAACATCTTGGGCGTGGCCGCGAGGTCGGAGACCTTGTTGCTCGTGGCCAGACCCAGGCGGGTGCCGTTGGCGGCGGTGAGCAGAGAGATGCGGCGGCCGGTGAGGACGCCCTTCAGGTTGTCGAGAGCCGTGCCCTCGACGCCGATCTCGGCCGCGAGCCACACCGCTCCGAGGAGCGAGGACTGCTGGTCGTTGCTCTGGATCAACAGCTGCTGCTTGACCAGCGAGAGCCGGCCGTCGAGCGACTGGACCAGGGCCTGCACCTTCGGGTCCGGGGTGCCTTGCGTGTTCAGGGTCGAGTTGATCAGCTCGGTCGTCAGCCGGTTCATATCGCTCAGCTGCACCGGCGCGGTCGCGGTGATGCCGGTGCCCGAGCCGCTCTCCAGGGTCCCGCCGATCTGGAGCATGTTCGTCACGTAGGAGCTCTGCTCGCTGCTGAGCTCGGCGTTCGCCGCCGCCTGCTTGAGGTTCGTCGAGGCCGTGGAGTACGCCGCCTTGGCGTCGCCCTGCTCCTCACCGATCTTGGCGGACAGGTCCGACGGGAGCGCGAGACGCTCGGTGGCGGTCAGGTAGCTGATGGCGGGCCCGAGCACGCTCGCCTGCTGCTGGTTCGTCGAGTACCCGTTGGCGTCCGAGAGCTCGGTGGAGACGCGGAGACCGCCGAACACGGCCGCCAGGATGACGGGGATCGCGAGCACGGCCACGACCTTGCGGCGGACCGACCACTCAGACACACGAAAGGCTGAGAACGCGCCCGAGGTGGCGTCACGGCGAATCTTTCTCAACGGTACTCCAGAGAGAATCGAGTCGAACCCGCATCTCCGACCGAGGTCAGCGATGGTCGGGCTGTGCCGCCCGGCGCTGCCACGATAGGAGTCCGATCGGATCGACGAGATGCTATTGGCAAAGAAGTAGGCCCAACGGGGGGCGACCATGGCCCGAAATGACTAGGTTGGCGCTCAGCGCGCACGTGGGTGAGCAGCTGCGAACACCTCCCTCAGGTTGTCCACGGTGACCAGCGTGTAGATCTGGGTGGTCGTCACCGAGGCGTGGCCCAGAAGCTCCTGGACCACTCGCACGTCTGCTCCCCCCTCGAGCAGATGCGTAGCGAACGAATGTCTCAGCGTATGCGGGGAAACGTCACGCGTCACCCCCGCTCGCTCAGCGGCCTTCACCAGCACGCTCCAGGCGGACTGGCGCGAGAGCCGACCGCCCCGGGCGTTGAGGAAGAGGGCTCCGGCCAGATCCGGGTTGCCCGCCGACGCGAGCTCCGGCCGCGCCCGCGTCAGATAGGCGTCGACGGCAGCGAGCGCGAAGGAGCCGACCGGGACGAGCCGCTCCTTGCCCCCCTTGCCGCGCAGCAGCACCGTGGCGTCGACCCGGTCCACGTCGTCCACGTCGAGCCCGACCGCCTCGCTGATCCGCGCGCCGGTGCCGTAGAGCACCTCGAGCAGCGCCCGGTCACGCAGGGCGAGCGTCGTACCGGCCGCGCCTGCGGCGTCCAGGATCGACTCGACGTCGGCGAGGGGCAGTGCCTTCGGCAGGCGCCGGGCCGGTGCCGGCGGACGGACGGCCGCCGCGGGGTCGTGCCCCGCGAGCCCGTCCGCGACGCAGAACCTGTGGAAGCCCCGGACCGCCACGACCGTGCGGCCCGCCGACGTCGCCGAGAGCGGCGGGTGCTCGGCGTCGCCCTCGCGGAG